>JABICI010000027.1 GCA_018652335.1 Flavobacteriales bacterium
ATATTAGTTTCAGTTCAGAAACAATTCAAAGCATTGATATAAGAATAATGAATGTAATGGGAGAGGAGATAGTTAGTGAAAAGACAGAACAGTTTATTGGTGAGTACACAAAGAAAATCTCATTAGAGAATCAATCTAAAGGAATCTACTTCTTAGAAATTAAAACTAAAAATGAAATAATTAAAAAGAAGATTATTCTACAATAGCTTTTCTTATTTTAATAAGTTTTTCAAGTAAATTTTCAAGATTATCTAATTTTAACATATTCATTCCATCTGATTTAGCATTTTTAGGATCTGAATGTGTTTCTATAAATATTCCGTCAACTCCTGTTGCTATTCCTGCTTTAGCAATAGTTTCAATCATATCTGGATCTCCACCAGTTATTCCTTGCTCTTGATTTGGTTTTTGTAACGAATGTGTAATGTCTAAAACTACAGGTACGTTAAAATCCTGCATTTTGGGAATACCTCTGTAGTCAACAATTAGATCTTGATAACCAAACATAGTACCACGATCAGTTAGCATTATTTTATTATTACCACTTTCTCTAACTTTATCTACAGCATATATCATATTTTCAGCTGAAAGGAATTGTCCTTTCTTAATGTTTATAATTTTCCCTGTTTTTGCTGCTGCGACAAGTATATCTGTCTGACGACAAAGAAATGCGGGTATTTGTAATATATCAACATATTTAGATGCTAATAAAGCTTCATCTGCAGAATGAATATCAGTTGTAGTAGGAATATTTAATGATGTACCAATTTTTTTAATGATTTCTAATGCTTTTAAATCACCTATTCCTGTAAATGAATCTATTCTACTTCTATTTGCCTTACGGTAACTTCCTTTAAAAATAAATGGTATTTTTAAATTGTTAGAAATAGTTAATATTTTTTCTGCTATTTCTATAGACATTTTATCGCCTTCTATTGCACAAGGCCCAGCAATTAAAAAGAAGTTCCCACTATCTTTATGGTTAATGTTTTGAATGTTATTTAACATATTAAAAGTGTTTGGTCAAATTTATATATATACTTAGTGAATTTGCATCATTATTATTTATTAAATCAAGTAAGTTATATGTGCCTAAAATAAGTTTATTTTTTTTGCCCTTAGCTAATGCGAGACCAAGATTTGTATCTTGGCTATATCCACCATAACTAAGTTTTGGAATCAAGTCGTAATATTTAGTTTTGATAATTGAATTGATAAAATAAAGATTTTTGAAATTTGATTGCTTAAAGCCTTGCTTGATTTTTAAAAATGACAGTGGTGTATCGTCTATATAGGGATACCACTTTGCAATTATACCAAATGAATAGTTTTTAAAATATTTATATTTGGATATACTATTTATTGTTAAGTTTACAGTAGCAGGTATATATGATTTAAATGTATTCTTTTTTGTATTAGGTAAATCTGTATTAAATGTATTCTCTAATATAGAATCATTGAAATTGAAAATATCATTAATTAATATTCCACTAAAATTAAAAGTACTGTCAGTATCTAATATGACAGAAGATTTATTCCAATTAATAAATCCTAGATCAGATATTGAGAATAATATATTGCTTTTTTGAATCTTGAATTCTGCACTAAAATCAAATGCAAAACCATTTCCATTATTAGCAAATAAAGTAAAGTCTGATGTATCTGTTACAAATGCATTCATATTATATAAGATGTCTAAATGACTTCCATATGGAGCTGTAAATAAAGTACCTTCATTTATTATGTAAGATAAATGGTGGTTTCCAGACAGATAAGATATACCACTACTTATTATATAGTTGTTAAATTTTTTACCAAAAATAAATTTATACTGCTGAAATCTACTAGCTCTAAAATTTGAACCTCCAAAATCTAACTTCTGATCTTGGTAAAAATAATTTCCTTTAAAAGCTAACTTAATTAAATCATCAGTAAACTTTGTATTAAGGATATTGTTGTCAGAAATACTAATCCCAAAATGCATTTTTTTTACAAAGAATTTATAATCAAGACTATTTAGGATCTCTGAATGAATTATGTTGTATTCACTTGTAGAACTATTAAGCCAGTCATCAATCATTTGATTTGTTATTATGTTGTCATCTAATAAATTACTTATAATGTTTCTATTAATGCTATTACTTTCAAAGTGAAAGTTACTATTCCAAAATATTTTATTATCAGTAGCTTGAGAGAAGACACTAAGTGGAACAAATAATAATAGAATTATTTTCTTCATTAATTACTTACTTAATAATTTATTAATCTTCGCACTTATAGCAATATCAATTTCATAATTTGAATACAAACTAATATATTCGTTATTTGGTATTGTATTTAATGATGAAATTAAAATAGCTTTTTTAACATTAGTAAAGTCTTGGTAATCTACTTCAACTGTTGTCATTTGATTATTTACAACAATATTATTTACATCAACTTGAGCAGCATCAATATTAATATCTTGAACTAATGTATCAATAATAATATCGTTCACATCCAAAAGCAAGATTTTTAATTTAATATCTAAAGGAAATCCATTCTCTATATTAAAGAAAACTTTTTGAATCTCATAATTAGAAATTTCGTTAATTTCTATTTCTGAAGTATCTACTAAAGTGAGATTATTTGCATTTACTTTTAGCGGAACTTCAATATTTATGTTTGCATCTAAAGTAAACTCTGGATATAGAAAATCCTCAATTACATTTTGACCATATGGGTTAAGGTAAAAGGTGGCTGAAGTATTAAATTTATTAGGGAATATTTCTAATAATTTATCTCCTTCAAAGTTAATTTGGGTAAGTGTTGAATTTATTTGATTGTCAATATTTTGTGCTCTATTTATTTCGTAAATAAAATTGTTATCAATGGATGCATTTACTTCAGTATTCTCATTTGTTGAACTTAAATTGGTAATCTGTAAACCCATATCTGCTCCAATAAAATTGTTAATATTAATACTCATATCAGCCTGTTCAAAGTCAATACTTCCTGATTGAATAAAATCAAAAATATCTGATTCTATAATTTCAGGACCAAAGCTTATTGTATCAGTACCTAAAAATCCAGTTGCATATTCAGGTGTAAGATCAAATTCAATATATGAATAGAAACTATCTGTAGCATTAATTGTTTCTAATGTTCCTGTATAATCAATAAAGGTAAATGATTCAGTATAAATTGTATTTATAGTATCGCCACCATTTCTATTTTCTTCTCCTGTAAGGTCTAACTTGTATCCTTCAAAATTAAATTCGAAAGTTGTTAATTCAGTTCCTGTGGCTTGAGGAATAATGATATCACCACTAGAGAATGACACTCCGTTCTTTTTTAAAGATGGTATGTTATATATCATCTTCCCATTTGGTAGGGTGCTCAAAACATTTACTGTTACGGTACCGCTTTTTATTCCTACTTCATTTAGCTGAACCCCGCCTAAATCAAATGTATGTTCTTTAAGTGTTTCGGTTAATTGTTGTTCCGGAAAAATCGCAGTTGCCTCAGTGATTCCAATGTCTGAAATTGTAATTGTAGTTATAATTGCATCAGAATAATCTATTAATACAGCACCATTACTTGCATTTACATCCATATTATCTAAAATAGCAAAAAGGTTCTCATCTAATATTTGACCTGCTATTGAGACACTATCTGATACCGTAGTACCGGTTGGTATAAGAGGGAATAAAAAAGTGGCAATTATGTTTTGATTGGTTGCATTAATTAATGTTAGACTAATATTAGATATATCAGTAGGATATTCATTTTTGATGTCAAGTTTTAGTGTTCCTTGATAAAGGTTCATAGTTTCAAAATATTCACTTGCATTTATACTTATTGTATCATTACTAGCAATACTTGGTATTGCTGGAATAATATTACTACTTCCATTTGGAAGAACTAAAGATAATAATGGTATTTTATTTATTGATTCTCCTAATGTAGCAGTGTCAGAAATAATAACATCAGCAAAACTAGCGGAATCTAAAGTATGAGTTTGCTCATCAGCTATTGCATCGATTTTAATTAATGTGTCTAGATTAATATTAATTAGTTCTTCTTTAAAGATAAGAGATATTATTCCAGATTCGTTTTGGTCAATATTTGTTGTTGAATCAGAAATAAGATTATTTATACTTAATCTAGAATGTACTACAGGGATAACTAAATCGATGTTCCATGAAGGTAATTCTAATTCATGCTTACAAGAAAATAGAGCTGAAATTCCTAGAAATATATAAATTATTTTTTTCATTAAACAAAGATAATCTAATAATTATACTTTCCTTTCCATTTCTTTTGAAGGTAATCTTTATTTTTATTTTCTCTGAAGTTATTTGAGGGTTGATAAAATATTTTTGAACTTATTTCTTCAGGTAAAAAATCATGTATAATTTTTGTATCAATATGAGAGTTTATATAATCTTTTCCATATCCTAATTCCTTGAGCAATTTAGTTGGTGCGTTGCGTAAATGTAGAGGAACTGATAGGTTTCCACTTTGTTCAACTTCTTCCATAGCTTCATTTATTGCTTTGTACGATGAATTACTTTTCTCAGAACATGCGAGATATATAACAGTTTGGGAAAGTGTTATTTTTGCTTCTGGGTAACCTATCACATTAATTGCTTGAAAACAATTATTAGCAATTACTAAAGCTGTAGGGTTTGCATTGCCAATATCTTCAGAAGCTGAAATAAGTAATCTTCTTGCAATAAACTTTGGGTCTTCACCACCAGTAATCATTCTTGCTAACCAATATAATGCTGCATTTGGGTCGCTTCCTCTTATTGATTTAATAAATGCAGAAATTATGTCATAATGTAGCTCTCCATTTTTATCATATCTAATAATATTCTGCTGAGCCTTTTCAATAGTTATTTTATTAGTTATATTTTTTTCTTTATCCTCAATTGAATTTACAACAATTTCTAATAGATTTAATAGTTTTCTAGCATCACCACCAGATAGTTGTATTAATTTATCTGTTTCAATTAGGTTAATATTAATCTTTTTAAGATACACATCTTCAGTTATTGCTCTTTCTAAAAGATCCTGTAATTCATTTTTAGACAAACTTTCTAATGTATATACTTGACATCTAGAAAGAAGTGCTGCAATTACTTCAAATGAAGGATTTTCAGTTGTAGCTCCAATTAAAGTAATTATTCCTTTTTCTACAGCTCCTAAAAGGGAATCTTGTTGAGCTTTACTAAATCTATGAATCTCATCTATAAATAGAATTGGATTTTTATGCTCAAATAATCCATGAGACGAAGCTTTTTCAATTACTTCTCTAACATCTTTTACACCAGAATTGATTGCAGACAAAGTATAGAATTTTCTCTCAAGTTGTTTTGCAATTAAGTTTGATAGTGTTGTTTTTCCCACTCCAGGTGGTCCCCATAAGATTATAGAGGGAATTAGCTTATTTTTTAGTGTAATTTGAAGTGAACCTTTTTTTCCTATCAGATGTTTCTGTCCAATTATTTCTGTAATTTTTTTAGGTCTTAGTCGTTCAGCTAATGGAATCTCAAGCATTCTAACAGATGCTTTTAATTAATCTGAGCTTGTGAGTATGACAGCCTAGTTCAGTGTTAAAAATTCCTTGTTGATCTATTCTATCAATTCTAACCATTCCTGAGGCATGAAGGATATGATTATTTTTTAAAATTATTCCAACATGTATAACCTTTCCCTCTGAATCATCAAAAAATGCAAGATCTCCTGGTTCGCTTTCCTCAATAAAACTTAATGTTGTACCTACCTTTGCTTGCATATATGCATCTCTTGGAAGGTCAACCCCTTGCAAGCGATATACTATTTGTGTTAATCCTGAACAATCAATTCCAAGCGGGGATCTGCCACCCCATAGATAAGGTGCTTTAAGAAATATTAATGCATTCTCTACTAATTTCTGTTTTTTAACAAAACCAGGAGTGGTTAGCCCGTTAAATTCATACATTTCACTATTAATATTAGCATGACCACTTTTATAAAAGGGTAATATACTACCAATCACAATTGGTTGGTGCTGATCTTTTTTAATAATATCTAAAATATCAGTTGTTATTGTTGATATATCTTTATCTAATTGTTTATAATCATCTTCTGATATTTCGAGAACTTGTTTGTTACATATCCATCCTTCATAGCTATCATGTGCAAGACGGATTCTACTCCACTTTTTTCTGGCTTCTAAAATCTTGAAGTGTTCACCAAATAAGATTTGATTAATCATTTCTGATTTATCAGATGGATCATCCCTCATAGGAACTATAGAAAGTTGTGAAATACCGTAATTCATTACATTAATTCAATTATCATTGCTGAAGCACCACCACCACCATTACAAATTCCTGCAGCACCTATTTTTCCATTATTTTGTTTTAATACATTTATTAAAGACACAATAATTCTTGATCCTGAGTTCCCCAGAGGATGACCTAAAGAAATTGCTCCACCATTAACATTTACAATCTTAGGATTAAGATCTAATATTTTCATATTTGCTAATCCAACTACAGAAAAAGCTTCATTTAGTTCATAAAAATCAATATTATCTTTTGTTAGTCCAGATTTTGAAATAGCTATTGGTAATGCCTTCGATGGTGCAGTTGTAAACCATTCTGGCTGCTGAGCAGCATCAGCATAACTAATAATCTTTGCTAGAGGCTTTACTCCAAGTTCGTTTGCTTTTTCTAGGCTCATAAGTATAAGAGCAGAGGCACCATCATTTAATGTTGATGCATTTGCAGCTGTGATAGTGCCCTCTTTGTCAAACACAGGTCTTAAGTTTGGTATTTTTTCTAACTTGACATTTTTATATTCCTCATCTTCTGAAATAATTATGTTTTCACCTCTTCTTTGAGGAACTTCAACTGGAATAACTTCATTTTTGAATTTGCCATTTGCCCATGATTCAGCACTTCTTTTGTAGGACTCAATAGCAAAAGCATCTTGTTCTTCTCTACTAATATTATTATCAGTAGCACATTTTTCTGCACATAAGCCCATGTGTACATTCCCATATACATCAGTAAGTCCATCTTTTACCATACCATCTACAAGCTTCATGTCACCTAATTTCTGACCATATCTTCCCTTCGCAAAGTAATGAGGTACATTTGACATGTTTTCCATCCCTCCAGCAACTACAACATCATTGTCACCACACATAATTGTTTGAGAAGCAAGGATTATTGATTTTAATCCTGATGAACATACTTTATTTACAGTTGTACATGGTACATTCTCAGATAGACCGGCAAATATTGATGATTGTCTAGCTGGAGCTTGGCCTAAGTTAGCTTGTAATACATTCCCCATAAATACTTCATCGACTATATTTTTATCAATACCTGCTTTTTCGATAGCTCCTTTAATTGCAATGGAACCAAGCTTTGTAGCAGAAATAGTTGAAAGGCTTCCTCCAAAACTTCCTATTGGAGTTCTTACTGCTGATACAATTACTACTTCTTTCATTTTAATGATTTTTAAGATTATAATTACTTTGGCGAATTTAGTTAAATAATACTTATTTTAGCTCCTATTTAAAAACCTAATATTGTGATTAATTTTTTGTCTACTATAAGAAATAAACATGAGTCAATCTTTAGATTGTTTTTGTTCTTTTTTAGTTTAATTTTAATATTGTATTTATTTCCTAGGCAGGCTAAGTTTAAATATGAATTTACAAAGGGAAAACCTTGGCTTCACGAGACTATAATTGCCCCATTTGACTTTTCTATATTAAAATCTGAAAGTGATTTAGATAAAGAAAAAGAGATTGTCAAATCACAGCATCTTTCTTTATATAATTTTAATAAAAATATCTTTGATATTAAAGCTGAAGATTTTATAAACGACTTTGAAGAAAAATGGTCTGAAAATAAAGGAACAAATAAAGACTTAAGATTTACATTTAAAAATTTATTTAAGAACAGAAAAAAGCTTGCAAACAACAAAAAAAATAACCTTGCATCTTTTGGTTATAATTTTTTAAATGAAATTTATTCAGTAGGTATTATTCAACTAAATAGTAGCGTTGATAATCAAAATTATGATCGAATTCTTCTTAAAAATGATTTAATTGCTGAAAAAAGAGATGTGAAAGATTTTTATACTGTTAGTACAGCTGCAAATAAGATTAATTTAATTTCTAAATTAACTAACGATGAATATAATTTCCTTGTTCCTCTTTTATTGTCATCTATAGAACAGAATATTTTATATGATAAATATTCTTCTGATGAATTGTTGAGTAATGATTTATCTAATATTAATACTGAAAGAGGATTAATTGTTTCTGGTCAAATTATCATTAATAAAGGAGAACTTATTGATTTTGAAAAATATCAGATCTTATTAAGTTTAAAAAAGAAATATGAGGGGAAAACATGGAAAAAAAGTTCTTTCTTCTTAGTACTATTTGGTCAATTCATTTTGGTTGGAATTTCACTTTTGATTCTATGGCTATTTCTAAGACAATATAGAAGTACAGTATTAGAAAATACTACTAAAATTAGTATGATTTTATTTCTGATTATTTTGATGGTTTTTAGTTCTACAATTGTATTGTCTTTTGCGCCTAGCTGGATCTACTTAATTCCATTTTGTATATCTCCAATTATTCTTAAAGCTTTCTTTGATAATAGAATAGCACTCTTTGTTCATCTGATTACAATTCTAATACTTGGATTTATTATGCCAAATGGATTTGAATTTGTCTTTTTACAATTTATTGCGGGAATTATCTCAATTTTAACCGTTCTTAAAATGTATACAAGAGTACAATTATTTACATCTGTTATTAAAATTATGGGAGCTTATCTTCTTGTGTATGTTGCACTATCAATAACACATGCGGCTTCTTTTAATGAAATTGAAGGATTAAAATTATTACAATTTACAATTAGTGGAGCTCTTACAATTTTTGCCTATCCTATTGTATTTCTATTTGAAAAATTATTTTTATTAGTTTCTGATGTTTCTTTACTAGAGCTTACTGATACTAATAGTCCTCTACTAAGAAGGCTATCAGATGAAGCACCTGGAACATTTCAACATTCTTTACAAGTTGCAAATTTAGCTGAAATGGGTGCCTTGGAGATTGGTGCAAATGCACTTTTAATTAGAGCTGGTGCAATTTATCATGATATTGGTAAACTTAAAAATCCTTTATTTTTTATTGAAAATCAAAGTAGCAAATTTAACCCACATGACGAAATTGAATATGTTGAGAGTGCACAAATTATTATTGATCATGTCTTAGACGGTATAGAAATAGCAAAAGAAAATAATTTACCTGATGAATTAATAGATTTTATTAGAACACATCATGGAACTACCACAGTTGAATATTTTCACAAGCAATTTATAAATAATCTTACTGAAGAAAATTTAGACGAGAGCATGTTTACTTACCCTGGTCCCAAACCTTTTTCAAAAGAAACAGCAATATTAATGATGGCAGATGCTTCTGAGGCATCAGCAAGAAGTTTAAAAAATCCAACGTCAGATAATATTGATGATTTAATAGAATCAGTAATAAACAAACAAATTTCAAATGAGCAATTTGTAAATGCAGATATCACTTTTAAGGAGATTACTCAACTTAAAAAACTTTTTAAAAATAAATTAGTAAATATTCATCATGCTAGAATTGAATATTAAAACCCTAATATTTCATTTATCTTATCACTTACTTTCTCTTCATTTGGAAGCATCGTAGCTTCAAGAGTAGAGTTTAATGGAATTGCAGGTAAATTTTCAGCTCCAATAGTACCGACAGGTGCATCTAAATTCCTGAAACATTTTTCTTGAATTCTTCCTCCCAGAGCTTGGGCGAATGAATTATTTAAGGGCTCTTCAGTTATAATTAAACATTTACCATGTACATTTACTCTTTCAAAAATTAATTTTTCATCAATAGGGTTAATAGTTCTAAGATCTATGATTTCTACTTTTCCAATATGATTTTTAGCTGCTCCTATTGCCCAATGCACTCCCATTCCATATGTAATTACACATATTGTATTTAATCCGTTAGTATCTGTTTCTAAAATAATATTAGCTTTTCCAAATGGGATTAAATAATCATTTGATGGTTCTATTGTTTTAGCTGTTTCTGTACCTTTTATCTTACTCCAGTAAAGACCTTTATGTTCAAGTATTACAACTGGATTTGGGTCATAATAAGCTGACTTCATTAAGCCTTTTAAATCTGCTCCGTTTGATGGGTAGGCTATTTTAATTCCTCTTATTTGAGCTAAAACAGATTCTATTGAAGATGAGTGGTATGGCCCTCCACTGCCGTATGCTCCAATAGGTACTCTAATGATACAACTTACAGGCCATTTCCCATTAGATAAATAGTTGGATCGACTAACTTCTGTAAAAAGCTGGTTAAGCCCCGGCCAGATATAATCCGCAAATTGTACTTCAACTATGGGCTTTAGGCCAACTGCTGACATTCCAACTGTACTTCCAATAATAAATGCTTCTTGAATTGGTGTATTAAAAACACGATTATCTCCAAATGTTTCAGCTAATGTAGCAGCTTCTCTAAATACTCCACCTAAGCGTTTTCCAACGTCTTGACCATACAGTAAACATTCCTTGTTTTCTGACATCAGTTCTCTTATTGCATATAATGCCGAATCAACCATTAGTGTGTCTTTATTTTCTTTTGGTGATCTAACACCAATTTCTTCTATAACAGTAGAAGGAGCATAATCATGTGTAAATAAATCTTCGGGTTTAGGATCTTCTGCTTTTAGTGCATTTTTATAATCTATATCAACTTTTTTCTTTGCTGAAGATTCAATGTCCTTTATTTCACTATTTGTAAATCCAATTTCTAATAATAATAATCTAAGTTTAGGTAGTGGATCTCTTGATTTAGCATCTTCTAAATCGTCTCGATACCATTCCATTCTTACTCCAGAAGTATGATGATTAAGTAAAGGGACTTTAGCATGTACCAAAATTGGAGTTCTCTTTTCTCTAATTTCTTTAAAAGCTTTACGAATACAGCTATAAGATTCATTAAAATTAGTACCATCAATCGTGTATGTTTTTAATCCAAATCCTCTCGCATAATGTGTTGCATCTACTGCTCTAGTTTCTGTAGCATGAGCAGAGATATCCCACTCATTATCTTGAACTAAATAAAGAATAGGTAACTGTTTAAGAGAAGCCATTTGAAATGCTTCAGCTACTTCTCCTTCAGTTATTGAGGCATCACCAAAAGAACATACAGTTACAGGCTCTTCTCCTTTGTTATATTTAGAAAGTCCTTCCTTTTCTTTATATTGAATACCCATTGCAACTCCAGTGGTTGGTATTCCTTGCATGCCTGTTGCAGAAGATTGATGTGGAATTTTAGGAAACCCTTCTCTTTTTAATGAAGGATGTGAATAATAGGTTCTTCCTCCTGAAAATGGATCATCTTTCTTGCAAAGAAGTTGTAGCATAAGTTCATAAGGAGTTATTCCAATAGAAAGAAGCATTGCGTCATCTCTGTAATATGGTGCTAACCAATCATTTTTTGTTAGTTGAAGTCCAACTGCAATTTGAATAGTTTCATGACCTTTTGATGTAGCATGTACATACTTTGATGTTATCTCTTTATTTTTTTCGTAAAGATCGCTTAAAGCTCTAGCAGTACACATTAGTGTATAGCTTTTTTTTAAGATATCTTTATTAATCTTTTTACCCATTATTTTGATTTAAACTTTGCTATGGCTTTACTAGTGAAATCAGAAATCACTAATATTCCACTGCTCTCTGCTCTTTTATCTAAAAGTCTATCCCAATCTTCTGTACCATTCCACATAATCTTTTTTAACTTTTCCATTGCCTCTGGATTTGATTTAGATAGGGTAGAAGCAAGTTTATCTATTTCATCATCTAATTCTTCTACTGAATCAAAGACATCTGTATATAGTCCCTTCTCTCTAGACCAATTAGCATCAAACCATTTTGTTGCATTTATTGTCATGGCAGAAAAGGCAGATGTTCCTATTTTTCTCTCTACAGCAGGACCAACAACAAAAGGACCTATTCCTATTGCTAGCTCTGATAATTTTGATGAAGAATATTTTGTTGCAAAGCAATAGTCAGTTGCTGCTGCCATCCCAACTCCTCCTCCAACTGCTTTTCCTTGAACTCGCCCAAGAATAAATTTGGGACATTTTCGAGCTGCATTTATAACATTCGCAAATCCTAAGAAGAATTTTTTTCCTTGCTCAGGATTATCTATTGCTATTAGCTCATCAAATGATGCTCCTGCGCAAAAAGCTCTCTCTCCTGCACTTTTTAATATTATTACTTTAATCTTTTTATCATTTCCAGCATCAGTTATTGTTGTGGCCAATTTTGCTAGAATGTTTCCAGGCAATGAGTTTGATTGTGGATGATAAAATTCAATAGTTCCAATCCCATTTATAGTTGTTATTTTTACGTATTCACTCATTTTTTATTTTTGGTTTAATTTTCTAACCATTGTTAAAATAGTTGCCATCATGACAGTCTCTCCATCATCATCATACACATCAACTAAGAATTTCACAATCCCTTTTGCTATATCTTCTTCGTCTCTTTTTTCTTGACTAATCTTTTCTTTAACTGTAAATCTAACTCCAACGCTCATTCCAGGATATACGGGCTTTGTAAATCTACACTCGTCAATACCATAATTTAATAAGACTGGACCTTTTTCAGCATCAACAAATAGTCCTGCAGCTTTACTCATTATAAAATATCCATGTGCAACTCGTTCTGTAAAGATGGTTCCTTCTAGTGCATTTTCGTCCATGTGAGCATAGAATTTGTCTCCGCTAAGTTCTGCAAAATCTTCAATATTATCTAAGGTTACCAGATGTCTATCTGTGATTACTGTATCACCTATATTAATTTCTTCAAAATGCTTTCTAAAAACATGAGGACCATCCGTATTTTGGCTCGCACCAACTTGATATTGCTTTGTAATAGCTGTTATAGTTGTAGGGTGCCCTTGTATTGCTGTTCTTTGTAAATAGTGTTTTATACCTCTTATACCACCCATTTCTTCTCCGCCTCCTGCTCTTCCTGGACCTCCATGGGTTAGAAGAGGCATTGGTGATCCATGACCAGTACTTTCTTTACTACAAGCTTCGTTTAAGACTAATATTCTCCCATGCATTGATGCTGCACCAAGAACAAATTGCTCAGCAATTTTCATGTCATTTGTTATTATAGAACATACTAAAGATCCTTTACCCATTTTAGCTAATTCTATAGCGTCTTCAATATTTTTATAAGGTAATATTGTTGAAACAGGTCCAAACGCTTCTATATTATGGCAATCAATTTTGTTAAATGGGTCGTCATTTAAGAAAAGGATAGGAGAGATGAAAGCTCCCTTGTCCTTATCTGCACCTACGACATCAAAATTATCAAGACTCCCAAAAACAATTTCTTGTGATTTAGAAAGTTTCTTCACCTTTTCTCTTACTTCCATTTTTTGATCATTTCCAGCAAGAGAACCCATTCTTACACCATCTACTGAAGGGTTACCAATAGTTGTTTTAGATAATCTTTTTCCTAGTGCAATTTGAACATCTTCTACCAAATTTTCAGGAACTATGATTCGTCTAACTGCAGTACATTTTTGACCTGCTTTAACAGTCATTTCTTTTTGAACTTCTTTAATGAATAAATCAAATTCAATTGTTCCAGGGACTGCATCTGTACCAAGAACAGAACAGTTTAGAGAGTCAGCTTCCATGTTAAACGGTACTGCTTTTTCTATCAATCTAGGATGTGATTTTAACATTTTACCAGTATCTGCAGATCCTGTAAAAGTTACAATAT
>JABICI010000026.1 GCA_018652335.1 Flavobacteriales bacterium
TGATTTTGATAATTTTAATTCTATATGTAAATAAAATTTTACAGTATAGATTTGGATGGAATAACAATATTGTGACAAATAGAAGTGCACATCCTAATGTTTCGGTTGTAGTTTCAATAAGAAATGAATCTCACAATATTTCACAACTAATTAATAGTCTTAGATCGCAAGTATATCCAATTGAAAATTTAGAATTTATATTAATAAATGATCATTCTACTGATACCACACTATCTATTTTAGAAAATTCAGACTTAGAAAATCTAAAAGTTATAGATATGCCAGTTGGAATTTTTGGAAAAAAGAATGCAATTAACTTTGCAATTCCAAATGCTAAAGGAGATATAATATTATTATCTGATGCTGATTGTTTATTTGACAGTTATTGGATAACAACAATGGTTGGATACTTTAGAAATGATAGTGTTAAATTAGTTTCTGGACCTGTTGTTATTAATGAAAAAAAAGGGTTTTTTCAGAAAATTCAATCACTTGAGTTTATTTCATTGATTGCTAGTGGCGCTGGTGCAATTGGATCTAATGATGCGATATTTTGTAATGGTGCTAATATGGCGTATAAGAAAGATGTTTTTTTAGAACTAAATGACTATGAACATGAAACTTCTGTGAGTGGTGACGATGTTTTTTTATTACACAGAGTAAAGAGAGAGTACCCTAAAAGTATTGTTTTTGCAAAACATGAAAGTGCAATTGTCACAACCAATAGCATTGATTCTCTAAAGAGTTTTCTCAATCAAAGAATTAGATGGACATCAAAAAGTAGTGAATATAAAGATACGTCAACGATTTACACTTCATTTCTTGTTATGTTTACCAACTTATCATTACTAACCTTATTTTTCACTCTATTATTTAACAATAATTATATTTTTTATTTCACATTTTTTTACCTGATAAAGTTTCTAATTGATTATCTGTTTCTTTCTCCAGCACTAGATTTTTTTAAGCGACATGATTTGAAAAAATGGATTTTTGTATTTGAATTATTTTATTCATTTTATGTAATTTTGATAATAATACTCTCTTTCAATAGAAAATTTGAATGGAAAGGTAGGATACATAATAAATAATGGAATCTCTTAATAGCTTAGCATGGAAAAAATTAAAAGGAAATAAACTTTCCTTTGTAGCATTGTGCTATATTATTATATGCGTTATCATAGGTGTTTTTGCTGCAGTTATAAGCCCTGATAAAACTAGATATGCCAATGAAATGCATGTTGAATTAGCAACGCAGATACCTTTTACTAATGTCACTTTTGTGGAGTTTCCCGCTAACAGAATAATCAAAAGTACATTTTTAGAATCTGCACTTTTAGGATTTGAAAATACTACTGAAAGTATTGCTATAGATAGTTTTAGAATATTTAATAATGAACTTTTGTATTTTCCTATTAATTCTAATGTAGAGAAGAAGCATTTAGGGGAATATAATATTAAAGAACACACTTTTTGGTTAGGAAGTGATAAGTTTGGACGAGATTTTTTAAGTCGCTTGCTTTATGGAATTCGTATTTCTCTTTCTGTAGGGTTTTTTTCTGTAATGATTTCACTTCTAATCGGTATAATTCTTGGGCTTATTTCAGGATATTATGGTGGATTAATTGATGATGTAGTTATGTGGTTTGTTAATGTTATCTGGAGTATTCCTACATTACTTATGGTAATTGCAATCACACTTGCGCTTGGAAAGGGTTATTGGCAAGTTTTTTTTGCAATTGGTCTTACAATGTGGGTTGAAGTTGCCCGTATTGTTAGGGGACAAGTATTAATAATTAGGGAATTAGAGTACATTGAAGCTAGTAGAGTTCTTGCTTACAAATCAGCAAGAATTCTCTACAAGCATATATTGCCAAACGTATTTGGACCAATAATTGTTATTTCATCTGCTAATTTTGCTGCAGCTATTTTAATTGAGGCAGGACTTTCTTTCTTAGGAATCGGAATTCAACCACCTATGCCAAGTTGGGGTGGAATTATAAGAGATCATTACTACTATATTATTATGGGTAAGGAATTTTTAGCTATTATTCCAGGACTAGCTATTATGAGTCTTGTGTTATCATTTATGATCTTAGGAAATGGTTTAAGAGATGCATTTGATGTAAAGACTAAATAAATGGAGTTAATAATTTCAGCCCTAATAATTTTCATGCTCAGATTAGCTGATCAGAGTCTTGGTACAATGCGAGCTCTTCTGGTTAGTAAAAATAAACCTATTTTTGCTGCATTAATTGGATTGGTTGAATCTGCAATTTGGATAATAGCAATTTCTCAAGTTATTAAGGATATTGATGATCCTATTTTAATTTCAGCATATGCATCTGGTTTTGCAGCAGGAACAATCCTGGGGTCTTATATTGAACGTATTGTTGGAGTAGGAAATATTGTCGTAAGGGTATTCTGTCCAGTTAATTCTCCTTCAGTTGCAGAAAGTTTAAGAGAGAAGGGACATGGTGTTACTGTTATTGATGGTCAAGGTAAGGATGGTCCTGTTAAAATATATTGGTGTGTTATTTCTAGAAGAAAGTTAAATTCTGTTCTTAATATGATTGAAGAGATTAATCCAAAAGCATATGTAACTACTGATATGACAAGTCCTATATCTTTAAAAAAATAACAAACCAAATATAAAAATAGAAAATCCAACAATAAACAAGATCAGTGTATAAGGTAGTATATCCTTTGCTTTTAATCCAGTGATCCCCAACAAAGGAAGTGCCCAAAAAGGTTGTAACATATTTGTTAATTGATCTCCATATGCTAGTGCCATTATACTTTTTGGAATACTTACACCTAATTGAGTTGCTGCCTCAACAATGATTGGTCCTTGTATTGCCCACTGTCCACCACCGCTTGGAACAAAAATATTAACAATTCCAGCACTAATAAATGTAAATATTGGGAAAGTAATTTCATTTGAAATATTGATAAAAAAATTAGACATTAACAAAGTAAGTCCTGATTGATTAATGATTCCCATAATACCAAAATAAAGAGGGAACTGTATTAGTATTCCTGAAGATCCGACAATAGCATTGTCAACTGCTCCTAAAAAGTTTTTGAAATTTTTATGCATAATAATTCCAATAGCTAGTAGTACGAGGTTTATATAATTTGGAGTGATAACTTTCAGGGTTATATTTTCAGGTAATATTATAGCTTTATAAAATGCATAAAAAAGAATTGACCCTCCAAATATCCATGCTATAAATTTACTATTATCAAGCTTTTCTGCTCCAACTATTGAAATCTCTTTTTCTTGTTTTATTTCATAAATAGAAACTATTTTTTCCTCATTCTCTTTTTTTCCAATAATATACATCAGTACAGGCAATACGATAAGTAATAAAATACTAACACTAATATTCATAGTTGAAAATATAGTTTCACTTTGAGAAATAACGCCAATTTGGTCCGCAAGAAAATGACCTGATTCTGCAACTTTTATTGGAGCAGAACCTGAAATCCCCCCATGCCAAACCATAAGACCCGAATAGCCACATGCACCAATTAGAGGGTAATTGATTTTAATATTATTTATACTTGCGTGTTCAGCTACTTTTTTAGCAAATATTGCGCCAAAAATTAGACCTAAACCCCAGTTAAAAAGTGATACAAGGATTGTAAAAAATGTAACTATGGCTGCGGCTTTTGAGGTACTACCACATCCTTTAACAGCATAGCTGATAATACTATTTACACTATCGCTAAGTGCTAGTACATGACCTAAAACAAGCATTAGCATCATTTGAATTGTAAAAACAAGTAGTTTAGGATCCCAAACTCCTTTTTCCCAAAAGGAAAAGATTTCTAAAAGATGATTTTTTTCTTCTGTTTCGGTAAAAAAAAAGGCTAATAAAAAAGTTAAAAAAGTAAGTAAAACAGCAATTGTGAAAGGAGCTGGCAACAAGCTTTTAAAAATTTTTTCAAACTTTTTTGTGAGTGACATTTTTAAAATGGCAAATCATCTTCTTCAGTAGAGGGAGCATTGAATTCTGGAGAATCTTGGTTCTGACTTGCCGTGGTACCTCCAATATTTTCTATTCTCCATGCATCTATGTTGTGAAAATATCTCCCGTTATATTCTTTGGATGAAAGGTTAAATGAAACTTCTACTTGATCACCTTCATTATGATGATTTAATATTTCAATTTTTTCGTCGCCAAATAATTGAAAACAAATTTCTGGGTTATATTGTGCTCCTGTGTCAACAAGAAAAGACTGTTTCTTCCACTCTTTGCCTGCTTTAGATGTACCACTTTCAACACTTAATTTTCTACTTAATTTTCCTTTTACTGATAAACTCATTTCTTATTTTTTAATTTATACAAATCTAAATAATTTTTTAACTCTAAAATCTTTAAAGAGTGTTTTGTATATAAATGTTAAA
>JABICI010000088.1 GCA_018652335.1 Flavobacteriales bacterium
GTGCATACCTTAAAAGAAAATACTGATAAAGATTACGACGATGCTCTTGAGCTATGTATGAAAAATATTGATTTAGTATCAGTTTGTGCAGGAACTCATAACGAAAACTCCTCAAAAAAATTAATTAATTTAATTGAAAATTACAATATTAGAAAAGATGATGATAGGATTTACTTCTCTCAACTTTTAGGTATGAGTGATAATATTTCTTACAATACTTCAAAAGCTGGATTCAATGTTGCAAAATATGTTCCATACGGTCCAGTTAAAGATGTTATTCCATATTTAATTAGGAGAGCTGAAGAAAACAAATCTATAGCAGGTCAAATGGGAAGAGAGCTACAAAATATTGTTACTGAGAAAAGAAGAAGAAAATCTAATAAATCATAAAAAATTACTTTTATCGGTAATTTTTAATTATCACATATTTTTAATTCATTATTAAAGTAAAATTTCATAACCCGAACACTCTTATCATTATAATAACACAACTCAAACTCAACAGTTACTTTATCTCCTCTTAATATGTTTTCAATTACAAAATATTGACATGGCTCTGAATTTTGATCAGATAAATCAAAATTAACATTACCATCATTTAGAACACCTAATAATTCATCTTTTGAAATATCAAAATAACTTAGTTGACACTCAGACTCATCAGTAAAAAGTGTTTTGTCATTTACTAAATGTGATATAACTCTTTTATCCATATTAAAGTAATCTATATAAGCATAAAAGGTATTCTTTAACCTATTCTCTGGACCCATTGACAAAAAGAAAATTGAAATTAGGACTCCAAAACCAAAAAAAGAAAGTCTTCTTAGCATATTATAGAGTAGACATTATTAAATTTAAATCTTTGAATGGAATTTTAAAATTCTTGCTTAATGTTTTATTTGTTAGACAACCATTAAAAGTATAAACTCCTTGCCTAAGAGATTCATAACTTCTAATTGCATTACCTACACCACCCTCCTCAGCTATAATTAATAAAATAGGTGTTAAGATATTACTTATTGCAATTGAAGCAGTTCTTGATACTCTAGAAGTTATATTAGGAACACAATAATGAACAACATCATGCTCAATATATGTAGGATTAATATGAGTTGTTAATTTAGATGTTTCAAAACTTCCACCTTGATCAATACTCACATCAATAACTATAGCTCCATTCTTCATGTCAATAACCATTTCCTCACTTACAATACATGGTACTTTGCCATTACCTACTTGCTGAGCTGAAATAACTACATCTGCTCTTTTCAAAGCTTTTGCAAGTGCTTTAGGCTGGATTGATGATGTACTTATTTTGTGATTGATATTATTTTGAACCCTTCTAAGTTTAGAAAAAGAATCATCAAAAACAATAACTGAAGCTCCTAAACCTAGTGCAGTTCTACAAGCATATTCAGCTACAGTTCCAGCCCCTATAACTACGACATTAGTTGGAATTGAACCAGTTATACCGCCTAACATTAAACCCTTTCCGTTCTTAGTATTTGAGAGATATTCACTTGCAATTAATAGTGAAGTATTTCCAGCGATTTCACTCATACTTCGAACTATTGGTAATTTATCTTGTTTATCTCTAATAAATTCAAAACCTAAAGAGGAAATATGCTTTTTATTTAGCTCATTAAAATATTCAGTTTTTTGTGTACTCATTTGAACTGCAGAAATTAAGGTCTGATTAGAACGCATTAATTTAATCTCACTTTTTGTAGGAGGTTCAATCTTTAAAATCAAATCAGATTTAAAAACTTCTTCCTTAGAATACACAATATCAGCACCGTTTTCTGAATATTCTTTATCTGTAAAGCTAGAAGATTCTCCAGCACCTTTCTCAATAACTATAGTATGACCGTTAGCTACTAATAAACCAACAGAATCTGGTGTTAAACTAACTCTATTTTCTTGAAAGGAAGATTCTTTTGGAACTCCAATTATCAATTGCATAAAATCAGGTTTAACTTCTAACATTTCTTCTTTTGGTAGAAGACCAATAGAACTAAATACTTTCTTATTTCCCATAGCTAAATAATTATTTCAATAATTCGACGTATTCCTTCTAATTTAATTTTTATAACTATCATATCATCTTCAACTAATGACGGAATTCTCTGTGGCCATTCAATAAAACAATAATTATCACTAGCAAAATATTCATTAACACCAATATCTAATGCTTCACTTTCATTTTCTAATCTATAAAAATCAAAATGATAGATTTTCTTAGCATCATTAATTACATATTCATTAACTATTGAAAAGGTAGGACTACTTACAATATCAACAGCACCTAATTGCAAAGATAACTCTTTTATTAGAGTAGTCTTTCCAACACCCATTTCACCATAAAATAAATATCTTTTTGAAGAACTAGTATATTCTAAAATTCTGCCTGCAACTTGACTGAGTTCATTTAAATTGTTTAATGTCAGATTTAAAGACATAATTATTTAGATTTTAAGCTAATAACTGGTATTAACATTTCTTCCATAGAGATACCCCCATGTTGATATGTGTTCTTATAAAGATTAGCGAACTTATTGTAATTATTTTGATATACAAAATACAAATCTTCTTTCGCAAAGATATATTTACTACTTAAATTTTGAGATGGCAGGAAATATTCATTTGGATTATTTATAATAAAAACATCATTTTTGTTAAAGTTTAAATTTTTACCCTGCTTGTACCTTAGGTTAGAATTGACACTTCTATCCCCTATTATCCGTGAAGGTTTATTAACGTTAATTGTTCCGTGATCAGTTGTTATGATTAAGTTAGCCTTTTGTTTTGCGATTTCGTTCATTATGTCTTTTAAGGGAGAGTGAGAAAACCAAGATGCTGTTATGGATCTATATGCAGAATCATCATCAGCTAATTCTTTTATAACTTTCATATCAGTTCTTGCATGAGAAAGCATATCAACAAAATTATATACAATAACATTTAACAAATTAGACTTCATATTCATTATTTTAGATATTGTCTTTCTTCCAGAATCAATATTTGTTATTTTAGTATAACTAATTTTATCCCTTCCCTTACCTAAACGTTGAAAATTATCTAATAAGAAGTCATTCTCATAATTATTTTTTCCTCCTTCATCTTCATCATTTTTCCATTTATTAGGATATTTCTTTTCTAATTCAGATGGTAATAGTCCTGAAAAAATAGAATTTCGAGAATATTGAGTGGAAGTAGGTAGAATACTTGTATATAAATCATCATCTATTAAATTAAAATCTTCTAAAATATATGGTTCAATAATTTTCCATTGATCGTATCTTAAGTTATCAATAAGAATCATATATGTAGGTGTTGCATCAGTAACTAGTGGAATAACTTTTTTGCGAATTAGATTATGAGACATCAATGGAGAATTTATTCCAGATAACCAATCTTTATAATTATTCTTTACAAATTTAAAGTATTGGGAATTAGCATCAGATTTCTGCATTTCTAATATTTGCTCAATACTATTATCACCTATTTTTTCAAGTTCTAATTCCCAATAAACTAATTTTTTATAAATCTTGTACCATTCTTCCTTATCCAAGTTAGAAGATATTTTTAAACTTAAGTTTCTGAAATCCTGTTGATAATTACTGGTTATTCTTTGATCAACTAATCTGTTTGAATCTATATTCTTTTTTATTGCTAATAGTATCTGATTTGGATTTACAGGTTTAATTAAATAGTCAGAAATTTTAGAGCCAATTGCCTCTTCCATAATACTTTCTTCCTCACTCTTTGTTATCATTATTACTGGAACATTAGCATATTTTTCTTTAATAATAGTCAAAGTTTCAAGTCCATTAAGTCCTGGCATATTTTCATCTAAAAAGATTAAATCAAATGTATTGACATCAAGGATTTCAAGGGCTTCATCTCCACTTTTAGCACTAGTTAAGTTATAACCCTTGCTTTCCAAATATATAATATGTGGTTTTAATAATTCAATCTCATCATCTGCCCAAAGAATTTTAATCATATTTATTAGCTTTTAATTATAGAAAACGAAAACAAAATACGTTATTTGTGTATGCTTTCAAATAACAAAGATAAAATTATTAACGACCCAATTTATGGATTTATTACAATTGATGAGGGAATTATTAAAGATTTAATTGATCATAAATATTTTCAAAGACTAAGAAAAATATCACAATTAGGACTTTCACACTTAGTTTATCCTGGCGCACATCACAGTAGGTTTCATCATGCTATTGGATGTCTACACTTAATGAATAAAGCAATAAGCCAATTAAGAAAAAAAGGACATATAATTACTGATAAAGAAGCAGAGGGATTAAAAATTGCTATACTTCTACATGATATTGGGCATGGTCCATTTTCTCATGCTTTAGAGAATACAATAATCAAGGAATTAAGTCACGAAGATATGTCATTGATATATATGCAAGATCTTAACATCCAATTTAATGGAAAACTATCAATTGCAATACAAATTTTTAAAAATAGTTATTCAAAAAAATTTCTTCATCAGCTTGTCTCTTCTCAACTAGACATGGATAGGCTAGATTATCTAAAAAGAGATAGTTTTTTTTCTGGAGTAACTGAAGGAAATATTGGAACAGAAAGAATTATAAATATGTTAGATGTTAGAGATGGTAAATTAGTTGTTGAAGAGAAAGGAATTTATTCTATTGAAAAGTTTCTCTTTTCAAGAAGACTAATGTATTGGCAAGTTTATTTACACAAAACTGTTGTATCTGCAGAACAAATGTTAATTAAGATAATAGAGCGTGTTAAATTCCTTTTAAAATCTAAAAATAATATCTTTGTTACTGCTTCATTAGAGATATTCTTAAAACAAGATTTTAACAAAAAAGATTTTAGAAACAATAGTGAATTAATACTTTTATTTTCTGAAATTGATGATTATGACATATATACATGTCTGAAATATTGGAAAAAAAATGAAGATTTTGTACTTTCAGAATTATCTAAAATGATGTTGAATAGAAACATCTTGAAAACAAAGATTTCTAAAAAAGATTTTAGCAAAAATGATAAAGAAAAACTTATTAATAATTTTTGCAAACTTAAGAAATGTTCTACTAAAGAAGCAGAGTATTTTATTTTTTCGAATAAAATAAGTAACAGTACATATAATATTCAGCAATCTAATATTAATATCTTAATGAAAGATGAGAAGATTTTAGATATAACATTAGCCTCTGATCAATTTGATATTAAGGTATTAAACAAAACTGTAAATAAATATTTTCTCTGCTACCCCACAGTTTAATCTAAATCAATTAAAATAAATATAATTTTTTAGATTTGCATTATGATTTTTAAAGTTCAAGAAATAGCTGATTTTATTAATGGAAAAATAGAAGGAGATTCTCAAGTATTAATAAACTCGGTTGGAAAGATTGAAGACTGCAAGTCTGGAGATATTTGTTTCTTAGCTAATGAAAAATATATAAAGTACACTTACACAACTAAAGCTTCAGCAATAATAGTTGGAACATCATTTAAATTAGATATATCAAAAATTATAACACCAGTTCTTATTAGAGTTGCAGATCCTTATTCATCATTTAGCAAATTACTTGAAATATATAACAAAAAGAGATATGATAAGACTGGTATCTCTAAACATTCTGATATTTCAGAAAATTGTAAAATTGGAGAGAACTGCTTCATAGGTTCATTCACGAAAATTGAAGATAATGTAATAATTGGGGAAAATGTCAAGATTCACTCAAATTGCTACATTGGAGAAAATGTAATTATTGAAAAAAATTCTATTATATTTTCAAATGTTTCAATCTATCATGATACTAAAATAGGTGCTCATAATATTATACACTCTGGATCAATACTTGGATCTGATGGTTTTGGTTTTGCTGCAAATAATAATAAGTTTAATAAAATAATGCAAATTGGTAATGTAGTAACTAAAAATAACGTGGAGATTGGAGCAAATACATGCATTGATCGAGCTACTATGGGCTCAACAAAAATATGTGCTGGAGTAAAATTAGACAATCTTATTCAAGTAGCTCACAATGTTGAAATTGGAGAGAATACTGTTATTGCTTCACAAACTGCTATTGCAGGATCTACAAAAATTGGTAAAAACTGTATGATTGGTGGACAAGTTGCTATAGCGGGACATTTAGTTATCGCTGATAAAGTAAAAATAGCTGGACAAAGTGGTGTTGCATCCAGTATAACAAAAATAGGTTCTGTAGTTCAAGGCCCTTTAGCTTTTGATATAAAACGGTTTCAAAGATCTTACATATTATTTAAGAAGCTTCCTGAACTATTTAAAGCAGTAGAATCAAATAAAAATATCAAGTAATGTCTGAAATGCAACAAACATTAAAAAATGATATTTGCTTTAGTGGTAAAGGAATTCACACAGGAGTTAAAACTAATATGAGATTATTACCTGCTACAGAAGATACTGGTATTGTATTTGTAAGAACAGATCTTGAAGGAAAGCCAATTATTCAAGCAGACATTTCTAATTTATTAAGCACAAATAGAAGTACTTGTTTAAAACAAGGAATTGCTGAAATACATACAGTAGAACATATTCTTGCCTCTATTATTGGCAATGGAATTGATAATTTAATTATTGAGGTAGATAATATTGAAATTCCTATTCTTGATGGAAGTGCAAAAGAATTTTCAGAAAAAATACTTGAATCTGGTGTTCGAATTCAAGACTGCAAAAGAAAATACTTTGAAATCAAAAAAGAATTAAAATATTTTGATAAGGAAAGCGGAACTGAAATAATAGCTTCACCCGCAAAATCATATATTATAGATGTTTCTATTGATTATGAATCAAAAATTTTAGGAATTCAAAATGCATCTCTATCTAGCATTAAAAATTTCAATACAGAAATTGCCTCAAGTAGAACATTTTGTTTTCTACATGAATTAGAATATCTTCTTAGCAAAAAATTAGTTAAGGGTGGAGATATTAATAATGCCATTGTAGTTGTTGAGAAAGAAATCTCTGAAGATGCTTTACTAAATCTCAAGAAAGAATTTAATAAAAATGATATTAGTATTAATGAACAAGGTTACCTCAATAATCTTTCTCTAAGATATGTTAATGAACCGGCACGACATAAACTTCTAGATGTTATTGGAGATCTTTCTCTTTTAGGAATTAGAATTAAAGGAAAAATTACTGCATATAAGCCCGGACATAAAAACAATACTAAATTTGCAAAATATTTAAAAAAAATAATGAAAGAAGAAATTAATAAAACTGCTCCTAAAATAGACTTTACTAAAGAACCCCTTTACAATAAAGAAAAAATTAAATCAATATTGCCTCATAGAGACCCTTTCTTATTTATTGATGAAATTAGAGAGATTGGTGATGATTATATTGTTGGTGTAAAGTTTGTAAAAGATTCTGAAGACTATTTTAAAGGTCATTTCCCACAAGAACCTGTTATGCCCGGAGTTTTGCAGTTAGAGACAATGGCTCAAACTGGTGGTGTTTTAATATTAAATACTGTAGAAGACCCTCAAAATTATCTTACTTTTTTCATGAAAATAGACAATGCAAAATTTAAACGCAAAGTTGTCCCAGGAAATACTATTATTTTTAGATTAAGTTTAATATCTCCTATAAGAAGAGGTTTGTGTCATATGCACGGTGTTGGTTTTGTAGATGGTAAAATCGTTGCAGAAGCAGACCTACTTGCTCAAATAGCACCAAAAAAATAAACTATGCATCAACCTCTAGCTTATATTCATTCAGATACAAATATTGCAAGAAATGTTGTAATTGAACCATTTGTTACAATAGAAAAAAATGTGTCTATTGGTGAAGGAACATGGATTGGAAGTAATGTAACAATAATGGAAGGTGCTCAAATTGGAAAAAACTGTAGAATTTTTCCAGGAGCAGTAATATCTGCTATTCCACAAGATCTAAAATTTAATGGTGAATACTCACTTACTATTATAGGTGACAATTGTACAATTAGAGAATGTGCAACTATTAATAGAGGGACTTCAGCAAGTGGAAAAACAATAGTTGGAGATGGTTGTTTAATAATGGCATATGCACATATAGCACATGATTGTATTATTGGTAATAATTGCATAATAGTAAATAGTGTATCTTTAGGAGGACATGTAAAAATAGGTGATTTTGCAATTATAGGTGGACTATCAGCTGTACATCAATTTGCTAGCATTGGTAAGCATTCAATGGTTTCGGGAGGTTCATTAGTAAGAAAAGATGTACCACCATATGTAAAAGCAGCACGAGAACCTCTATCTTTTGTAGGAATTAATTCAATAGGCTTAAGGAGAAGAGAATTTTCAGACTCAAAAATTAAAGAAATTCAAGATATTTTCAGAATCCTTTATCAGAAAAATCTAAATAACACTCAAGCAATACTAAAAATAGAAACTGAAATTGATGCCTCACCAGAGAGAGATGAAATAATTTCATTTGTTCAAAATTCTGGTCGAGGGATCATGAAAGGTTTTAATCAAAAATAATATTATGGCAACAACAGCAGATTTTAGAAATGGATTATGTTTTAACTACAATGGTGACCCTTGGAAAATAGTATCTTTCTTACATGTTAAGCCTGGCAAAGGCCCTGCTTTTGTTAGAACTAAAATTAGAAATTTAAATACGGGAAGGCTTTTAGAAAACACTTTTACCTCCGGAATAAAAATTGATGTCATTAGAGTAGAAAACAGAAAATATCAATTCTTATATTCAGAAAATAATGATTATCATTTAATGAATAATGAAGATTATGAGCAAATAATGATGCAAAAAGATTTTATTGAAGGTGTTGAATTCTTAAAAGAAGGTGGAATAATAGAAGTACTTTTTCATGCGGATGAAGGAATGCCACTATCTGCACAAGTGCCATCTCATGTAGTTCTTGAAATAACTTTTACTGAACCAGGTGTAAAAGGAAATACTGCAACTAATGCTACAAAGCCAGCAACAACTGAATCTGGTGCTTTAATTAATGTTCCATTATTTATTAATGAGGGAGATAAAATTAAAATTGACACAGAGAAAGGAACTTATATAGAACGAATTAAAGAATAATGAAAAAACATAATTTTTCAGCAGGACCATGTATACTTCCTGAAGAAGTATTAAAAGAAGCGTCAAAAGCCGTAATTAATTTTAATAATGATAATTTATCTCTTATTGAAATTTCTCACAGAAGCAAACCTTTTATTAACGTAATGAATAATGCAAAAGACCTTGTAAGAGAATTGCTTAATGTTCCTCAAGACTATTCAATATTATTTTTACAAGGTGGTGCAAGTTTAGAATTTCTTATGGTTCCTTTTAACTTAATGAAGATAAATGGAAATGCTTCATATCTAAACACTGGAATTTGGTCAAAAAAAGCTATACAAGAAGCGAAAGGTTTTGGTAAGGTCACTATAAGTGGTGACTCATCTGATAAGAATTTCAACTATATACCAAAAAATTATGAAATTCCAGATAATATGGATTACTTTCACTGTACATCAAATAATACAATATACGGAACTCAGATAAAAAACTTTCCAAATTGCAAAACACATTTAGTGTGTGATATGAGTTCAGATATATTCAGTCGTAAAATTGATGTTAGAAAATTCGCATTAATATATGCTGGCGCTCAAAAAAATATGGGACCTGCAGGAGCTACACTTGTGATAGTAAAGAATGAAATCTTAGGAAAAACAAATAGAAAAATTCCTACAATGTTAAACTACCAAACTCATATAACTGGTGAAAGTATGTTTAATACACCTCCTGTATTTCCTATATACGTTTCAATGCTTACCCTAAAGTGGATAAAAAAGCAAGGTGGTGTAAGTGTAATTGAAAAAAGAAATATCAAAAAAGCTAAATTACTATACTCAGAAATTGACAGAAATTCACTTTTTAATGGAACAGCACTAATTGAAGATAGATCATTAATGAATATTTGTTTTTTACTTAATGATGAATCAAAAAAAGATATGTTTGATAAAATGTGTGAAGATGCAGGAATTAATGGAATTAAAGGACACAAATCAGTAGGTGGGTATAGAGCTTCTGTATATAATGCAATGCCAATTGAGAGTATTAAAGTATTAGTTGATTTAATGAGAAAACTAGAAAAAAATTAAAATGATAAAAATATTAGCAAACGATGGAATATCTCAATCTGGAATTAGTGCTTTAGAATCTAAAGGATTTAAAATTGATACAGAACAGGTGCCTCAAGATCAGTTAGCCCAAGAAATCAACTCGCAAAACTATGAAGTGCTGTTAGTTAGAAGTGCTACTACCGTTAGAAAAGATTTAATTGATGCATGTCCTAAGTTAAAAATTATAGGTAGAGGAGGTGTTGGAATGGATAATATTGATGTTGTTTATGCTCGTAAAAAAGGAATTACAGTTTTTAATACTCCAGCAGCAGCATCTTCATCAGTTGCTGAACTTGTTTTTGCACATTTATTTGGAATGGTACGTTTCCTCTTTGATAGTAATCGCCAAATGCCATTAAGCGGCGATGCTGATTTCAAAGCGCTTAAAAAATCTTATTCTAATGGAACTGAATTAGCTGGAAAAACTTTAGGAATCGTTGGATTTGGCAGAATAGGACAAGAAGTTGCAAAAAAAGCCATAGGTTTAGGAATGAATGTAATAGCCAATGATAAATTTGTTAAAGAAGAAGTTATTACGTTAGATTTTTTTAATGGAGATAAGAAGTCGTTTAAGATAGTCACACAAAAGTTAAAATATGTTTTAAATAAATCAGATTTTGTCACACTACATGTACCAAAAGATGGAAATAAAGCAGTAATTGGTGCAGAAGAGATTGGATTAATGAAAACTGGAGCAGGAATTTTAAATGTTTCTCGAGGAGGTGTAGTTGATGAAACAGCATTAATGTTTGCTCTTGACAAACAAAAATTAGCATATGCAGGTTTAGATGTTTATGACAATGAGCCAAATCCAAGTATTCACATATGCATGCATAATGCTATAAGTTTAACTCCACATATTGGTGCAGCAACTAAAGAGGCACAACAAAGAATTGGAACTGAACTTGCGAATCAAATTTCTAGTTATTTTGAAAAATAATTATGGCAAATATTCAACCTTTTAGAGCCATCAGACCAACAAGAGATAAAGCAAGTCTTGTTGCAACACGTTCATATCTTTCGTACAATGAAGAAACTATAAAAGAAAAATTAAATCATAATCCTTACACATTTTTACATGTAATAAATCCTGATTATAACAAAAATTTAAGGTCAGAAGGAAAAGCAAAATACGAACTAATAAAACAGAAAATAAAAAGCTTTATTAAAAGTCAAATTCTTTTTAAAGAAGACTCTAGCAGTTACTACATCTACCAAAAAAGCGATAAAAACTACTCCTACACTGGAATAATAGCTGCAACTTCAATTAACGATTATTTGAATAATAAAATCAAAATACACGAACAAACAATTTCAAAAAGAGAAAAAATGTTCAGAGATTATTTAGATATCACTGAATTTAATGCAGAGCCTGTATTACTATCACATACTCCAAATGAAAAAATAAATATAATTCTGAAAAAATATGTAGACTTTAGATCAGAATATGAATTTACTACAACAAATAAATGTCTTCATAAATTATGGATAGTTAATGATTCTAAAGATATATTAAATATAACTAATTCTTTTAAAGAAATAGATACCCTTTATATTGCAGATGGTCATCATAGATGTGCATCTTCCGCATTGTTATCAAATGATAAACTGAGTGAAGAAAGCAATTATTTTATGAGTTTTTTAATTAATGAAAATCAATTGAATATCTTAAATTTTAATAGACTTATAAAACATACCAATAATTTATCTGTTGATGAATTAATAGATAGAATCAAAGTTTCTTTCAAAGTAACTATTAAAAATAATACCTTCGCTCCTACTTTAAAAAATGAAATAGGTATGTATATTAATAATAAATGGTATTCATTAATTGCAAAAAAAAAGAAATACTCTTCAATTTCATCATCCTTAGATCCTTCAATATTAACTGATTATATACTTAAGCCTATTTTAAAAATTAAAGATGAAAGAACAGATGAAAACCTTGGATTCTACAATGGAAATATTACGTTAGATAATATTAAACTAAAGGTAGACAGCAAAGAATATGCTGTCGCATTTATTCTAAAACCTATTCCTTTTAATTCTATTAAAAAAGTTGCTGATAACAATGAGATATTACCTCCCAAAAGCACATATGTAGAACCTAAAATTAGATCTGGATTAACTATATACCCTTTAAAATAATGGGTATTAAAAAAAATCTTGAAAAATTACGAAACAGCATCCCAAAAGAGATAACTCTTGTTGCTGTATCAAAAACAAAACCTATTTCAGATATCCTTGTAGCATATGAGTCTGGACAGAGAATATTTGGAGAAAATAAAGTCCAAGAATTAGAAATGAAACACACAAAATTACCATCAGATATAGAATGGCATATGATTGGTCATTTACAGAGTAATAAAGTGAAGTATATTGCGCCATTTATTAGCTTAATTCATGCTGTAGATTCATTAAAACTACTAAAAGAAATAAATAGAAGAGCAAAACAAAATAATAGAATTATTAATTGTTTACTACAAGTGCATATTGCAAGTGAAAGAACAAAGTTTGGTTTTGAAATTAATGAAATTAATGAAATTTTAGATGAATCTAATAAATTAGAGAATATTTGCATTAAAGGTCTTATGGGTATGGCAACATTTACAGAGGAAAAATCACAATTAAATTCAGAATTTACTAAAATTAATAATTTATTTAAAAAAATAAAAAACAAAAAAATTAGTACACTCTCTATTGGTATGAGTGGAGATTATGAACTTGCAATTAATAATGGTAGTACAATGATTAGAATTGGAAGTACTATATTTGGAAATAGAAATTAATATGAAAAAAGTTATATCAACAAATAAAGCACCAAAAGCAATCGGACCATACAGTCAAGCTATTTTAAGTAATGATACTTTATATTGTTCAGGTCAAATAGCAATAGATCCAAAAACAAGTTGTTTAATTATTGATAATATCAAAAATGAAACTTCTCGAATTATGCAAAACATTTGTGCAGTTTTAGAAGAAGCAGGAATGAATACACAAAATATTGTCAAGTGCTCAATTTTTATTAAAAATATGAATGACTATGATGAAATAAACGAGATCTACTCACAGTATTTCAAATCAGAATATCCTGCTCGCGAAGTAATACAAGTTTCTGCTTTACCCAAAAATGTAAATGTTGAAATCTCTATCATTGCAGTTAAATAAATGAATCTTTCTAAGCAAATAATTGCTGGTAATATAACTGCTTTAAGTAAAGGTATTACATTATTAGAAAGTACGCTTGAAAGTGATGAAAATAAGGCAAGAAAATTAGTTAATGATTGTCTTCCTGAAAGTGGTAATTCAATTAGAATTGGTATTACAGGAGTACCAGGGGTTGGAAAAAGCACATTCATTGAAACATTTGGAAAACTGCTTACAAGTAAAGGCAAAAAAGTTGCTGTTCTAGCAGTTGATCCAACATCTGAAAAAACTCACGGAAGTATTTTAGGAGACAAAAATAGAATGCATGAATTATCAACTGACAAAAATGCTTTTATTAGGCCAAGCCCTAATAAAGGAACGCTTGGAGGAGTCACAAATAAAACGCAAGACAGTATTGTGTTATGTGAAGCCGCTGGATTTAATATTATTCTTATTGAAACTGTAGGAGTAGGACAAAGTGAGACAACAGTAAGTAATTTAGTTGATTTCTTTCTTTTATTAATGTTAGCTGGAGCAGGCGATGAATTACAAGGTATTAAAAGAGGAATAATGGAACTTGCTGATGCTCTTATTATTACTAAATCAGATGGTGAGAATATCCAAAATGCAAAGAATGCATGCTTAGAATACAAAAGAGCTTTACATATGTTTCCAGAGCTAACCAATGGATGGACTCCTCAAGTTGGTATATGCTCAGCGATTGAGAATTCAGGAATAACTAAAATATATGATATAGTTGAAAAATTTAACTCTCAGATGCTAGCTAATGGCTGGAAAAATGAAAATAGAGAAAAACAAAAAATATTCTGGTTACATCAGACAATAAAAGAAGAATTTGGAAAAAAGAAATACCAAAATTTAATTAAACATAAACGTATTAAAGAATTTGAGAAACAAATTAAAAATGGAGAAAATATGTACGAAATATTATTAAAGATTGATAATTAATATTTCTAATATATTATCAATTAAGAGTAAAATTAATTGGAATTGTAAACATAACTCTAGCTGGCTTTCCTCTTTGCTTTCCTGGCTTATATTTTGGCAATGAATTAACTACTCTTACAGCCTCTGCATCAAGATTTTTGTCAACACCTCTAACAATTTTAACGTTACTAACATATCCTGATTTTTCAACTATAAAACTGACATAAACTTTTCCTGTAATATTATACTGCTTAGATATTGGAGGATATTTTACATTTTTTTGAATGTATTTCATAAGCCCTAGATCCCCTCCAGGAAATTCTGGCATATTTTCCACAACCATAAAGAATTCATCATCATACTCATCTTCAATTTCAATCATCTCATATTCATTTGATTCAGTATCTTCTATCTCAATCTCATCCTCTATTTCAACTTCATCCTCAACAATTTCAATTACTTCGGGTGGTGGTGGTGGTACTGGATTAAATTTATTTTTTTGAACATAGGTATCAACTTCATTGTCTCTCATTATACAAATACGTCTATTTCTTTCAGAAATATATCTATTACTAAATTCTTCGTTTAACAAAGAAATAAGACTGTTCTCAGCAACTTTAGTTCCCTTTGTATGAATTAAAAATATTGCTAATGAACCTCTACTATCAAGATAATTTGATATTGATTCAGAAAGTATATTCTTATAAGAATAGGTAGTAACTAACTCCTCAGTAGCTTCATAATAGTAGTCTTCCTCATCTTCGTAAGAATAATCTTTTTCGTCTTCATAAGAGTAGTCTTCTTCATCTTCGAAAGAGTAATCGTCTTCATAATAAAAATCATTATCATAATCATGAGCTTGAGCGTTCATTCTTTTGGCACTCCATATTGCTGGAAAATAAAAAAACCCTTCAGAAATTATATTATCTGATGTATCAATAGAAATATAAAATACCTTGCCTTTCGAGATTTGATGTAAAATAGCTTTACTATCTTCAAAAAAAAGCTCACAAATATCTTGATATTTATATTTTTTTATTTTTTGCTCATCTACAGATTCAAAATTTTTGTTATTTAGATTCTTATTTTTAATCTTTGATAAAGTTTCATTTACATTATTACATCCAAAAAAAATAAATAAAATTAAAAAGAGTATTGAAATATTTTTCATATTGTAAATGTATAAAACTTTTGTCACCATTAGTATATGATGTAGATTCTTAATATTATCTTTGTAAATAAATAATTGTAATGACCAAAGTATCCGGAAGATTAAACCGACTTGCAGAATCAGCAACTCTAGCTATGGCTAGAATGAGTAGAGAATTACAAGCAAAAGGAGTTAATATTATTGCTCTTAGTCTTGGAGAGCCTGATTTTGATACTCCTGAATTTATTAAAGAAGCTGCAAAGAAAGCAATTGATGACAATTTCTCTCATTATACTCCTGTTCCTGGATTACCAGAGCTAAGAAGTTCAATTTCAGCTAAATTCAAGAGAGATAACCACTTAGAATATACACCAGATCAGATTGTTGTGTCAACAGGAGCAAAACAATCATTAGCAAATGTATGTTTAAGCTTACTAGATCCGGAAGATGAAGTTTTACTACCATGCCCATATTGGGTTAGTTATGCTGAGATAATCAAACTTGCAGAAGGAGTTCCTGTTGAAATAAAATCAACTATTGACTCAGATTTCAAGATAACACCAAGCCAACTTGAAGCTTCAATCACTTCAAGAACAAAAATGATAATGTTTAGCTCTCCATGTAATCCTAGTGGCACTGTATATACCCAGTCAGAACTTGAAGCTATTGCTAAAATGTTAGATAAATATCCAAATATTTATATTGTTTCTGATGAAATCTATGAACATATTAACTTTACTGATAAACATTATAGTATCGGCACTATACCCTCAATGAAAGATAGAACCGTAACGGTGAATGGTGTATCAAAAGGATTTGCTATGACAGGATGGAGAGTGGGTTTTATTGGAGCCCCACTATGGATTGCCAAAGCATGCAATAAAATTCAAGGTCAGGTAACATCAGCTACTTGTGCAATAGCACAAAAAGCCACTGAAAGAGCAATGCTTGCAGAACCAAGATCAACAACAAAAGAAATGAAAGAAACATTTCTTAAAAGAAGGAATATGCTAGTAAGTTTACTTAAAGATATACCAGGAATTAAATGCAATATTCCTCAAGGAGCCTTTTATGTATTTCCTGATATAAGTTCATACTTTGGAAAAAGTTATGCTAATGAGGTTATAAATAATGCTAATGATTTTTGTATGTATTTGCTAAATTTCGCTCACGTAGCTTGTGTTGCTGGAGATGCTTTTGGAAATCCTGAATGTATTAGAATCTCTTATGCTGCATCAGATAAAAAACTCACTGATGCAGTTAGTAGAATTAAGACACACCTAGCTAAATTAACATAATGAATGTTAAAAACCTTTTTAGTGAGTTTAATTCAAAAAAAATATTAGTCATTGGTGATTCAATGATTGATGCATATTTGTTTGGTGAAATAAATCGCACCTCTCCTGAAGCGCCAGTACCCGTTGTAGAAACAAAAAAACATGAAATGAGATTAGGAGGAGCAGCTAATGTAGCATTAAATCTTAAATCACTTGGTGCTACCCCAATACTTTGCAGTGCAATTGGAGATGATAAAGAAGGTAAGCTTTTTATTGAATTAATGAAAAAAGAAAATTTAATTACAGAAGGCGTGATAATTTCTAAAATTAAGAGGACTACTTTAAAAACTAGAGTTATAGCTAATAATAAACATCAACTAAGAATTGACGAAGAAGATTCAAGTCCTATAGACAATGAAATAGAGCTTATAGATCTGATTCAAAAACTCATATATAATATTGACGTTGTTGTTTTACAAGATTACAACAAGGGCGTGTTAACATCAAATGTAATTAATGAAGTTATTAAAATTGCGAATAATAATAATATCCCATCTATAGTAGATCCAAAAAATGATAATTTTTTTAACTACAAAAACTGTACAATTTTTAAACCTAATTTAGCTGAAATTAAAATTGGAATGAATATTAATAATGAACTTAGAAATTTAAAAGATCTAAATAAAGTAACAACAAAACTAAGACAACAATTAAATTCAGATGCTGTATTACTTACTTTATCTTCAAGGGGAATTTGTTTAGACTCACATAATAATTTCTATCAGTTCCCGAGTTACAAAAGAAAACTTGTTGATGTATCTGGTGCAGGGGACACAGTAATTTCTGTTGCAGCATTGTGCTTATCAACAAATATAAATTATTCAAATCTCACTATTTTATCAAATTTAGCAGGAGGGTTAGTTTGTGAGGCTCTAGGAGTTATTCCAATAAACAAAGAGAAATTTCTAAATGAGGCAATTAAAACTCTTAAGAATGAGTAAAGTTACGCCATACAAAAGCTCAGAAAGCAAAAAAGAACAGATAAAAAGTATGTTTGATAACATAGCTAAGAATTATGATTTTCTTAATCACTCCTTATCTTTAGGTATGGACAATTTATGGAGAAAAATAGCTATCAAAAACATAAAAAATAATCCAAAAAAAATTCTTGACATAGCTACTGGTACAGCAGATTTCGCAATAAGTAGCGCAAAACATACAAATGCTAAAATTATTGGTGTAGACATATCTCAGGGCATGCTTGATGTTGGAGAAATAAAAATTAAGAAGAAAAAACTAAGCTCAAGAATAAGTCTACAAAATACTGATTGTGAAGACTTACCATTTAAAGAAAATTCATTTGATGCAATTACAGCTGGATTTGGAGTAAGAAATTTTGAAAATTTAAATAAAGGATTATCAGAAATGTATAGAGTTCTAGAAAAAAACGGTGTTATAGCAATACTAGAACCATCTTCTCCAAAAAAATTCCCACTAAAACAATTATATAATATTTACTTTAATAATATATTACCTACTATAGGTGCATTAATTTCTAAGGATAAAAGTGCATACACATACTTACCAGAATCAGTTGCAGCCTTCCCATCAGGAGAAAAATTTATTAAAGAGTTAGAAAAAGTTGGATTTAAAGATTGTAAATCTATTTCACTTACTTTTGGAATAGTAGTATTATATCTAGCAATAAAATAAATTTAATTACGTTAGGTGATTGATGTTAAAAATTACAAAATATCATATAATTATTGTATTCCTATTGATGGGTTTAAATTCATTAGCTCAACGCAACAAGAAATCACAAAATTTATCTAGATATGATTTTCAGAAAATACATTTTGGATTTACTTTAGGTATTAATGAACTGAATTTTAACGTAAAAAAAAATTCAAATACAATTACAAATGATTCTTTAAAAACTTTATATAGTAAAAGTCAAAAAGGATTTAATCTTGGTATTGTTTCAAACCTAAGAATTGGAAAATATACAGATTTACGTTTCGTACCTGCTTTAATTTTTGGTGAAAGACAATTAGAATATAGTTTTTCTGATAGTTTAAATACTAATGAAGTAAAGAAAATAGAATCAACACTAATTGATTTTCCTATTTATATAAAGTATAAATCAGAAAGATATAACAACTTTAGAGCATTTGTAATTGGTGGGTTAAAATATAGTTTAGATATAGCTTCTCAAAGTGATATTGACGATGAAGGACAGAAACTTGTTAAGCTAAAGAAAAATGATTTAATGGGGGAAGTTGGTTTTGGATTAGATTTCTATCTTGAGTATTTTAAATTTTCGCCACAAATCAAATTATCTTATGGTTTAATTAATCTTCTTAAAAGTGAAGATTCTGTTTATTCTAATTCAATTAACAGGTTATCAACTAATGGTTGGATGTTGTCATTTACATTTGAATAAATAATCAGCCAATGCACGTGTATATTACAGAATACACATAAAATTTGCATATCACAAATAATTAAATTATAATTGTATGATATTTAAATAATTAAGAACGAAAAAAATGTCTAAAGATCCTTACTTATCATTACTTCTTTTTTTATTAATATATTTTTTAATCTTAATAATAATTAAGTCATTTAATCTTTTTAGAAAAAAAACATCTAAAAGATTTCAACTACTATGTCCAGGATGCAAAGAAAATGTTATCAAAAGAATAAAAAGAAAAAATCATGATATGTATCTGAACATAATGACATTACAATTATTTAAATTTAAAAGATATAAATGCACTATTTGTTCATGGGAAGGTTTGCGCTGGTAAATTAACGATTAGTTATTTCATACAATATGATAGAAGTTGCAACTGCAACATTTAAGGATTCTGCTTTCGTAGATTTACTGTTAATTTTTATTTTTTTAGTGATAAAATTTGAAATTTCTTTGCTTATACCATTTGATTCATTACCCACAACTATATGAACATCATCATTAAAAGCAACATCTTTGATATTATTACCATCAAAAAGCGTTCCATATACATCAGATTTAACTTTTTTTAAATATTTAGCTAAATCAGTATACATAACTTTAACTCTGAATATTGATCCCATAGTAGATTGAACAACCTTGGGGTTATATAAATCAACTGTATTATTAGAACAAACAATTGAACTAATACCAAACCAATCACAAGTCCTAATAATAGTACCTAAATTTCCAGGATCACTAATATCGTCAAGAACCAAAATCAGCCCTCTTTGATTTAAAATCTTGCTTTCTTTTATACATGCAATAGCCAAAACATTATTTGGATTTTTCTGATTGCTAATTTTTAACAACTCTTTGTTTGATACTAATGAAACATTAATAGTAGGATTTAATTTAGACCAATTAGAATTTGCAAAAATAGTATGCACATCAAAATCAGACTTTATCAATTCTAAAACATTTTTATCACCCTCAACAAGAAACAACTTATGCTTCAATCTGTTTTTTCTTAGAGATAAACTCTTTATTAACTTAATCTGATTTTTATTAATCATAGCTATCTAAATTAAAAATCAATAATATGAATTTATTATAAATTTTTACTTTAATTCGATACAATCTTGTAGATTTGTTTTTAAAAAAATGTCAAAATTTCCAAAAGGTGTACTAACAGGCTCGCAGTTAAAAGAAGTTTTTAATGATGCCAAAACAAATAAATATGCACTACCAGCTATAAATGTAACAAACACTAGTACGGTAAATGCAGTAATGGAAACTGCTGCAGAGTTAAATTCCCCAGCAATTATTCAATTCTCAAATGGAGGGTGTGTATTTTATGCCGGTAAAGCATTATCAAATGATAATCATAGTGCAGCTATAGCTGGTGGAATTTCTGGAGCAATGCATGTACACCAAATGGCCGAACTTTATGGCGCAAGTATTATTCTTCACACAGATCACGCAGCATTAAAACTATTACCTTGGATTGATGGACTATTAGATGCTGGTGAAAAATTTTATAATCAACACAACAAGCCTTTATTCTCTTCACATATGATAGATCTTTCTGAAGAACCATTAAAAGAAAATATCGAAATATGTAAGAAATACCTTAAGCGAATGAGCGCAATTGACATGACCTTAGAAATTGAGCTAGGAATAACAGGAGGAGAAGAAGATGGAGTAGATAATTCTGATGTAGATATTTCAAAACTATACACACAACCTGAAGAAGTTGCTTACGCTTATGAAGAGCTTATAAAAATAAGTGACAAATTTACTATTGCCGCAGCTTTTGGAAATGTTCATGGGGTTTATAAACCTGGTAATGTTGTTCTTACTCCAAAAATATTAGATAATTCACAAAAATACATACAAGAAAAATTTAATACCAAAAATCTTCCTGTAGATTTTGTATTTCATGGTGGATCAGGTTCAAGCAAGAAAGAAATCACTGAAGCAATAAGTTATGGTGTAATTAAAATGAATATTGACACTGATCTTCAATGGGGTTTTACTATAGGAGTTAGAGATTATTTTAATAAGTTTAATGATTATCTACAATCACAAATAGGTAACCCTGAGGGCTCTGAAAATCCTAACAAAAAATATTACGACCCTAGAAAATTTACAAGAGAAGGAGAATTGACGTTTAAGTCACGTTTAATTAAATCATTCGAAGATTTAAATAACATTAATACAATCAAATAAATATGGATTGGTTTAAAAGAATTAAAGAAGGAATTACAACTTCAACACATGAGAAGAAAGAAACTCCAGACGGTCTATGGAGTAAATGTCCAAAATGTAAAACAATTGTAACTACGAAAGAACAAGAAGAGAATCTATATGTTTGTTTTAATTGTAATTATCATCATAGAATTGGTTCAAAAGAATATTTTAAAATACTTTTTGACAATAATAAATTTACAGAATTAGATAAAAATATAGTCTCTGTAGATATTTTGAAATTTAAAGATAAAAAAGCTTACACTGAAAGAATTTCTTCAATGCAGAGAAATACAGGCTTAAAAGATGCAGTAAGAACAGCTCACGGCAAAATAAATAACAATATAGTTGTAGTAGCGTGTATGGATTTTTCATTTATTGGTGGCTCAATAGGCTCAGTAGTAGGTGAAAAAATAGCAAGAGCAATCGATTTTGCACGTGTAAAAAATTATCCCCTTTTAATTATTTCAAAATCAGGTGGAGCAAGAATGATGGAAGCTGGCATTTCGCTCATGCAACTAGCTAAAACTTCGGCAAAACTTGCACAATTAGCAGAAAAGGGGTTACCATACATATCACTTTGTACAGACCCTACTTTTGGTGGTGCTACAGCATCATTTTCCATGCTAGGTGACTTAAATATTGCAGAACCAAATGCACTAATTGGATTTGCTGGACCAAAAGTAGTTAAAGAAACAATAGGAAAAGACCTACCTGAGGGTTTTCAGACTGCTGAATTTTTAAAAGAGAAAGGATTTATTGATATTATTATTGACAGAAAAGATTTAAAAGAAAAGATATCGCAATTGTTTAGAATAATGAAAAAATAATTTGTTTCAAAAAAAACAGATTAATTAAATAAGTTTACTACTTTTGCAAACCATAAATTAGGTTGAAAATAACAAATATTAATATGAGTTTAAGTTCAAAAGAAAAGGAAGGTATTTTTAAGAAATTTGGTAATGACAACAAAGATTCAGGTTCAGTGTATTCTCAGGTTGCTTTATTCACTAAAAAGATTTCAGAATTAACAGATCATTTAAAAGAGAATCGTAAAGATTTTGGAACTCAGAGGTCATTACAATTAATGGTTGGTAAAAGAAGAAACCTTTTAGACTATCTTCAAGGAAAGGACATAATTAAATACAGAGAATTAGTAAAAGATTTAGGTCTTAGAAGATAGACTTAAATTTAAAAAAGAAAAAAAGGCAATAGATTTATTGCCTTTTTTAATTTATAAACAAAGAAAACAAGATGATAAAAGAAAAAAAACAAATTATTAAATTAATCGATGGTAGAGAGATTTCTATCTCAACGGGAAAATTAGCTAAACAAGCCCACGGTTCAGTAGAAGTAAGAATGGGTAATACACATTTACTAGCAACAGTAGTATCAAGTTTTGAAGCAAGAGAAGGTGTAGATTTCCTACCATTAACAGTTGATTACAGAGAAAAATTTTCAGCAGATGGCAGATTTCCAGGTGGATTTCTAAAAAGAGAAGCAAGACCAACAGATCAAGAAATACTAATTATGAGACTAGTTGATAGAATTCTTAGACCAATGTTTCCAAGTGACTATCATGCTGAAGTTCAAATAATGATATCACTTAATTCACATGACCCAGAAGTTAAACCAGATGCACTTGCAGCACTTGCAGCATCATCTGCACTTGCAGTTTCTGACATACCATTTAATGGTCCTATTTCTGAATGCCGTGTAGCGAGAATAGATGGTAAATACAAAATTAACCCATCATCAACTGAATTAGAAAATGCTGACATGGATCTTATGATAGGTGCTTCTGCAGATAGCGTTGCAATGGTTGAAGGTGAGATGAATGAAGTATCAGAAAGTGAAATGATTGAAGCAATTAAAATAGGTCATGAAGCAATAAAAGAACAATGCGCAGCACAATTAGAATTAGCAGCAAAAGCAGAAATAACATCTAATAAAAGAGAATATTGTCATGAAATACACGACGAAGACTTAAAAACAAGAATAAAGAAAGATACTTATAATGATGTATATGCTGTTGCTTCTGAAGGATTAGAAAAAACTGAAAGGTCAGAAAAATTTAAGGCTGTAAAAGAAAATTGGATTTCAAAACTAAACGAAGAAGAAGTAGAAAAATACGATTCTAAATTAATTGGAGTTTACTATCACGATGTAGAAAAAGAAGCGGTAAGAAATTTAGTTTTATCTGAAGGAATAAGATTAGACGGAAGAGAAACAAGTGAAATCAGACCAATATGGTGTGAAATTGATTACTTACATAGCCCACATGGATCTGCAGTGTTTACAAGAGGAGAAACTCAATCATTAACAACTGTAACACTTGGGTCAGCAACAGATGTAAACCGTTTAGATGGAGTAACACATCAAGGTCACGAATCTTTCTATTTACATTATAATTTTCCTCCTTTCTCAACAGGTGAAGCAAGAATGAAATTCAGTGTTAGTAGAAGAGAAATAGGACATGGAAACTTAGCCCAAAGAGCTCTTAAAAAAATGATTCCTACTGACAATCCATACACAGTTAGAATAGTTTCTGATATTTTAGAATCAAATGGGTCTTCATCAATGGCAACTGTTTGTGCAGGCACGCTAGCTCTAATGGATGCTGGAGTTAAAATACAGAAACCTGTTTCTGGAATTGCGATGGGATTAATTTCAGATGAAGAGAATCCAAATAACTATGCTGTATTATCTGACATTTTAGGTGATGAAGATCATTTAGGTGATATGGATTTTAAAATTTGTGGTACTGCTGATGGTATTACTGCTTGTCAGATGGATATTAAAGTTCAAGGACTTTCGTATGAAATTTTAGAAAAGGCATTAATGCAAGCTAAAGATGGAAGATTACATATTTTAGATAAATTGATAGAGACTATTTCTGAACCAAGAGTACAATTAAAACCACAAACTCCTAAAATAATCGTTCTTAAAGTTCCGAAATCAACAATAGGTGGAATTATTGGGCCTGGAGGTAAAATCATTCAAGAGTTACAAGCTTCAACTGAAACAAATATTTCAATTCAAGAAGTTGATGATATTGGTGTTGTAGAAATATTAGGAACAGATCAACAAAAAATTGACCTAGCAGTTGAAAAAATTAGATCAATAGCATTTATTCCTGAAGTCGGTGAAATATATAAGGGTAAAGTAAAATCAATTATGCCTTATGGAGCATTTGTTGGAATTTCATCAAATACTGATGGTTTAGTACATATATCAGAATTAGCATGGGAAAAAGTTGAAAAAGTTGAAGATGTTTTAAAAGAAGGAGAAACAATTGAGGTTAAACTTATAGCTATAGATGAAAGGAGTGGTAAATTAAAACTATCAAGAAAAGTTTTACTGCCAAAACCTGAAAAAAGTAAATAAATTAAATAACTGTAACTTTTTAAATATTGATACGTAAACAGAACTCTAAAAAAACATTTAAGATCTTATGAGACAATTAAAAATTACTAAGCAAGTTACCAACAGAGAGACTGCTTCTTTAGACAAATACTTACAAGAAATTGGAAGAGTTGAGCTAATTACAGCTGAAGAAGAAGTAGAATTAGCACAAAAGATTAAAGCTGGTGACGAAAGAGCTTTAGATAAATTAACTAAGGCAAATTTACGTTTTGTTGTCTCAGTTTCAAAACAATACCAGAATCAAGGACTTACTCTACCTGATTTAATTAACGAAGGTAATCTAGGTCTGATAAAAGCTGCTAAAAGATTTGACGAAACAAGAGGTTTTAAATTTATATCATATGCTGTATGGTGGATTAGACAATCAATACTTCAAGCTTTAGCAGAACAATCAAGAATTGTCAGGTTGCCACTTAATAAAATTGGGTCAATAAATAAAATAAATAAGGCATATGCTGTTCTAGAACAGAAGTTTGAAAGACCACCTACCCCAGAAGAGATATCTGAATTAGTTGAACTATCAATTACTGAAGTTAAACAATCATTAAAAAATACAGGCAGACATATCTCAATGGATGCTCCTTTAATAGAAGGTGAAGACAGTAGCTTATATGATGTTATGGGCTCTGAAGATAGTCCAAATCCAGATGCAGATTTAATGCTAGAATCATTACGAGAAGAAATTAGAAGAGCTTTAGACACATTAACTCCAAGAGAAGCTGATGTTGTTTCCTCATATTTTGGACTTAATGGTGGCTATGCAATGACTCTAGAAGAGATTGGTGAAAAATTTGATCTCACGAGAGAAAGAGTTAGACAAATTAAAGAAAAAGCTGTAAGAAGACTAAAACAAACTTCTAGAAGTAAAATTTTAAAAACTTACTTAGGTTAGTATTAATTATCAAGAGGACTTCTAGCCCTTTTTATATATAATTATGAAACATAAAATAGCTCCATCAATACTAGCTGCAGATTTTGGAAATCTTCAAAGAGATTGTGAAATGGTTAATAACAGTGAGGCTGATTGGTTTCATATTGATGTAATGGATGGACATTTTGTTCCAAACATTTCATACGGAATGCCAGTTATTAAAGCAATTAAAAAGCATGCAAGAAAACCTCTTGATGTCCACTTAATGATTGAAAAGCCTGAGAGATATATTGAAGAATTTGCAGAAATTGGTGCAGACATAATAACTGTGCATTATGAATCAACTGTACATCTGCATAGAACACTAACACAAATAGAAAATGCTGGATGTAAAGCTGGTATAGTATTAAATTTAACAACACCTGTATCTGTACTAGAAGATATCTTACCCAAATGCTATATGGTTTTATTAATGTCAATAAATCCGGGATTTGGAGGGCAAAAACTGGAAGAAATCACATACAGTAAAATAAGCCAACTTAGAGATATGATTAATCATAAAAGATTAAATACATTAATTGAGATAGATGGAGGTGTAAATGGAAGCAATTCGAGAAAACTTATTGAACGTGGTGCAGATGTTCTAGTTGCAGGAAGTTATGTTTTTAAATCAGAAAATCCAATAAAAACTATTTCAGAATTAAAATCTATTTAATTTGCTCTAGAAAATCTCTTAAGTACTCAAAATCAGATGTTAAATCACCATTATCACAAATAGTAGCACCTTTGATAACATCTGAATCATTACAATTAAATAATAACGGAAAGATCTCGTTCAGCATCTGACTACCAAAATCTTCAGAAGAATCTTTAGGTAATTCACATGGAAGATTATCTACAGCCATCACTGATATCACGCTATCCTTATCAAATTCATCTTCAGTTTCTGTAACAGGATTATAACCATATATGGGATTTTGAATTGTTGAGGATCTAATTGTTGAAGCAACTGGACCGTTTATATCACAAGATATGTCTGCGACAGTTCGTATATTAAATAATGTAGATTTTACATCTTCTCTTGTGAACAGATATGGAGAGCCTTGAGCGTAATAATGTCCAGCAATTAAAATATCAGCACACGAAGCATAGTCCATAAAAGTAGATCTAAAAAGTTTAGGATTTGAAAAAAAATCATTTGATAAAAAAGTTGAACCATCTATTCTAACATTATAGTCTGAAAAATCTAAATGCACATAAACAGGCACATCATATTTATTATTTTTAAAATCAGCTTTACTAACTTCCTTTATTGCAAGTAATTTAATAATCTCTAATGCACCTTTACCTACCCTACCATTTCCTGTAACAATAATTTTACTATTACCTAAGTTTACCTTCTTAAGTTCAGATTCTAATTCTTTTCTATCAGCACAAAGATATGCCGGTTTTAAATTAAAGAGCTGAGTTCTTTTTCCATATGTAAGAATACCATTGTAACATCCAACAACTCCAGCATAACGACCAAATCCTAATAATCGCTTTCCATTATTTTTTAGAACCTCATAATCAATCATCTTAACTTTTAAATCCAACATACAAGAAAGTAAATTACGATTATATGGTTGCATCTTAATTGTATGAGAGAAGAAAAAATAAGTCTTACCATATAATAATAGTTCTAATGGCACCTCTTTGACCCCAAACAAAATATCGCAATCACTAACATCATTAACAATATCTGTTCCAGATAGCATGTATTCTTCATCAGTAAAGCATCTATATTCACTACTTTGAACAACGAGTTCAATTTGTGGAAACTTATGCTTAAATAACTTACATTGATAAGGAGTCATAATAACTCTTTTATCAACTGGAAACTTACATTCCTTAATTAATCCTATCTTCATACAAAATCATTAAGATACAAAAGTATAAAATTGAATAGCAAGAAGACTTATTAATTTATAAATTTGCAAAAGTTCATTGATTTCTTGGGGCTGACTGGATTTGACAGCAAATGCATAAAATAGTAAGCATGTTGAGCATTGTATTTTAGCTCATAAATATTAAAATTCAACTTTTTTAAACGGCGAAAATAATTACGCTTTAGCTGCCTAATTTATATAATTACGTAAGCTTTTGTCTCTTTTATAGGACCTCCTGACTCCTATAGATCATGAGGCATAATTAAGTTCAGGATAGTTAGATTATTGCTTTTATAATCTAGCAAAATTTTAAAAAGCTAAGAATTAATTTTGGTTGCTTTTAACCTACTTAATTTCGAAAATTAAAAAAAGATAAACATGTAGAAAGTTATTATATCCTTTGTTTGGACGGGGGTTCGATACCCCCCAGCTCCACCAAAGCGGAATCCATCTCATTATGAGTTAAGATTCCGCTTTTTTTATTTTGTTAAATAAATTTTACAAGCTCTATTTAAATATACCTATTACTCCAATTTTGCCCGTGTGTGCGTGAAAGACCATCACCGATTACCATATAATTACCTTTTAAGATTTAGGCTACCCCCCAAAAAAAAATTAATATGTATGAATAGACTTATTCATACTTACCTACTCTCATTTACTTATAATTATTATTTGCATAAAAGTATTTTTGGGGATTATTAATTTAAAAAACTATAAAAAAATGAATTTAAAAACATCAATTATTCTAGGTTTAACTTTAACCTTACTTTCAATAGTATCATGTAGTAAAAGTGATTCAGTTGATCCTATTAATCCATCTAATATTATTGCAGAAAACACTGCTAAACTTATTGGTTCTTGGGAAATAGAAAACATTATTACTGCTAACTGTACTGATCCTAATGATAATGAAACTCTTGAATCTGGCTGCGAAACAGAAGAAGGTTCAGAAGTATGTCTTTTAGGTATACAAACATTTTTTCAAGATAATACATTTTCTCTTGAATATATTATGACAGTGGATGGAGATACAATGGAAACAGAAACAGATTTTGGTAATTGGGAGATATTAAACAGTGATAATATTTCAATTACTACAGAAGAAGAAACCGTTAGTAAAAATTATGTATTGACTGACAATACATTTAGTATGATTTCAACTGATGGTGAATTTGGATGTGATGAAACAATAAATGCAATAAAAAACAAATAATTAGTTGATATATCCGTTAAAACAAAGTATTAAAAATTATATAGAATAAATGAATTCGTCACTTGTTCATATTATACCATCAGTAGCTATTTTTTTTAATGCTTTGTTTTTAGGGATATTGTTCTTAATTGTAAAATCTAAAAATAAAAAAGCAAATAATTATTTAGCAATTTTTCTTCTGTTACATTGCATAAATATTTTAAATAACTTTTTTGGTGAATTTGAAGAGCTATTTGAAATTCATTTTGTTTTTGAGCCTATTTTATTTGTTTTTCCTCTTTTATATTTTTACTTGATTTCTACGATTAATATTAAAAGAAAAATATGGTATTATTTTTTCTTTATACCAGGGATTATTTTAAATATTTTACTTAATAGTAATTTTTTGTTAAGCGAAGAGTTATTAGTCAATATTGAGATATTTTTTTATACAATAGAGATATTGATTCCAATTTTAGCTTATATGTTATTACATGAACACAATGAGAAAATACGCAATTATTTTTCAGATATAGAAAATAAAACACTTCAGTGGCTAAAAAATATTTTCACTATAAATGTAATTATTCATTTTTTAAATTTAATTACTTTTTGTTTTGATTTATCAACTTTAGAAAATCTAGAATTCTTAATTGATTCAACTTCTATATTTCTTACAGTTTTTATGTTATTCTATATAGGTTATAATGGATATGCACAACATAAAATTATCTTTAATAATAGTTTGAATTTTTCAAATTATAAGTCTAAAGTAATCGAAGAAAAATTAAGTTTAATTAAGTTTAATTCAATAAAGAAACATATTCAGTCTGAAAAGATTTACTTAGATGAGAATATTAATTTAAGAGCAGTTTCATTGATTTATAATTTAAATGAAAATGAACTTTCTAGGATGATAAATAAGTTTGAAAAAACTAACTTCTATTTTTTCATAAATAAATTTCGTGTACATGAATTTAAAGAACTTATTAAATTATACAGGCATGATAAACTTACGCTATTTTCAGTTGCTAATGAAGCAGGGTTTAAAAATAAATCAACTTTTAATACTTCTTTTAAAAGGTTTGAAGGAATGACTCCAAGTTCATATTTAAAAAGTATTGAAAATGAATAATATTCAAAAAATAATAATTTTTAGTTTTGTAGGAATAGTATTTGGCTCTTGTAATAAACATGATATTACAGGATATGTACCTGCAGTAAACGACATAAATAATAGAACTGCATTAGAATACGCATATGAATGTGAAAATGAATTAGGACCACTTCCTAGATTTAGTTGTTCTGATGCTATTGAAGTTCCAACAACAAAAAATGGTGTACCTGTATCATTTCCACAGGGAGAAGAAGGAAGTGGTAGTACAAATCCAAATGATTGTGATCATCCATGGGCATTTGGAATGGCTTGTCAAACAGGAAATAAAATAGGACGTTATGCAGGTCTAAATCTTGATGGTTCCGAAAATTCAGATGTTGTATTTATAACATTTTGTCGTGATGGTGGGTTAGGAGTTATTGGATATAAGTATTCTACTGGTCAGACTTGTTTTTTTTCTATAAAAGATGGTTACAACACTAACAATCCTCCAAAACCTGGTGAAAATGGATATAATAATGCATGGATGAGCCCAAGAGTTGTTGCTGATGATAAGTGTATGAATTGTCATATGGCAAGTCCTTTTTTACACACACCAGCTGTGAATCAATTATACAACCCAAATAATACTTCTGAATTACTTGTTCCAATGACTGGAAATAATCCATACTCTATAATTGGGGCTGAGTTTCAACAGCCACATACTACAGGAATTCAAAATTCATGCACTTCATGTCATAGACCTCAGTGCACTCAGCATTTTGAAAATTATCCATTAGACGAATTGGTTATGCCTCCACCTTTTCAAAACGCAACCGACTTTGATCATAGTACAATTTCAAATGCAGACAGACAGGCAATCAGGGATTGGTGTAATACCTTAAACTTATAAATTAATACATTGAAAAATTACACACAATTAAAAATTTGGTTAAACGCGGTTTTTTTCACTAGCTTGATGATGGGGTGTACAAAAGGGTACATCCCTCAGGATATTGAGTCAAATCCACCATATAATAGTGATACTATAACTTATGAATCGAAAATTAAGGACATAATTTCTAATAATTGTATCAGTTGTCACTCAGAAAGTAATCCCCAGGGAAATTTGCTTTTAGAAAATTATAATCAAGTACGTAGTGCATCCGAAAACGGAACATTAATTCAAAGAATTAATGATGTATCAAACCCAATGCCTACTACTGGATTAATGCCATCATCAAAGAGAGCATTCTTTGACGAATGGGTTCAAGATGCATTTTTAGAAAATTAATAATTAATGAAAAGAACAAACTTAATAATTATTATACTATTCACTAGCATTGTTTGTAATGCCCAAAAGTATTACACAAGATCTGGTGTAACAGAATTCAATGCTTCAGAAAAAGCTTTTGAGCCTGTAGTAGCGATAAATAACAGTACTACAGCTATTTTTGACATTAATACAGGCGAAGTAGTTGGTCAAGTTTTTATTGCATCATTTGAGTTTAAAAATGCACTCATGCAAGAGCATTTTAACGAGAATTACATGGAAAGTAGCTCGTATCCTAAAGCTATTTTTAAAGGCAAGATTGATAATTTCTCAAAAGATAGATTAAAAACAGTAAGTGAATTTGATTTAGTAGGAATACTTACAGTTAGAGGAAAAGAAAAAAAAATCTCAACAAAAGTATTAGTGAAAGAAATAAACAAGAAATTAATTATAACATCAAACTTTATGGTTAAACCTGAATACTTCTATATTAAAATTCCTTCAATTGTTCAAGAAAAAATTGCCAATCAAATTCAAATCAGCATTAAGTATGAGCTTGTTGAAAAAAAATAAAATCATAGTCATTTCTTTTCTCGTGGTTATGTTTGGAATTGGAGTTTACACATTTTATAATTATGTGTTTTCAGAGCCTACAAAAGTAATAAACATAGCTTCTGAATTTATAGGTCAATCTGATGAATTTAAATATTTATTTACTGAAGACCTTGAAGGGTGGAGCAATAAAGTTGTAGAAATAAAAGGCACTATAACTGGGATTTATGATAACGGTGTTCTTCTCGATGAAAATATATATTGCCAATTTGATCAAAATACAGACTTATCTTCAATTGTAGTTAATAAAGAGGTTGTAATAAAAGGAAAAGTTGTAGGGTTTGATGAGTTGTTAATGGAAATAAAATTAAATCAATGTATTATCATACAATAGGTAAATCACTTTTATTAATGTTTTTTTTAGGCTTTTATTCAACGAATGCTCAAGAAAATAATTTATTCAAAGAATTAAATAATTTAACCAATGATAAAGTAACCTATTCGCCCCCTGCATTTAAAGCTTTACAAATTGGCAATTTACAATCTACCAAAATGGTTGGACAAAAAGAATTTTACATGCTTGTTGCACATAGGTTTGGCTATCTTAAGGGCGGTATCAATGACTTCTATGGATTAGATCAAGCAAATACGAAAATTCAGTTTCTTTATGGAATTAAAAAGAAAATTCAAATAGGTATCAGTAGGGATAGCTATAATAAAACTTATTCTGGTTCAGGAAAAGTTAGCATAAAAAAGCAATCAGAGAGTTTCCCCATTAATCTAGTTTTGTATAATAGTATGGATATCAACACCTTAATAAAAAAAATATCTTATCCAGGCCTATTATTTTTTGATCGTTTTGCATACACGACGCAAGTATTAATGTCTAGAAGATTTTCAGAAAATTTATCTTTAGCAATTACACCGGTTTATGTGCGAAAAAACTTAATAGATTTGAATTACACAAAAAATCCTATTCTAACTTCTAATGAACCTTTAAGTTTTATCACTGAGCCTTGGAATCAATATCTTTTGGCTTTAGGAGGAAGATATAAGTTTTCTAAAAGAATGAGCTTAAATATGGATTATGCTTATAATTTAAGTAAAAATAAAAATTCATTATATAAAAATCCTCTAACTGTTGGTATAGATATAGAAACTGGAGGACATGTTTTTCAACTTCTTTTCACTAACTCTAGATCAAGTAGTGATGCAGTTTTTTTAACTGAAACACTTGGTGATTGGTCTAAAGGCGACATTTCATTTGGATTTAATATTTTGAGGATATTTTAGAAAATATTATTCTACAATAATAAAGTTCGAAACTGGGACCGAGAGGTCCACCAAAAGAAACCCACTCAAATGAGTGGGTTTTTATTTATTCAATAACCATTTTCTTCTTCACTGTTCCATCATCATAAATGTAAAAAAGAGGTTGATTCTTTAAATTAGAATTTCTTCCAATAATATCAATGATAAATTTTAGATTATACCTTTTATTGCTTTCACTTACATAGGTAGAATTTGAGATTGAGAAAGGATATATACAAAAAGTTGAAGGTGTACCAGCAAACCAACCTGTTATTAAATGAAGTTCACCATTAAATGGAAATGAAATAGTTTGTTGAATTTCTAAATCTCTTATTTCAGTATTAAAAGAAACCAGTCCAAAAACATTTCCAGCTGTATTGATGTTTTCATAAGCAACTGTATCTCCATTATTATCTAATAAAACAAACCCACAATATGCAAAATCATTACTATTACTAATATTAAGTGTTTGAACGTCAAAAGTAACTTGATTAGGAATAGTTGAAGAATCAATTGAAGATTGAAAAAACATTAAGGAATCACAAAAAGCTTGAGAACAATTGTTACTATAGTACATTTGAGGATCTAAAGTCAGTAAAAAGCATGTGTTATCCCAGTTTAAATTTGAATAAGAAGTATCATCAACATTAATACATGTTAAATTAGGATTGCCAAAAAATCTAATAGCACAAATTGGAATATTAGTGTTATTTCCATTTCTCAAATCAATATTCGAAAGATTACATGCAGAAACATCTACAATATTTAATAAACTATTATATGTTAAGTCTAAAGATGTTATAGGATTTTGATAACAAGAAAAATTTTGAAGATTTATATTATTCGATAAATCTAATGATGTTAAACTATTACCACCACATTGAAAAAGTCCTAAATTAATATTATTTGAAATATCTAACGAAGTTAACTGATTAGCTACACAACTTAATTGTGTCAACGCAGTACAATTTGTTACATCAAGATTTTGTAATTGATTTTGACTACATATTAAAGTTTCTAAATTAAAACAGTTAGAAACTTGGATAAATGACAAGTTATTTTGATCACATCTTATATACTCTATAGAACTACTTTCAACAAATAATAAAGTATCCAAATCATTTAATCCACAATTTATATATTCTAAATTAGGACTATTAGCTAAATTTAATGTTCCCGAAAGAAATTGAGCTTGTGCATCAAAGTATTCTAATGAGAAAAAAAATTGAATACCTGTAATATCATAAATGTATTCTAATGTAGTTTGAGGAAATGCAATATCTAAGTAAGTTATTGTATCAATAGCAGATAAACTTACAGAATCATCTAATAAATTATCAACTCCTAAATTGATTAATTCCTGCTCAAAAGCATCATCAGGTATATATATATTCTGACTAAAACTAATTAAAGGAAAGCAAAATATTAAGAGTAGTTTCTTCATAAGACAAAATTATGCAATAATTTGCTAAAAAAAGTTCGAAATAAGGACCGAGAGGTCCACCAAAAAGAAACCCTCTAAAATGTAGTGGATCTTTATTATTAGTCGTGTTTAGAGGATTAGAACCCCTACCCTTTTATCTAGAACATTTTAGTTTTTAATAATCAAAAATGAACCAGTAATTGTA
>JABICI010000024.1 GCA_018652335.1 Flavobacteriales bacterium
AATAATAGAATTATCTTTTTCATGATACAAAGAAAAGCAAATAAAAAGGAAGTTCTATGCTAGGCATAAGAAATAGAAAAGTTGGGGTAGCAGGATTACAACCAATTTTCATAAATTAGTTGTATATTTTAGTTATGAATTATTCTTCAAATTCATCATTTTCTTTATAAACTTTTTATTGTTTAAGTAGTTCTTGTCTTTTAAGATTTTAATAAATGTTCCGTCTAAATGTATACTAAATGTTTCACTATTAAAAATGACTAGTTTGTAATATGGAATTATGATGGAAAAGAGATTAAGTTGTTGTGTAATATTCACTATGATTCCGTTTGGTCTTAACTCAATATTGCAATAATTTATATCAGATACTTTATTTATAGTATGTATTAAGTTTTTTGAAACCGAATGAATAATAAATTTGCTTGATCCTTTGCCTCTTAACTTTAAGGTTCTTAAAAAACTAAAACTATTTCCTAAAATATTATCAATTTCTTTTTCATTGTCTTTGTTAAAATATGTTCTATTGACAATCATTTCCAGTTAATTGTTTCGGTTAAGATTATTATTTCTTTCTTCAGCAAAATTTTTAAAGCTTTCTAAAATAATTCTACTCTGTTTCTTAAAAGCTGAAGGCATAAAGAAACTTATTATTTTCATATATCCTTTAAATTCAAAATCCTGTTTATTAATAAGCCTTGTTTTGTTTAGTGTAGTAACTTCTAGTTTATTAGTAACAATATTATAAACTCCATCAGTTGAATACGTTACTTTTTTTTCAGTAGGAAGGTTATTAGTTATTACAATTTCTGTCATTTTAATTTTTTCATCTCCCATTAAAGCAACTATCTCTGCTTCAGTACCAATTTGATTAATATTCCCTTTTATTACATTATAGCTCTCGATACCGTCCATATATTTAATCATATTATTTGGGTCACCTAATAATTCTGTTACTGATTTAATATCAGAGTTTATTACAATTTCTTCACTGAATTGAAGGTTTCCAGTGAAGAAATAAATGTAGATAGATAAAGTTATTGGAAATGTTAATATTATTACAAGTAAATTTTTTCTATTAGTTTTCATTATTTTCTTCTTAAGTTAACACCTTTGTCACCTCTTGATTTGGGTTTTTTGTATTTTTTTCTTCTTTCTTTCCTCCATCTATCTCTGTCATTTACTTTTAGATTTTTTTCAATCTTCTCATGAAAACCAGAGTTTCCTCTAACTACTTCTTTCGAATTTCTGTCAATTCTTTTACCTCTTTCTCTTTTTTCATCTATTGTAAGTTGAGTGGTAATCTCAACTTCTTCAGGAATTTTAACTGATATTATCTCCATTCCCATTAGATTCTCAATACTGTCTTTATATCTTTCTTCTCTTTCAGTATAAAATAATATTGATTTTCCATTCTCTTCTGCCCTTCCAGTCCTACCTATTCTGTGCATATAGTTTTCTGCATATATCGGTGTATCAAAATTAATAACATGTGAGATTTTATCTAAATCCAGTCCTCTAGCTATTATGTCTGTTGCAATTAATATTCTAACCTTTCCTTCATCGTATTGATTTATTGATCTAAATCTGTAATTCTGTGATTTATTGGAGTGAATAACAGCTGTTTCAGATAGATAAAATCCTGAAATTGCATCATAAAGTCTATCTGCAATTTTTTTAGATGAAACAAACACTAAAACTTTTTTCATTTCATCTTTATCAGACAATAAATGTGATAATAGATTTACTTTTGTAAAGTAATTAGGAACAGCAAATTTTGACTGGACTATATTGTTTAATGGTGTTCCACTAAGTGCTATTTGAACCTTTTCTGGCTTACTAAAAAAGCTGTCAATCAAGTTAGATACATCTTCTGTCATAGTAGCAGAGAACATGATATTCTGTTTTTTTGAAGGTAACAATTCAAAAATATTTGTAAGTTGAAAATAAAAACCTAGATCTAGCATTATATCAACTTCATCAATTACAACTTTCTTAATCCCTTTTAATTGTAGTGATCTACATAGTGCTAAATCATATAATCTACCTGGTGTAGCAACAACAATATCAGCACCATCTTGCAACCATATTTTTTGTGTATTTATATTCGTGCCTCCATATACACCAATAATTCTACAAGTAATATATTTAGTTAGTTCATTTAGTGTTTCTACAACTTGAGAAACAAGTTCTCTTGTTGGAACAAGGATTAGTACTCTTGGATTATTCTGATTTGAATAGCTTAATTCTTGTAGTAATGGCAAGCAATATGCTAATGTTTTACCTGTTCCTGTTTGAGCAATTCCAACTAAATCCTTTCCTGATAATATCTTTGAATAAGTTTGAGATTGAATTGGTGTCTGTTTTTCTAAACCCAAATCATGAATTGCATTTTGTAGCTGTGTACTTAAATTTATTTCTTTAAAATTACTCATATTATATTATGCAAAAATACATCTTAATTAAGAAAGTGTAATTATTTTGAATCTAGTTCTAGCCATCTCATTTCTTTTGAATCTATAAGAGTAACTAATTCTCCAAGTCTTTTACTACAGTTAGTCATTTTTTCGATATCAACTATAGGATTTAGCAGTATGATTTCTAATTTCTTTTTTTCATCTTCTAGTATGGCTATTTCCTTTAATATATTTTCATACTCATACTTTTCATTGTATGTTAGTTTTTTACTTTTTGCTTTTATTTTTGAATTTTCTTTTTCAAGATGTTGTATTTTTTTAAATTCCTTATCTTTCTCAATCTGTTTTTCTCTGTATTGTGTGTAAGTACAATAATGATCCTCAATAACTCCATCTCCTTTAAATACAAATAGATGTTCTGTTAATTTATCTATAAAAAACCTATCATGAGAAACTAATACTAGACACCCCTTGTATTGAAGTAGAAATTCTTCTAGTTTTGTTAAAGTAAGTAAATCTAAGTCATTTGTTGGTTCATCTAATATCAAGAAATTAGGGTTTTTCATAAGTACTGTAAGAAGGTGTAATCTTCTTTTTTCACCACCACTTAATCGTTTTACTTCTGTAAACTGCATTTCTGGTGTAAACATAAAATGCTCTAATAGTTGTGAAGCACTTACTTTCCTTTTGTCAGACATTACAATATATTCTGCAATATCTTTAAGTACTGTAATTACTCTTCTATTTTCATCAATTCCAAAGCTTGACTGAGTAAAATAGCCATAATTTATTGTTTCTCCTATATTAATTTTTCCACTATCAGCTTTTTCTTTACCAGTAATAATATTTAAAAATGTTGATTTTCCAACGCCATTTTTACCTAGTATTCCTATGCGTTCGCCTTTTTTAAAGGTGTAGTCAAAGCCATTTAAAATATTTAATTCTCCAAAACTTTTCTTAATATTTTTCATTTCAAGAATCTTACCTCCTATCCTATCCATTTTAACATCAATATTTATTTCTGGCTTTAGACGTTTAGTTGTTGCCTTTTTCTTTATTAATTCAAAATTATCAATTCTTGCTTTTGATTTTGTTCCTCTTGCTTTAGGTTGTCTTTTTATCCATTCTAATTCCTTCTTCATTAATTTCTGAGCTTTTGAGACTTCCACATCAAAATTAATTTCTCTCTCTGTTCTTTTCTCTAAGAAATAAGCATAATTTCCTTTATGATGATAAAGATTCCCTCCTTCAAGCTCAATTATATTATTACAGACTCTTTCTAAAAAGTATCTGTCATGTGTAACCATAAGGAGAGTTATTTTTTGTTGTTGTAGGTATTTTTCTAACCATTCAATCATACTTATATCAAGGTGATTTGTTGGTTCATCTAATAAAAGTATATCTGTATTCTCTAGTATTAAAAGTGCTAGTGAAAGTCTTTTTTTCTGACCACCGGAAAGATTACCAACTTTTTGATTAAAATCTTTGATATTAAATTTTGAGAGTATTTGTTTACTTCTTCTCTCATAGTCCCACGCATTTTCTTGCTCCATTTTAGAAGTAAGAATTTCTAGGTTTTTTTGAGTTTGTTTTGAATTTTGCTTACTATGTGCTTCAACTGCATTTTCATAATCACTTACTAGTAAACTTATCTTATTATGTGCACTTTCGATAAGTTTATTAATTGTCATATTATTGTCAAAAATTGCATCTTGCTGAAGGTAAGAAACTCGACATTCATTTCTAAAAACAACATCTCCTTCATCTGCAGAGTCTAATCCTGCAATTATTTTCATTAATGAAGATTTTCCAGCTCCGTTATTTGCTATTAATGCTACTTTATCACCTTGCGATAATCCAAAGCTCAAGCCTTCAAACAAAATTCTTTCTCCAAAATTCTTACCAAGATTTTCAACAGCTAAAAGATTCATGATGCACTATTCTTTCCAGCTAAGTATCCAGTTGTCCAAGCAGCTTGAAAATTGAATCCTCCCGTTACGCCATCAATATCTAATAATTCGCCTGCAAAATACAGGCCATTGTGTCTTTTACTTCCCATTGTTAACATATTAACTTCTGATAATGAAATACCACCACAACTGACAAACTCCTCTTTAAATGTAGTTTTTCCCTTAATTTCATATTCATCATTTATTAAAGTATTTATTAATCTGTTTTTATTTTTTTTGCTTAATTCTCTCCAGATTTTATCCTCAGGTATTTCTAGTTTTTCTAATATAAAAAGCCAAAGTCTCTTAGGTATAATAAATGGATTATGATTATAAATCTTTTTATTAGATGATATTTTCATGATTTTTTCTCTTACTATCTCCTCATTTAAAGTTAACCAATTAACTTGCACAGTAAAGTCATAGTTTAAATCAGCTAAATCTCTTGCGCCCCAAGAAGAAAGTTTTAGTATAGCTGGACCACTCATCCCCCAGTGTGTAATAAGAAGTGGTCCAGTTTGCTTTAATGAAGATCCCTTAATGCTTACTGTGACATCTGAGACACTTAGACCCATAAGCTTTGTTATTGGGTTCTTTGGCATATTAAACGTAAAGAGTGATGGTACTGGATTAATAATTTTATAGCCAAGAGATGATATCCATTCAAACCCGCTGGATTTGGCTGAACCACCACTTGCAATAATAATTTTCTCAAAAAATAATTTCTCTTTATTAATATTCAATATAAATCCTTGCTTTGTTATTTGAATTTTATTAACCTTACTTTTTAATGAGATCCTAATAGCTAGTTCCTCAGCTGTACTTATTAAGATATTTACTATTGATTCAGAATTATTGCTGAGAGGAAAGATTCTATTATCCTCTTCTGTTTTAAGTTTTACTCCTTTGCTCTCAAACCAAGTAACTGTATTTTTTGTATTAAATATATTAAATGATTTTTTTAGTTTTTTTCCTCCTCTCGGGTAGCTTTTAATAAGTTTTGAGAGACTGTAAGTAGCATTAGTCACATTGCATCTTCCCCCGCCAGAGATTTTAACTTTAGCAAGAAGTTTGTCTGTCTTTTCAAATATTGTAACATTTGAAGAGATGTTTGTTTCTTTCGCTGTTATTGCAGCCATAAAGCCAGAAGCCCCCCCACCAATTACTGCTATATTTCTTGGCAAATTCATTTCCTCAAAAATAGTCAATAATTAATTTTATATTAGAAGAAAAATAAAATTCTATTATCTGTAATCTATTTTTCGCATTCTTAATGAATTAGGTGTTATTTCTAAATATTCATCTGCTTGAATATATTCCATGCTTTCTTCTAGTGAAAAATCTACTTTTGGAGTAACAATTACAGCTGCATCAGAACCAGATTTTCTCATATTCGTAAGTTGCTTGCCTTTTGTTACATTTATGTCCAGATCATTATCACGACTATTCTCGCCAACAACTTGGCCTTTATAAATATCAGTTCCTGGTGCAATAAAAAAACGCCCTCTTTCTTGAAGTTTCCATATCGAGAATGCAGTTGCTGTTCCTGATTCCATTGAAATTAATGAACCTTTCATTCTTTCAGTAATTTGTCCTTTGTATGCAGCATATTCTCTAAATCTATGTGTCATTACTGCATTACCAGCTGTTGCAGTTAAAATATTATTTCTAAGACCAATTAATCCTCTTGAGGGTATGTCAAATTCTAAGTGTTGTAAGTCTCCCTTAGGTTCCATCACAAGAAGGTCTCCTTTTCTTTGTGTAACTAATTCTATAGCCTTTCCAGAGAACTCTGCAGGAACATCTATAACAAGAGTTTCCATTGGTTCACATTTAATTTCATCAATTTTTTTAATGATAACTTGAGGTTTTCCAACTTGAAATTCAAATCCTTCTCTACGCATTGTTTCAATAAGGACAGATAAATGAAGGATTCCTCTTCCAAAGACATTAAACTTATCTTCAGAAGTTCCATCTTCAATTTTTAATGCTAGATTTTTTTCTAATTCTTTATATAATCTATCTCTTAGGTGTCTTGATGTGCAAAATTGCCCTTCTTTACCAAAAAATGGAGAGTTATTGATTGTAAATAGCATACTCATTGTTGGTTCATCAATAGCTAATCTTGGAAGTTCTTCTGGATTTTCTAAATCTGAGAGAGTATCTCCAATTTCAAAGTCATCTAGCCCAACAATAGAACAAATATCTCCAGAACGTGCAGTTTTAACTTGTTCCTTCCCCATTCCTTCAAATATATGAAGTTCTTTGATTCTTACTTTTTTTCTAATGCCATCTGCTTTGCATAGCATATAATCTTTACCTTCAAATAGATCTCCTCTAAATATACGGCCAATAGCAATTCTACCTACAAATTTTGAAAAATCTAATGATGTAATTTGCATTTGTGGAATTCCATCATTGTAAGGTGCTTCTGGAATATGGTCTACAATAGCATCTAGAAGCGGTAAAATATTTTCAGTTTTTTCTTTCCAATCTAAGCTCATCCATCCTTGCTTTGAAGAGCCAAAAATTGTAACGAAATCTAATTGTTCTTCAGTAGCATCAAGATTAAACATTAGTTCAAAAATAGCATCTTGCACTAAATCTGGGGTGCAATTTTCTTTATCAACCTTATTTACAACAACAATTGGTTTTAGACCTAACTCGATTGCTTTACCTAAAACAAATCTTGTTTGTGGCATAGCTCCTTCAAAAGCATCTACTAAAAGCAGAACACCATCTGCCATCTTAAGAACTCTTTCAACTTCTCCCCCAAAATCTGCGTGACCAGGAGTGTCGATTACATTAATTTTAACATCTTTATATGTTACAGATACATTTTTAGACAAAATTGTAATACCTCTTTCTCTCTCAAGGTCATTATTGTCAAGGAGTAATTCAGTTCTTTCTTTTCTCTCGTCTAAAACTTTACATTGATCTATAATTTTATCAACTAATGTTGTTTTTCCATGATCTACGTGAGCAATTATAGCAATGTTTCTAATTGATTTCATAACTTAATTTTAAGGCTGGCAAAAGTAGTGTTATTTTCTTCTTAAAAAAGAAAAGACTGACATTTGTCAGTCTTTTCTTAAGTATTTGGTTTTAAAGGTTGGTTAAGCTCTAAAATTAGATTGCTTATTTATGATTATGTCCTTTATGAAGATCTTTTTCGTTCCCTTTTATTTCAAGTAGTTCAACTTCAAAAATAAGAGTTGCATTTGGACCTATTCCTGCTTGAGGTACTCCTCTTTCTCCATAAGCAAGATTTCCTGGAATGATAAATGTGAACTTATCTCCTTTAACCATAAGTTGTACTCCTTCAGTCCATCCTGGAATAACACGATTTAATGGAAAACTTACTGGCTCGCCTCTTTGTACAGAGCTGTCAAATATAGTTCCATCTACAAGCTTTCCTGTATAATGTACAGTAACTGTGCTTTCAGGAGGTGGATTAACATGTCCATTGCCTTTTTTAATGATTTTATAAGCTAATCCACTTTTAGTTTTGCTAGCTCCTTTTGTAAGTTCTTTCATGGCTTCTTGACTTTTCTTTTCTTTTTCAAGATTTATTGCTTTAGTTTTTTCTTGTTCTGTAGAAAATATTGTTACTGCATTAAACGCTTTAGCATCTGACCCTTCTCTTATAATAGTTATTGTGTTAATAATATCATCTTGAACTATTGAATTAACAACATCCATTCCCTCTGTAACATGTCCAAACACTGAATGCTTCCCGTCTAACCAAGGTGTTTCATTGTGAGTAATAAAGAACTGAGAGCCATTTGTTGCAGGACCTGAATTTGCCATAGATAGTATGCCTTCTCTATCGTGTTTTAATTCTGGATGAAACTCGTCAGCAAATTTATATCCTGGATCTCCAGAGCCACTTCCTTCTGGACAACCTCCTTGAATCATAAATTCATTTATTACTCTATGAAATTTAAGTCCATTGTAATATGGTTCTCCAATTTCTTTATGATTGTTTTTCATGTCACCTTCAGCAAGAGCGACAAAATTTGCTACAGTAAGTGGAGTTTTTTCGTGCTCAAGTTTAATTAATATATTTCCTTTACTTGTGTTAATTTTAGCATACATACTATTTTCTGATTTTTGTTTTTGATTAAATTTAGTTGAGTTATTACTCTTAAATATATTCTGTGAGAAAACACCAAGAGTAAAGGTGCAAATTAATGTTATTAATGTTATTTTTTTCATAGTTTGGTTTAGTTTTTTAATTCATTTTTATATTTAATTATTATTTCTTCTAATTTTTTAATTGTTTCATTAATAGACACTTGCGATATTCCACCTGAAGCATTAATATGGCCTCCTCCTTGAAAGTATTTACTTGCTATCTCATTAACTTTAAAATCACCTTTAGAACGTAATGAAAGTTTCACAATACCTTCTTTTTCAGCTATGAACGTTGCAAATTTAATTCCTTTAATAGATAAAGCATAATTAACAAATCCTTCAGTATCTCCAGATTTAAACTTAAAAGCATCTAATTCTTCTGCTGATAACGAAATAATTGCACTATTATTTTCTTTATAAATCAATAATTTGTTATTTAAACAGTAACCTAATAATCGTATTCTGTTTTCAGAAGAATTATCATAAATTAAATCATGAATTTTTGAATTGTCTACTCCAAGTGAAATTAACTGTGCTATAATTTCATGTGTCCTAGCTGATGTGCTAGAGTATTTAAAACTACCTGTATCGGTCATAATACCAACATAAATACACTCAGCTATTGATATGTCAATAAGATTGTCTAATTGCATTTCTTTTAAGATTTCATATACTAACTGAGCTGTAGAACAAGATTTAGTATCACTAAAAATAATATCTGCTATATTTAAATCAGGATCCTGATGATGATCAATTAGTACCTTTTTAGCATTTGAATTTGATATTGCATCTTTAAAATTTCCAATTCTACTTAAGTTATTAAAATCTAACATTATAATTAAGTCAGAATCATTTGATATTTTATTTGAAAACTGTTCGTTGTCTTCAAATACTACAACCTTCTCATTACCTGGCATCCAATGAAGAAAATCAGCGTAATTATTTGGCACAATTAAGTGTACATTATGTCCCATTTTCTCCAAAATATGCAAAATTGCGAGAGAAGATCCCATTGCGTCACCATCAGGGCCTTTATGAGTTGTAATAACAATCTTTCTCTTGTTTGAAAGCAGTTTTTTAAATATTAATGCGTTTTCCTTCATTTCTTTGCAAAAATAGCAAAAGAAATAAGAGTTATTTTAATTAAAGTTTTAATTTTGTGAACTTAAATTTAAATAAAAAAAATGGGAAATATTACATTTACAATGATAAAACCTGAAGCTGTTGAAGCTAACAATATTGGTGGAATTATAAGAATGATTGAAGATGATGGTTTTAGAATAGTTTCACTTAAAAAAGTTCAACTTTCTAAGCAAAGAGCAGGTGAATTTTATGCTGTACATAAAGAAAGACCATTTTATCAAGAACTTGTTGATTATATGAGTGGCGGTCCAATTATTGCTGCTGTTCTTGAAAAAGATAATGCTGTTGCAGATTTTAGAGAATTAATTGGTGCAACAAATCCAGCAGATGCTGCTGAGGGAACAATAAGAAAGATATATGCTACATCGCTAGCTGAGAATGCGATACATGGGTCAGATTCTGATGATAATGCTAAAATTGAAGCCAATTTTCATTTCTCTAGCGAGGAAAGATTTTAAACTTTGATTTGGTAATACTGGATAAAAGCCTCCTTAACTGGGGGCTTTTGTCGTTGATAGCTTTTATTGATTTATTTTAATATAATGTTATTAATTATTTTTTTACCTAATTGTTTATTAATCTCAGTTATAAAATTAGATTTATTATAGCTTAGTTCATTTCTAACTACAGCTGATTTTAGCTTAACGTGTAGAGTGTCTTTATAAATCTTTTGTTCAATTACATATTTACATAATTGTTCGCCAATAATTTCATTCCAAATTTCTAATGCATCAAGTTTATCAAGTTTTTCTGAAAGTTTAGGATTCTTCATTAATTTCCTAATAATATCGCCAACCTTTCTATTATTGTTTCCTCTCATCTGATACTTCTCCGTTTTTGATATTAAAGATATCAAATGTTATTTTTGCTTTGTTTAATATTGCTTCGCTTCTTTCTTTGTGCGTGTCAGTTATAAATACTTGTCCAAAGACTTTCTTGTTAACAAGACTAATTAGCTTAAGAATTCTATTATCGTCAAGTTTGTCAAATATATCATCTAATAGAAGAATAGGATTAAATCCAATTTTTTTCTTGATGAACTCAAATTGAGCAAGTTTAAGTGCAATTAGAAATGACTTTTGTTGTCCTTGAGATCCAGTAGTCTTAACTGGATGATTATTCATTGTAAATATAATATCATCTTTGTGTATACCTACTTGAGTGGATCTGCTAATTCTGTCTTTCGTCCTACTTTTAAATAGTAGATTACTAAATGTGTCTTCATTTAACTGTGACTTATATTCTAAATTAACAATCTCTTTACTGTTTGATATTTCTAAGTAGTACTTATTAAATACAGGTGTTAGTTCAACAAGAAAACTCTTTTTCTCTTGATATATTGTATTGCCTAATTTAATTAATTTTTCATCATATATTTCTAATGAAATATCATCAAAATAATTTTTTTCATCAAATTGCTTTAAAAGAGCATTTCTTTGTTTTAATAATTTATTATAATTAATTAATGATTGTAAATAAGTTTGTTTGTATTGAGCTATACTTATATCTAAATATTTTCTTCTGACTTCACTACCTTCTGTTATAAGATTTGTGTCTGTTGGAGATATAATGATTGTTGGGAACTGTCCAATATGTTCAGAAAATCGGGTATATTTCTTATTGTTTTTCTGTACTTTTTTAGTTTCACCACTTTTAAAATTGCATTGTATTTCAGAAATATTTTCTTCTTTAGTGAAAGAGCCTTTGATCATGAAATATTCTTCATCAAATTTTATGTTTCTATTGTCAATATGATTAAAATAGCTTTTAGTATTAGATAAATAGTATATTGCATCTAAGACATTTGTTTTCCCAGATCCATTATCTCCAACGAAGCAATTAACAGCTTTATTAAAGATAAATTTGCTTTCAGTATGATTTTTAAATTGGTTAAGCTGTAATTTTTTTAAAAACAAAATCGTCTATATTGGGTATTTATTTTCTATTACAATAATCTGATTGATAAAAACATATTGGTTTTTAAAAAATCCTATATTTGCATTCCAAAAATAATATTAAAATGGCAAATAAAAACAAAACTGAGGAACAATTTGCGCACGTAGAGGAAGCACTTAGTAAAACTGAACAATATATTTTCGATAATCAGAAAAGTTTATTAACTATTCTAGTAGCAATTGTAGGTCTTATTGCTCTTTTTAGTGTCTATCAGAACTTTTATATTTCTCCTCTAGAGAAAGAGGCGCAAACTGAGATGTATTTAGCAGAATTAGCATTTCAGAAAGATTCTTTCGAACTTGCGCTAAATGGTGCAGATTTGCAATTTTTAGGTTTTGTTGACATATCATCAGATTATAGTTCAACAAAAGCTGGGATGTTAGCTAATTATTATGCTGGTCTATGTTATTTGAATTTAGCAGACTATAATAATGCAATTGATTATTTTGTTAGTTTTTCTTCTGATGATATTATTTTATCATCATTGGCTAGTGGATGTACTGGAGATGCATATTTAGAATTAGGAGATACTGAAAATGCTTTGAAATCTTATAAAGATGCAACATTATCCAATAATTCCTTTACATCACCAAAATACTTAATGAAAATGGCAATGGTTCACGAGATGAATGAAGATTATTCTAGTTCATTAGAAATATATAATAAGATTAAATCTGATTACATAGATTCTAGAGAAGCGAAAACAATAGAAAAATTTATTGCTCGAGCAAAAAGTAGATAGCATGGCTACTAAAAATACAAATCTTTCTTTTTTTGCAAGTGAAGATGTTCCAAAATGTGATTCGTTATCTTTTGGTATAGTTGTTTCTGAGTGGAATAAATCAATAACAAATAGTCTCTACAAAGGTGCGTATGATACTTTAATTGAATGTGGCGTTTCAATTGATAATATTTCAACATATAATGTTCCTGGAAGTTTTGAACTTGTTTTTGGCGCTAAAATTGCAGCTAAAAGCAAACCAAATGCTATTATTTGTTTAGGTAGCGTAATTAAAGGAGAAACAAAACATTTTGATTTTGTATGTAACTCTGTGTCTTTAGGTCTTAAAGATTTAAATGTTCATTTTGATATACCTGTTGTTTTTGGTGTTTTAACTGATAATAATATGGAACAAGCTATTAGTCGCTCTGGCGGGAAGAATGGTAATAAAGGTGTGGAGGCTGCTATTACTGCAATAAAAATGGCAGTTTTAAATCTTTAAATATTTTTTTTGCTTTTGTTTTTTAAGAGACAATTTTTTTTAAGTTTGCAACCCAATAATTTGGTCTCGTAGCTCAGCTGGATAGAGCATCTGCCTTCTAAGCAGACGGTCACAGGTTCGAATCCTGTCGAGATCACAACTAAACCCTTACATCTTGTGAGGGTTTTTTATTTATTTGACATAAAATTACTTATTAAATAATGAAAGTGATGTACGCCTTTTTCCATTTTAGGTGAGAATCTTCCACTCTTGTAAAATCGGGATTCTATTCCTTTTTGAACTTGCTGAACAATTTCCTCATCCTCAAGTTCTACTTTGTCTAAATCAGCTCCTGCCCCAGTATTTAATTTTGATTCATCCCAAACATATGATCTGAATACTACGTTTGTTTTATTTACAGAAACAGGCTTGATTATATTCACGGATAATCCCCATGGATAAAAGTTAAGCATTAAATTTGGATATAACCAAAAGTAATATGCTGCAATATTTTTTCCATAGTCTATTGATGATTTTGGCAGATTAAAACATATATCATCTTCTGATGCTATTCCTAATTGTAAAATAGAGTATTTATTAACTTCTACTTCATAGTTATTAAAATCTAGTACATCATTTAAATCCTTATGAATAAATGGAATATGAAATCCTTCTAAGTAATTATCACAATATAATGCCCAATTTGCATTTACGGAATAATTCTTTGATAATTCTTTTCTAAATTTAAACTCTTCAATTGGCATCCATCCTATTCTTTCATCAATTTCTGTAAATAATTCAGAAAAATTAAATTTTGGATCCAAAGATGAAAAAATAAATTGTTTCCACTTTGAGGTGGGGATTTCTGGCAAATTGTCATCATTACTTGGGAAGTTTTTCATTCCATCAGTTGCTGGCATAAACTTAAACTTTCCACATGTACTAAATTGCTTTCCGTGGTACCCGCATACAATGGTATTCTTTATTTTTGATGGTTTATTTATTAGAATGTTACCTCTATGTGTACAAACATTAGAAAAACAATTAATTTTTCCTTTATTATTTATTAATACTAATCTTTCTGGTATTATATTATCTAGAAATTGGAATGGTTGAGCCTCACGATCTTGTTGAAGCATTGTGTCATCTGAAATGAACTGCCAGCTATTAGCAAATATTTTTTCAATTGAATCATTAAAATTTGTCTTTGATGTATAGAATCTTCCGCTTAACGTTTTTGCTTTACAAATATCTAAATCTATCTTTTTCATATTGTAAATTTATAATAAATAAAAAAATCCTAACGAATATGTTAGGATTTTTTGCGGAGAGAGAGGGATTCGAACCCCCGGTACATTGCTGTACAATGGTTTTCAAGACCACCGCATTCGACCACTCTGCCATCTCTCCGATTGCGGTCTGCAAAAATAGAAATACTTACTTAACCACAAAATATTTTCTTTATTAAAAAAATACTTCGCTTATATTGTTTTTTTAACTTAGCACTTTCTTTAGATATTAAATTTTATGAAAAAAATTCTTCTTTGTTTCTTATTGATTTCATCTATAGTGCATTCTCAAGATATTAAATCTTACATTACTAATGCAACTTTTAATTCACAAGAAGGTTCTTTTGTTGAGTTGTATATTGCTTTTGATGCTAATTCACTTTTTCTTGTGCCTTCAAATAATTCTTTTTTTGCTAAAATTGATGTTAATATAGAGATCAAAAATGATGATGTAATTGTGTATTCAGATCATTATATTTTGAATAGTCCATTATTTGATTTGCAAATGGATAATGATGTTTTTTTCTTTGATCAACAGAGAGTATTACTTAGTGATGGTAAGTATGATATTAGCGTTTCTGTTTTTGATGTATCGAATGTTGAAAAGGTAAATGTATATTCAGATTCTATTTCAATTAATTATACAGAAAAGTTATCTATTTCAGATATTCAACTTATTTCAGATTACAAAAGAGATACTATTGAAAGCCAATTAAGTAAAAGTGGTATGTTAATGACACCATTTGTTTCTAATTATTATCCTCAAAATATTTCAGACTTATCTTTTTATTTTGAAGTATATAATTCTAAAAATATTTCTTCTAATAAATATGTCTTAAATAGTTATATTGAAACTTTTGATCGTAATATTCCTCTTTTTGATTTTAATAAATTACAAAGAAAGACTAGCGAGAATTTTGCTGTAAATTTATTAAGTTTTGATATTACAAATTTAGCTACTGGTAATTATAATCTTGTATGTGAAATAAAGGATATAAATAATCAGTCTCTAATCAAAAAGAAAATATTTTTTCAAAGGAGTAATTCTTTTTCTGGATTTAAAAACAACAATGATATATATGCCGTATCAACAATTGGTACGTTTGCTGAATTTATTACAGATAAAGCGCAACTTAAGTTATTTATTGATTATCTCTATCCAATTAGTACGCCTGATGAAAATATATTCGCTCAGAATCAGATTAAAAATAATGATGTTGATTTAATGCAAAAATATTTTTATAATTTTTGGGTGAATCGAGATCCAAAAAACCCTGATTTAGCTTGGAATGAATATCACAATAAAGTTAAGTCTGTCAATTCTGATTTTAAAAATTTTAGAATTCAGGGGTACCTTACAGATAGAGGAAGAGTTTATCTTCAGTATGGAGCACCAAATAGTATGCATAAAGTAGAAAATGCATCCTCCACCTATCCATATGAGATTTGGCACTATTATAAATTAAATAATCAGTCTAATAAAAAATTTGTTTTTGTAAATGCTGATTTTGCAACTAATGAATATAGGCTTGAATATTCTAACGTGTATGGCGAGGTAAGTAATTCAGAATGGCATGACAAAATTAATTACGATAACAAGCCTACTTTTGGAGATGATTTTAATAATAACTACATAAATCCAAGATAAGATAATTAATTGTTATGATTTCTAGAATCTTTTATTATTTTTTTATTATCCCAATCTCTCTTCTGCCTCACAGTTTTCTCTATATTATATCTGATGTTCTGTATTTATTAATTTTTAGAATTTTAAGTTATAGGAAAATGATAGTTTTTGAAAATTTGAAAAATTCATTTCCAAAAAGAAGTAAGGATGATTTAAAGAATATCATGAGTAAATTTTATCACCATCTATGTGATCTTATTGTTGAAAGCTTAAAAGGCTTTACAATTTCTGAAAATGAGCTTAAAAAACGTTTAATTGTTAGAAATCCAGAATTAGTTAATACATATGCTGAGAATGGTCAGAGTATTATTCTTGTTGGTGCACATTACAATAACTGGGAGATAGTTGCACAAACTCTTGGTATTTACTCTAAGCACAAATGCATTGGCATATATAAGCCTTTGAGTAATAAATTTTTAAATAAGAAGATTTATGAATCAAGGTCAAAGTTTGGTATGGGGTTAGTTTCTATGAAAGAAAGCAAAAGTTCTTTCATAGATGATGGAATACCTAAAGCTGTTATATTTGGTTCTGACCAAAACCCTTCAAATCCAAAAAAGGCATATTGGTTAAAATTTCTAAATCAAGATACTGGAGTTCTTTTTGGTGCTGAGAAATATTCAAAAGATAACAATTGGCCAGTCATTTATGCTACTATAAATAAAATAAAAAGAGGGTTCTATGAAGTTGTATATTCTCTTGTTACTAATAATCCCAAGGATGAACCTTATGGTAAAATAACTGAAGACTTTACAAAATTAATTGAAAACGATATAGTAAATAATCCACAATATTGGTTGTGGTCACATAAAAGATGGAAACACAAAAGATAAAAACTGCATTAGTAATTCTAAATTGGAATGGTAAAAATTGGTTAGAAAAATTTCT
>JABICI010000126.1 GCA_018652335.1 Flavobacteriales bacterium
GGTTTAATTACTGTTTTCTTCTCTAATTAAATTTAGAGCAGAACCCGCTTTAAACCAATCAATTTGGGCTTCGTTGTAAGTGTGGTTTAATGAAATAATATCTATAGATTTATCTTTATGGATAATCTCTAATTTTAGTTGTTTTCCTTCTTTGAATTCGATTAAATCTATAAAATTAAATGTGTCGTCTTCAAGAATTAAATTATAGTCATTTTCATTAGCAAATGTTAGGCCTAACATGCCTTGTTTTTTAAGATTTGTTTCATGTATACGTGCAAATGACTTTACAATTACTGCCATAACTCCTAAATGCCTTGGTTCCATTGCTGCATGTTCTCTTGAAGACCCTTCGCCGTAATTGTGGTCTCCTACAACAATAGAAGTAATGCCTGCTTTTTTGTATTTTCTTGCAACATTAGGAACTTCGTCATAAGATCCGTCAAGCTGATTCATTATTCTATTAACTCCTTCACCAAAAGCATTCACAGCACCAATTAAGCAATTATTTGAAATATTATCTAAATGGCCTCTATATTTTAACCATGGACCTGCCATTGATATATGGTCTGTTGTACATTTTCCTTTTGCTTTAATTAGCAGCTTTGCCCCACTAATATTTTTTCTATCCCATGCTTTAAAGGGTTTAAGTAGTTGCAATCTCTTTGAGTCTGTATTTACAACAACTTGGATGTTAGTGCCGTCTTTGGCTGGAGCTTGATATCCATTGTCTTTAACATCAAATCCATTAGGAGGGAGTTCGTGACCATTCGGTTCATTTAATGATACTAACTCATTTTGATTATTTAGCAGTTTGTCAGTTATTGGATTAAAGTCAAGTCTTCCAGAAATGGCAATTGCAGCTACCATCTCAGGTGAACCGACAAATGCATGTGTGTTTGGATTTCCATCAGCTCTTTTTGCAAAATTTCTATTAAATGAATGAACTATTGAGTTTTTTTCTTTTTTTTCTGCACCTTCTCTGTCCCATTGTCCGATGCATGGCCCGCATGCATTAGTAAATATCTTTGTTGTATCAAATCTATTGAAAATATCAATTAAACCATCTCTTTCAGCTGTAAATCTAACTTGTTCTGATCCTGGATTTATTCCCAAAGTTGCTTTTGGTTTTATTCCTTTGTCTGCAGCATCTTTTACAATAGAAGCAGCTCTACTTAGATCTTCGTAAGATGAATTTGTACATGAGCCGATTAGTGCCCATTCAACATCTAAAGGCCATTCATTTTCAGTTGCTTTTTGATGCATTTTTCCAACTTGGGTTGCTAGATCTCGAGTGAATGGCCCGTTAAGATGAGGAGTTAATTCATCTAAATTTATTTCTATTACTTGATCAAAGTATTGCTCAGGATTAGAATAGACTGCAGCGTCTCCAGTTAAATATTCTTTAATTTTATTAGCCTCATTAGCAACATCATTTCTGTCTGTTGCTCTTAAATACCTTTCCATGCTCTTGTCATATCCAAATGTTGAGGTTGTAGCACCAATTTCAGCACCCATGTTGCAGATGGTTCCTTTTCCAGTTGCAGATAATGATTCTGCTCCTTCTCCAAAATATTCAACAATTGCACCTGTACCTCCTTTTACTGTTAAGATTCCAGCAACCTTCAAAATTACATCTTTTGGAGCAGTCCATCCATTAAGTTTTCCAGTAAGCTTTATTCCAATTAATTTAGGGAATTTTAATTCCCAAGGCATTCCGGCCATCACATCAACAGCATCAGCTCCACCAACTCCAATTGCAACCATACCTAATCCTCCTGCATTTACTGTATGAGAATCTGTTCCAATCATCATTCCGCCAGGAAAAGCATAGTTTTCTAAAACTACTTGATGTATTATCCCAGCTCCAGGTTTCCAAAATCCAATTCCATATTTGTCACATATTGAAGAAAGAAAATTAAATACTTCATTATTTTGATTAATTCCGTTTTGAAGATCTTTTGTTGCTCCTATTTTTGCTTGTATTAAATGGTCAGCATGAGCGGTTGAAGGAACAGCCACTCTTTTCTTACCAGCTTGCATAAATTGAAGTAAAGCCATCTGAGCAGTAGCATCCTGCATTGCTACTCTATCTGGAGCAAAATCAACATAATCAACACCTCGTTTAAATTCCTGATTGATTTTTTTTGACCAGAGGTGTGAGTATAAAATTTTTTCAGTTAGTGTTAAAGGTTTTCCTTTTAGTTTCCTTGCTGTATCAACTGCTTTAGGAAATTTCTGGTAAACTTTTTTTATCATTTCAATATCAAACGCCATAATTTTATTTTAAGTAATACAAAGGTACTATTTTGTACTTATTTCTACTTTAATTAGAGTTATATTTTGGTTAAAAAAAAACCAAACTAAACTAGTTTGGTTTTATAAATGTAAAGTTTAAAGTAATTTATTTAGCAATAACTTTAAATGGAATACTTATGCTGACTGTTCTATGAAGTCTAACTTCAGCTTCAAAATTACCTAATTCTTTAATTTTTGGAAGCTTAACAAATTTACTGTCAATAGTATGTCCTAAAGCTAAAACTGCATCTGTAAAATGTGTAGTTTTAATTGAACCGAAAAGTTTTGCTCCTCCTTCTGCAACATTTGCTTTTAAAACGATATCTAGTTTTGGCAATTCAGTAGCAATTTTGTTAGCTGCATTTATTTCAGTCTCTTCTTTTTTTGCTTGTTGTTTTAAGTTCTCAGCTAAAATTTTTCTAGCTGATTCACTTGCTAAAATTCCTAGCCCTTGAGGAATAAGAAAATTTCTGCCATAGCCATTTTTAACTGTAACGATTTCATTTTTGAAACCTAATTTTTCTACGTTTTCTTTAAGTATAATATCCATGATTTAGTATCGTATTAAGATTATTTTAAGTTGTCAGCAACATAAGGTAAGAGAGCGATTTGCCTTGCTCTTTTAACTGCTACTGCCAATCTTCTTTGGAATTTTAATGAATTTCCAGTTATTCTTCTTGGTAATATTTTTCCTTGTGCATTCAAGAATCGCATTAAAAAATCAGGATCTTTGTAATCAATATAATTAATTCCCATTTTCTTAAAACGGCAATATTTATTTTGATTTTTTAATTCAATATCTACAGGATTCAAATATTTAACATCTGTCTTTGCCATAATTAATTTGCTTTTGTTTTAGTACTTAATTTCTTTTTTCTTCTGTCTGCGTATTCTAAAGCGAATTTTTCAAGTTTTATAGTTTGCCATCTAATTACTCTTTCATCTCTTTTGAATTCAACTTCGAAATCGTTTATTATCTCGCCATTAGATTGGAATTCTATTAAGTAGTAGAAACCTGTTTTTTTCTTTTGAATAGTATATTTTAGTTTCTTAAGGCCCCAATTTTCCTCTTGAGTTACAGTACCTTTTTTTGACTTAATGTAGTCAACAAATTTTTTTACTGTTTCCTTTATCTGATCTTCAGATAAAACGGGATTCATTATGAAAACAGTTTCGTAAGTATTCATTTTTTTAGTTGTTTTATTATTAATTCATTTGTTAAATGTGGGCCGCAAATTTAATAAAAACATCCAATATATAGTAATTTATATCGCTTTTTAATTAGATAGAATTATTGATTAATATTTTACAATTAATATTAAGTTTGTATTCTATTTTTTTTAAAAAAATATTATGACTGATTTTATAGTTTCTGCTAGAAAGTACAGGCCATCCTCTTTCAATGCTGTAGTTGGGCAATCATCCATTGTTTTGACACTGAAAAATGCAATTCAGTCTAATCTTTTAGCACAATCATTTTTATTCTGTGGTCCAAGAGGTGTTGGAAAGACTTCTTGTGCACGAATTTTGGCTAAGACTATAAACTGTTTCAAGATCTCATCTGATAACGAAGCTTGTAATGAATGTGAATCTTGTTTGTCTTTTAATAAAAATACATCTTTCAACATTCATGAACTTGATGCAGCATCTAATAATTCTGTAGACGATATTAGAAATTTAGTTGAACAAGTTAGATTTTCTCCGCAAGTTGGCAAATACAATATTTATATTATTGATGAGGTTCATATGCTGTCAACATCAGCGTTTAATGCATTTCTAAAAACACTTGAAGAACCTCCATCGCATGCTAAATTTATTTTAGCTACCACGGAAAAGAATAAAATTATACCTACAATTCTTTCTAGATGTCAGATATTTGATTTTAAAAGATTAAGCATTTCTAATATAGCTTCTCACCTAAGTTATGTAGCTGAACATGAAAATATAAATGCAGATACAGAAGCTCTACATCTTATTGCTCAGAAGGCTGATGGAGCTTTGAGGGATGCACTATCTTTTTTTGATCGTTTAGTTTCTTTTTCAAACAAGAATCTAACATATAAAAGTGTGATAAAACATTTAAACATTTTAGATTATGATTACTACTTTAGAATTACTGATTACTTACTGGAAAACGATATAAATCAAATCTTAATTTCATATAATGAGATTTTAGAAAATGGATTTGATGGTCATCATTTTATTAATGGTTTAGCTTCACATTTTAGAGATATCCTTGTCTCGATGGATAAAAAAACTAGCACTCTTTTTGAAAAAGGTGATGTTTTAAAATCTAGATATATTCAACAGTCTAGTAAATGTGATCTACATTTTATTTTATCTGCACTATCAATTTGTAATGAATGTGACGTGCAATACAAAACCACAAATAACCAAAGATTACTGGTTGAATTTACTCTAATGAGAATTTCTTCTATTGAAACAACTAATAGTCAAAAAAAAAAATCTAAAAATTTTGTAATTAGTTCTCACAAATCGAAAAACGATATTAGTATTAAAAATACTGAAGAAAAAGTAAATGTTATGGAACTAACATCTGACTTAAAAAATCCTGATAAGATATCTCAAAAAAGTTCTTTAGATCAAAGTTTAATTCAAAACAAAACTACTGAAAACGCAGAAATTATTCTTGATGTAAATAAGAAAACAACGTTAATTTCAATTAATAGTTTGACAGAGGAAAGTAACATAGATAAATCAAGTGAAAAGACAGTTTCAAATCTCAGATCATCTGAATTGTCTTATCAATCGTTAATTTTACATTGGAAAACTTTAATTTCTTTTGTAAAAGATCAAGGCAAGTCTAATTTAGCAATTGCATTGTCATTGCATGAACCTAGATTATTAAAGAATAATGTTATTGAATTATCTTTGAGCAATGCTGCGCAGACGGAAATAATATTAGAAGAGAAATATAAAATTTTAGAGTACCTAAGAAACAAATTAACAAATGATCATATAGAAATAATTACAAAAGTAATTGAAGGTGAAAAGAGTGCAACACCATATACTAATAAAGACAAATTTAATAAGATGCTTGAAAATAATTCAAGTTTAGATAGTCTTAGAGTTTCACTCGGACTTGATTCTGACTACTAATTAAAGATTTTCATGAAACTTAAAAAAATAATAACGATATCATTACTAATCTTTGCTACAGCATATTTTGTTGTTAATCTAAAAAATCAAATGAATAAAATTGAAAATAACTATGAGGAAGTAAAAGGTGATCCTCTTAAAGCTAGGATATATACTCTTGAAAATGGGCTTAAAGTATATCTTACTTCTTACGATGATGCTCCAAGAATACAGACAAATATTGCTGTTAGAGCAGGAAGTAAAAATGACCCTGAAAATGCAACAGGCCTAGCTCATTATTTAGAACACATGTTATTTAAAGGAACTGATGTTTTTGGCTCACTTGATTTTAATAAAGAAGGTCCTTTAATTGAAGAAATTGAAGCCCTATATGAACACTACAGGACTGTTGCAATGACTGATACAATTAACAGAGAAAGAATTTATCGTATGATTGATTCTGTTTCAGCAGAAGCGGCGAAATATGCTATTGCTAATGAATACGACAAGATGGCTTTAGGTATAGGTGCAAAAGGGACAAATGCGTATACTTCATTTGAAAAAACAGTATATATTAACGATATTCCATCTAATCAACTTGAGAACTGGTTGAAACTTGAGTCTGAAAGGTTTCGTTACCCTGTGTTTAGATTGTTTCATACAGAACTAGAGGCTGTTTATGAAGAAAAAAATAGAGATAGTGATGGAAGCAAGTTATTTGAATCTTTATTTGATGGGCTGTTTCCTAACCATCAGTATGGTCAGCAAACAACTATCGGAACTGTTGAACATTTAAAAAATCCATCTTTAAAAGAGATAAGAGCATACTTTAATAAATATTATGTTCCTAACAACATGGCAATTTGCTTATCGGGTGATCTTGACTATGATAAAACTATTAGATTAATTCAAAAATATTGGAGTAAATTTGAAAGAAAGGCAGACCCAATTTTTAATGTTTATAAAGAAAGTTCATTAAAAAAACCTGTAATTAAAGAAGTTTTTGGGCCAGAATCAGAAAGTCTTTTTGTTGGATTTAGATTTGAAGGAGCAAATTCAAATGATTCCAAAATACTAACAATGATCGATATGGTTTTAGCTAATTCAACTGCAGGTTTAATTGATTTGAACTTAAATCAAACTCAAAAAATAATTAGTGGTGGTAGTTTTCCTTATGTTCTAAGGGATTATTCCATGCACACATTATATGGAAGTCCAAAGCAGGGGCAGACATTAGAAGAAGTAAGAGATCTTTTATTAAATCAGATAGAAGAGATTAAAGATGGAAATTTTGAGCAATGGTTAGTTGACGCCATAATTTCTGATTTAAAGTTAAATCAAATTAAAAAATTTGAAAGTAACAGTGGTAGAGCAAATGAGTTTGTTGAGGCTTTTACCTTAGATATTTCATGGGAGGATTATAATAAAGAAATATCTGATTTAGAATCTATTACAAAGCAAGATATTATTGATTTTGCTAAGGAAAATTATAATGAAAATTATGTCGTAACCTACAAAAGAAATGGAATAGATAAGACATCTTTAAAGGTAGATAAACCTGATATAACACCTGTACAATTGAACCGAGAAGATCAATCTGATTTCTTAATTAAATTATTAGCTGAAGAGGTTGAAGATATTAATCCTGTATTTCTTGATTTTGATGAGATTATAGAGAAAACTAACATTGGAGAACTGCCTTTAGTTCACAAGAAAAATACTGAGAATAACAGATTCCGATTAAGTTATATTTTTGATATAGGTACTGATCATGATAATAAACTGAAATTTGCGGTTGATTATTTGAAATTTTTAGGTACATCTGAAATTTCTCCATCTAGAAAACAAGAAGAATTTTACAGGCTAGGTTGTGATTTAAGTATGAGTAGTTCATCTGATAAAACCAGAATTACATTAAGTGGTCTCGCCAATAAATTTGATGAATCAATCATGTTTTTTGAGAATTTTCTTGCTAATGTAATCGCTGATGAGGAAGCTTTAATAGCTTTAAAATCTAATAAAATTAAGGAAAGAGAAGATGCAAAGTTAAATAAACAAACTATTTTATTTAAAGCTTTAGTTAATTATGCAAAATATGGACCTACATCATCTTATACAAATGTGTTATCTACAGAGGATATAAGTAATTTAACATCTAAGGAATTATTAAAATCAATAAATGATTTGCTATTGTATAAACACAGGATCTCTTATTATGGTCCTGAAAACATTTCTGATTTAAAAATTAAATTAGAGAATATACATTTTAATAAATCAGATCTAAATCCTTTACCTAAAAAGAAAGAATATAAAGAATTAGATTTACAAAAGCCAATTGTTTATGTAGTTGATTATGACATGAAGCAAGCCGAAGTAATAATGTTGTCTAAAGGAAGTAAGCTGAATATGAGTGAATTTTCTAAAATTAAGTTTCACAATGAATATTTTGGTGGTGGTATGAGTTCTATAGTTTTTCAAGAGATGAGAGAATCAAAAGCCCTAGCGTATTCTGTATATTCAACATATACAATACCAAAAGACACAAATTCATCACATTATTTAATGAGTTATATTGGAACACAGGTAGATAAGTTATCTGAAGCAATGAGTGGGATGTCAGAGTTATTAGATGAAATGCCAAAAGCAGAAACTAATATGAATAACGCTAAAGAAGCTATAATACAAAGAATTAGAACGGAAAGATTGACAAAGTCAAAAGTTTTGTCTGAATATGAAAAAGCTCAAGAACAGGGTGTTAACTACGATATGAGAACTGATTTATATAACCAAGTTCAAGCATTTAATGTAGATAGCTTAAACGATTTTCATAATTCTCATATTGCAAATCGTAATAGAGTGGTTATGGTACTGGGGGCAAAAAGCGATTTGGATCTTAGCGTATTAAAAGAGTATGGAGAGATTAAACACTTAACTTTAGAAGAGGTGTTTGGTTATTAATAAATGAATATAATTAAGATAATATGAAAAATAATAAATCTAAGATAATTTACACAAAAACTGATGAAGCCCCAATGTTGGCTACTTATTCGTTATTGCCCATTATTAAATCTTTTTCTAAAAAAGCAAATATAGATATTGTAGTAATGGATATTTCATTAGCAGCTAGAATTTTGGCTGCATTTCCAGAATGTATTGATATTAGTCAACATACTGAAGATGCATTGTCGAATCTTGGAGAAATTGTTAAAACTGAAGATGCAAATATTATCAAGTTACCAAATATATCTGCTTCTCTACCTCAGCTGAAAGCTGCAATATTAGAACTGCAAAAGAAAGGTTTCTTTATTCCTTCTTACCCTAAATCAATTTCTAATGATAAGGATAAAGAAATTGTTGCTAAGTATAATCAAATAAAGGGGTCAGCTGTTAATCCAGTTCTTAGAGAAGGTAATTCTGACAGAAGAGCTCCAAAGGCAGTTAAAAACTTTGCAAAATCAAATCCACACTTTATGGGAAATTGGAGTTCAAATTCACGAACTCATGTAGCTACAATGAAAGAAGGTGATTTTTTTCATAATGAAAAGTCACTTTGTATAGAGAATGCCAAAATTGTAAGGGTAGAATTTGAGAATAATAATGGCATAAAATCTTTACTTAAAGATAATATTTCACTTTTAGCAGGAGAAATAATTGACACCTCATTTATGAGTAAGAAATCCTTACTTAATTTTCTCCAAATTGAAATCAAAGATGCAAAAGAATCGGATATTTTACTTTCTCTTCATCTGAAAGCGACAATGATGAAGGTATCGGATCCAATAATATTTTCACATGTTGTAAGTGTGTATTTTGAAAGTTTAATTAATCAACATAAAACATTGATTAATGATTTAAATGTTGATTTCAAAAGTGGATTTGGTGATTTGATAAATAAAATTGAAACATTACCAGAAAAAGAAAGAAATGATATAACCAACGATATAAAATTAGTAATGAAAGAAAATGCTGATTTAGCTATGGTTGATTCTTTTAATGGTATCACAAATTTACATGTGCCTTCAGATGTTATTATTGACGCTTCTATGCCTGCTATGATCAGAAATTCTGGTCAGATGTGGGATGCTAGTAATAGTACAAAAGATACTAAGGCAGTTATTCCTGATAGTTCGTATGCATCTATTTATTCTGCGACTATAGAATTTTGTAAAAAAAATGGTGCTTTTAATCCAAGCACAATGGGTACTGTTCCCAATGTTGGTTTAATGGCGCAAAAAGCAGAAGAATACGGTTCTCATGATAAAACTTTTGAAATTTCTTCTTCTGGTATTGTTAGAGTAATTGATCAGGAAGACAATGTATTAACTGAACATGCTGTTGAGCAAGGGGATATATGGAGAATGTGTCAAACTAAAGATGCACCAATTAAAGATTGGGTAAAACTTGCAGTAAGTAGAGCTCAAGTTACAAAGTGGCCAACTATTTTTTGGTTAGATAAAAATAGATCACATGATTTTGAAGTTATAAAGAAAGTTAATAAATATCTTAACGATTTTGAGTTAAATAATCTTGACATAAAGATATTAGATCCTTACAGTGCATGTACCTTTACACTAGAAAGAATTGCATTAGGTGAAGATACTATTTCTGTAACTGGAAATGTATTAAGGGATTATTTGACAGACTTATTTCCTATTTTAGAATTAGGAACTTCTGCTAAGATGCTTTCTATTGTTCCGCTAATGAATGGTGGAGGATTGTTTGAAACTGGAGCTGGAGGATCTGCTCCAAAACATGTCCAGCAATTTGTTGAAGAAGGTCATTTAAGATGGGATTCTTTGGGAGAATTTATGGCTATTGTAGTTTCTTTAGAGCATTTAGCTGAGAATAATAATAATTCAAAAGCTAATATCCTTGCATTTACATTAGATAACGCGATTGAAAAATTACTTAAGAATAATAAATCTCCAAAACGAAAAGTTGGGGAAATCGATAATAGAGAGTCACATTTTTATTTAGCTCTTTATTGGTCTGAAGAATTATCTTTACAAAATCAAGATAAAGAACTTAGAGATTCTTTTAAATTTTTACATAATGATTTTAAAGAGAATGAATATGAAATTTGTTCAGAACTAGCAAGTGTACAAGGAAATGCGGAAGATATTGATGGATATTACTATCCTAATGAAAAAAATATTATTAAATCAATGAGGCCAAGTAAGATTTTAAACGCAATAATAAATAGATTTTAGACGTTAAATTAAATTTTAAAAAAATTATCATTAAAGTTTATTAAGTATAGTTTCTTCGTTGCTCTAGTAATTGCAGTATAAAGCCATCTGAGATATGCTTTATCTAGCATTTGATCTGTAAAGTAACCCATATCGACAAATATATTTTCCCATTGACCTCCTTGTGATTTATGACATGTTATAGCATATGCAAACTTAATTTGTAAGGCATTAAAGAATTCATCTTCTTTTATCTTTTTATTTATTTCTTTTTGTCCTTTATAATCTTTACTTATTTCTTTATAAAGTTTTTGATACTGATCATAACTAATTGTTGGACTTTCGCTTGTCAGAGTGTCTAATAAAAGTAATAAATCTAAGTTTTTTTCCTTTGGATAATCAACCATTTCAACACTAGCTCTTGCAAATCGAAATCCATATCTTTCAATAGTTTCGTTAATTTTAGTTACCATAATTATATCTCCATTAGCAATGAATCCGGCTTTGCTGCTCTCATCAAGCCAGAAATAATTATTTCGAACAACCATCAGCATGTCTCCAGATGAGATCTCATTTTCTTGCCATCTTATTTTTGCTCTTATTTGTTGATTGTAGAGATTTGCTCTCTTATTTGACCTGCAAATCACAGATGTATTATTTATTCCATTATTACTATATGCTGACTCTAAAGCGTCTTGAAGATCCTCTCCGGTATTGATTCTAATTACTTCATTATTTGTGATTATCGATGGAAAAGTGTAATCTTCTTTTGCAATTTTTTCTCTTATTAAAGTTGCATTATTTAGAATAAGAGAGTTTTCTTTTTGTCTGACTACTTCAGTAAGTTCTCTAGATATTATTTGTTTGTTAGATTTTCTTTCAAGAATTTCTTCGTTTAATGCAGGACTAACTTCTAAATGAACAGGGGGAAGTTGAGCTGTGTCTCCTATAAGAATTAATTTACAATCTAATCCTTCATAAACATATTCAATTAAGTCATCAAGAAGTGAACGATTTCCAAATGCTTTTTCATTATTTTCCGAAATCATTGAAGCTTCATCAACAAAAAAGATAGTGTTAGTGTGAGTGTTTTCTTTTCTTGTAATGAATGTGTTGCCACTTTTATTGGTCCTTATCCAATATATTTTTCGATGGATAGTGCTTGCTGCTCTTTTAGAATACTTTGCCAGAACTTTTGCTGCTCTTCCAGTTGGAGCCATTAAAACATGGCGTTTTGCTACAACCGAAAGCGACTTTACAAGTGAAGAGACTAAAGTTGTTTTTCCTGTACCTGCATAACCTTTAAGTACATAAATACTCCTATTTCCTATAGTTGTGATAAATTCTGAAATATCTGTAATAATATCATTCTGTTCATTTGTAGCTTGAAAAGGAAAGTTAAATCTTATTTTTTCTTGTAGTTTTTCACTGTTCATTTAGATGATATTTACTTCTGTTTCAAGCATTATATCATATTTTTTAAAAATCACATCTTTTATCATGTTGCTAAGAGATAGTATTTCTTTTCCAGTTGATTTTCCGTGATTTACTAGAACTAGTGCTTGATTTTTATGAACTCCCGCATCTCCCTCTCTATGTCCTTTAAGTCCGGCATCTTCAATTAGCCAGCCAGCAGCAATTTTAATTTTATTTTCTGTTACTTTATATGATATTATCTCAGGAAATTTTTTTTTGATTTTTTTAAACTTAAGTAAAGATATAACAGGGTTTTTAAAAAAACTCCCACTATTACCAATTTTTATTGGGTCAGGTAATTTTTGTTTCCTTATTTTAATAATTAATTCTGCAATATTCATTGGAGAAGGGTCTTTTTTTAACTCTTTCTCAATGTTACCATATGATATAATATTTAGTGCAGTCTTTGATAATTTAAATTCAACTTTAGTAATTACTTTTTTATTTTTTAGTTCAGATTTAAAAATGGAGTCTCTGTATTTAAATTTACATTCTTTATTGTAAAATATTTTTTTGGTTTTTTGCGCAATATCAAAAGTATGTACTTTTGTTATTGTATCTTTTACCTCCATCCCATAGGCACCAATATTTTGTACTGGACTAGCAGCAACACTACCTGGAATAAGAGCTAAATTTTCAATCCCAGATAGATTCCGGTTTACACTCCAAAGAACAAAATCATGCCAGTTTACTCCGCCCCCGACTTCCACCGTAGTTGAATGATTGTCTTCATTAATAATTGAAATTAAATTAATTTTATTTTGTAAAATTAATCCATCAAAGTTTTTTGTAAATAATATATTTGAACCGCCACCTAAAATAAGTATTTTGTTTTCCTCAAATGTTTTAGTACTCATGATTTTAACTAAATCATTTTCTGAATTGAAAGATTTAAAAAATTTTGATTTTGCGTTAACACCAAATGAATTTAGACTTTTAAGGCAATAATTATTTTTAAATCCGTTCATATTTATAGTGTTTTAGGATCTATTTCAATAACTTTTTTGTCTACGCACTTTAAAGTCCTTGATATATATTTTTTTATAATTGAGTAATTATGTGTAGCGATTAAAACTGTAGTTCCTTTCTGGTTTATTTCTTTTAGTAGCTGAATAATTTTTTCTGCTTTATTTGGATCAAGATTTCCTGTTGGTTCGTCAGCTAAGATAATCTCTGGATTGTTTAGTAGTGCTCTGGCAATAACAGCGCGTTGTTGTTCTCCGCCTGATAGTTCAAACGGTAATTTATCTTTTACGTTTTCAAGATAAACGCTCTCTAAGACGTGTGCAATTTTATCTTTAATTTTGTTTTTATTTTTCCAGCCTGTAACTTTTAAAACAAACTCTAGGTTTGCTTCAACAGTCCTATCTGTCAGGAGCTGAAAATCTTGAAAAACAATTCCTAGTTTTCTTCTTAATAATGGAATTTCGTTATGATGAATTAATTTAAGATCTGTATTGGCAACTTCAATGTTGCCAGTTTTAACCATTATTTCAGCATAAAGCGCTTTTAATAATGAGCTTTTTCCACTTCCTGTGTCTCCTACAAGATAAACAAACTCTCCTTGAGGAATTCTAAAAGTTATATTACTCAATATTTGTTTCTCATTACGTACAATATCTATGCCTTCTATCTTAATTATTTCATTTTTCATTTACTTATGTATTTATGAATTATTCCAAAGTCAATACTTTCAATAATTTTTTTTATTTCTAAAATTTCTTCAGTAAAGCCATTCTTTCTTAAACCTTGTTCGATTTGACTTAGTCGGAAATATGCGATTAAAGTCATTTCAGAGTCTCTTATCTGAACAAAATCAGGAATTTTATCAGTTCCTTTAATTTTAAGGATATACAGCATTCAGCAAATTTAAAAATATCAAATTAAGACTCTAGCATATAGAATCAATAATTGTTAATCGTGAGTGTTGACAACTTCAGTTTTATCGTTTCTTCTCAATCAATATATTTATTAATTTTAATTTGTATGTATAGAATATTTTTCATTTATCTAATAATGTTAGTTTCTGTAAAGTCATTTACTCAAACCTATTCATTTAAATTAGCTAAAAATTTATTTGAAGATAAAAAGTATAGTGCAGCTCAATCTATTTTGGATGAGTTTGTTAGTTCAAATAACTATAGTGCCGAAATTTTATATTTAAATGCAAGGTGTTCTAAAGAGTTGTTTCTTTCAGATGCTGTTTTTAAATATAATCAGCTAAACAACTTATTTCCTTTTAATGATTTTCGAAATCTAACAAATAGGGATTTAGGACTTATATACTATAGGCAAGGAAAATTTACAGAAGCTTCCAATTACCTATTGAGGCTTAAAGATTTAAGTTATGAACTTCAGTTTAAGCTAGCATATTCATTATTTAGCATAGATTCTATTCAAAATGCAAAATTGTATTTTTCTAAAATAATGAATTCTGATAGTAAATTTGCTTCGACTTCCAGATATTACTATGCATATATTAATTATTCTGGAGGATTTTATCAATCTGCGTTAGCTTCATTTAAGAAGTTGCTAAATGATGATAAATTCAAAAACATTGTTCCATATTATATTTCACAAATTTATTTTTCTCAAAAAAATTATAATCAGTTAATATTCTTTGCAAAACCAATCTTAGAAAATGTGATAGCAAGTCGGAAATCAGAAATTAATAGATTACTTGCTGAAGCTTACTTTCAACTTGATGATTTTTCAAGTTCAATTGTTCATTTTGAATCTTTCCTTCAAGAAAGTTTAGATAATAATTTGAATGAGCATTTATTATTAGGATATGCTTATTACAAGACTTTAAATTATGATAAAGCTATAGCTGAATTGCAAAATATTTCATCTGCTAGTGACAGTATTTTACAATACTCTTCTTATTATTTAGGAGAGAGTTATTTGATGAAAAGTAACTTTAATTATGCTTTACAGGCTTTCAAAAAATCTTCTAGTTTAAATTTTGATAAAAAAATTAAAGAAGCGGCATATTACAATTATGCTAAGTTGTCGTACCAGTTAGAGCTTCCTTTTGATAATACCTTTGATGTTCTATCTAAATATGTAAAGGAATTTGACAATGAAATCCATAAAAAAGAAATAGAAGGTCTTATTGTTAAGATGCTACAGTCTTCCAGTAGATATTATGAAGCTTTTTCTGCATTAAATATAATTAAATCACCTAGTTTGACACAAAAAAAAGCTATTCAGGAAACCTCTTTTTTTCTTGGTGTGCAGGAGTTTAATCAAAAGAATTTTAATAAATCAATTTTTTATTTTACTAATTCAGAGAAATTTCCAATAAATGAAACTTATTCTTATTTGTCAAACTTTTGGATTTCTGATTGCTACTATCACTTAAATCGTTTCGAGAATTCTATCGAAGGGTTTTTATCATTGCCATATAAAGAATCTCTTAAAGAGTATGATTTTTTAAAGAAATATAAACTTGGGTACTCGTATTTTAAAAATTCAGATTTTAAAAATGCAATTAAATGGTTCAGAGCTTTTGAGATAGAGATTACAGATAGTATAAAATTAAATGACACCTATTTGAGATTAGCTGATTCTTACTTTATGACTAAAGATTTTATACTGTCTTCTAAATACTATAAGCAAGCCGTGCAGTTAGGTGTTTTCGATTCAGATTATGCTTCATATCAATACGCTATTTCTTTAGGATTGGTTGGTGAAAATAATAAAAAATATCAAGTACTAACAAATTTTATATCAAAGTATAAGGAGTCTGCATATTATGATAATTCTCTTTTAATATTAGCAGAACAGTGTAAAAATAACTATCAGTATGACCTTGCAAATGATTATTACAACAATCTTATTGATAATTGTGGTGATAAAGATCTAGTTGCTAATGCTTACTTGAGTAAAGGAATGATATTTCTCAACACTGGAGGTTCTCAAAAAGCAATAGATATGTTTTTGTATGTAATAAATAATTTTCAGAAAACTATTTTTTTTAAACAAGCATTATCTGGTTTACAAGTAGCTTATTCTTCATTAGGAAAAATTGATAAATATTTGTCTATTGTTGAACAATTACCAGGTTTTAGTATTTCTAAAAGTGAGCAAGACTCATTAACTTATAATTCAGCTTTTTATAAGTTTTCTGAACTCGATTATGTAGTTGCTAATAAGTCCTTTGAAAATTATATAAGTAAATTTAATGATGGTATATTTATTAATGACGCACAATACTTTAATGCAATTAGTTTGTTAAATTTAGAAGATACAGCTAGTGCTGTTTTGAATTATGAAAAGTTAATTAATTGTTCCTCTAGATTTTACAAGGAGAATGCCTTAATGTTTTTGTCAAGATTTAGTTATAGGGAAAAGAATTTTGAAAAATCAGATAAGTATTATTCAATGCTCGAAGATATTGTTTCATCAAATTCTGTTAAAAGAGAAGTTGTTATTAGGTTAATGAGTATAAATGAATTTTCTAATGGAAAAAAGGCTTTATTATACGCTAATAAAGTTGTCGAATTTAATAAGACAGATAATTGGCTTTTGAGTAAAGCTAAAATAATTATTGCAAGAGATGAATTTGAATCAGGAAATTATGCCAAAGCTAAGTTAACTTATAAAAAAATAGCTTCTATATCTGATTACGACGAAGGAGCTGAAGCTAATTATTATTTGGCATACCTTGAATTTTTAGATGATAATTTAGATCTGTCGGAGAATTTAATTTTTGATTTAGCAGAAAATTTTAGTAATGACTTTTATATTGCTAAAGCATTTATTCTACTATCTGATATTTATATTTTAAAGAAGAACCTTTTTCAAGCAAAGGCTACTTTAGAGAGTATTATTGAAAATCACGAGAATGAATTTATAATTAATATTGCAAGAAAAAAGTGGGAATCTATCGTTGAGAACGATCAAGAGAAAATTGTAAAATCAGAAGTTGTTCAGTCGTTTATTGAAATTTCAGAAGAAGTATTTGATTATGATGTTGAAGAAATAGATGATAATTATGTTGTTCCAGTTCCTGATATTGCAGAATTAAAAATTGATACGGCTAAAAAAATCAAAACTAATTTTTTAGAAAATGAATTTGAATAAAACGATTTTAATAATTATCTTAAGTTTTAGCACTTTGTATGCGCAAGATATTGGTGTTACAAAAGTCGAGATTTTA
>JABICI010000065.1 GCA_018652335.1 Flavobacteriales bacterium
ACTAAAGATCCTATTATTTACACTCTTACAACTTCTGCTAATCCAAGTGATGGTGGAACAGTATCTCCATCAACTCAGCAATACGACGAGGGTAAAACAGCAACAATAACTGCTACTCCATCTGCTGAATATGTATTTCAAAGTTGGTCAGGCGCTACAGGATCTTCAAACAGCACTAGTGTTGTAATGAACTCTGATAAATCAGTGACAGCTAATTTTGTTAAAAAGAAATACGCACTAACAACAACTGTTGAGGGTGAAGGAACGGTAAGTGAAAAAGTAATAAAAGCAGGAGCTGCAACGGATTATAATAGTGGAACAATAGTAGAGCTTACGGCCGTTCCAAGTGGAGAATGGTTGTTTATGGAATGGAAAGGAGATGTAACAGGAACTGAAAACCCAACTCAAATCACAATAGATAAAGCAAAATCAGTAACAGCAGTTTTTGTTAAAAAGCAGTATCCATTAACAATAGAGATTGAAGGAGAAGGAACAGTTAGTGAAAAGGTTATTAAAGTAGGTTTAGCAACTGACTACAATAGTGGAACGATAGTAGAGCTTACTGCTGAACCAACTGGTGATTGGGAGTTTGTGGAATGGACAGGAGATCTTACATCAACAGAAAACCCTGTACAAATTACAATTGATGGATCTAAAACAGTTAAGGTGAATTTTAGTAAAACTCAAGATCCTTTTGTTTCAAAATCGCCGATATATACTTATCCTAATAATACAGTTGGTCAAATAATTAATAATTATTACTTCCCCGGAAAATATTTACACACTGATTTTATTAATAATAATATTGATTTATATTACAAAGAGGATAATTTAGAATACTATGGTAGAATGTTTGGAAGAGATGGAATATATTTTGATTTTAACAATGATAATAAACTTGATGTTTTCGGATTTTTGACAAATTTTATTCCAAATTGGGGAGTAGAAAAAGGGAAATTTGTCCTAGCAGACAATGTGTTAAATGATTCAAGAACAAAATTATATTTTGATACTGATATTAGTTTTGGAGGTGGTTCAATAGAAGCTAACGACTTTTATAATGATGGAAAATTAGAGATTATGATAGCAACTTCAAATGATCATGAAAATGGTGATGGTGGAAAAGCTAATTCAAAACCTGTTAAGATTATATCCTTTAAAGAAGATGGAACTATTATGGAAAAAGAAGTAGGAAACCCCATGGGTATACATGATTCCTCCTCTGGCGATATTGATAACGATGGAGATGTTGATATTTTGGTTTGGCTATTTTCAGGAACAACTATTACTGCTCGTCCTTTCCTTTACTTGAATGATGGTTCGGGAAATTTTAATTTAACAGATAATTTACAATCCTTTAAGGGTTTAGAGAGTATATTAAATAATGAAGGTCCATACCCAATAACCGCTGTTGAGTTGTATGATATTGACAATGATAATAACCTTGATATTATTTGTGGATATTCCTTAGATAATTTTGCTGACACCAATTGGGATTATGGTTTAGAGAAAATTAGAATTTATTGGGGCGATGGAACTGGCACTTTTGATTTTATTAATGGATTTACAGATTTAACATCAACTTCAAACCCTTACATTGGTACAAACTCAGTTGGAACTTCTGTATTAGGATTTGGAATATTTGATTATGATAATGATGGAGATTTTGATATAGTTTCAAGTGTTACTCCTAATTATGGAGGATATCTTTTACAACTATATCAACAAACAAATACAAGAGAATTTTTAGATGTTACTTCTTCAAAATTTGATGTTTTTACAGAAAGTTTTCCTAGAAATCAGGGTAAAGACGGGGATTTTCCTAATTTCTACAACATAAGATTTTATGATAAAGACAATGATGGGGATTTTGATATAGTTCCTGATGGTTTAGCTACATGGGGACAGCATCAATATGTTAACAATCTCTATTGGGAAAATATCGGAGGTCAATTTATTAAACGTGAATCTAATTATTAGACATAAAAAAGCTAATTATATTATTAGCAATAAAAATATTTATTAGTTGTGAAAAAGAGTTTTAATCGAGCTTTTAATAAAAGAAAATCTAAACCATAGGCATATCTTCTTCTTTTAATTCAGCAACTTCTAATCCACGTAAGTAGATTAAGCCACATTCTTTATTGAATGTTTTTTAGAGTATATTAGCATTAAAATCAATCAATGAAAAAAATCATTCTATTATTACTATTTGTTCCGCTTGTTTCTTTTTCACAACTAAATAAGTTTTCAGCAAATAATGTTCAAGAATTTAAATCTTGGATGAATTACGCTGAGCTAGAAAACAAAGCAGTAATTATTGATTTTGTTGCTGATTGGTGTGGTCCTTGCAAAACTATGGACAAGCAACTATGGAACAGTGAGGAGTTTAAATTATTAAAAAACTATATTTTTATTGAAGTTGATATTGATAAAAACACTCAATTAGCAAGAAAATATGGTATAACTAGTATACCTAGAGTAATTGTAGAAGTAGCTAATAATCAAAAGGATGTTTTAATTGATAAATCTGGATTTCGTTCTAAAAATCAACATTTAAGTGAATTACAATACATTAATCAGTTTGATTTAAAAGAAGTTTATTTGGCAAATAATGAAAGTGAATATGGAAGCGCGTATAGAAACCTTTTTATATCTGACAAGAAAAAATCATACACAACTTTATTAAAGCTTAGTTCTAAGCATTTCAAAAAAGCTTTAAAAAAAGAAAAAAACACAATTAATCAATTAAACATAATATATAATCTAAAGCTTAAGGGTTCTTCAAAAAAAGCTAATAAAAATTTAGAAAAACTTAAACTTGATAAAGCAAATCTTTCGAAAATTGAAAATGAAATTGTTCAAAATATAATTACAAACTCTATTTAATGAAAAAACTAATTCTACTATTATGAATAAATGGGGAACAAAATTTCAATTTTCGTGTGTAATAATTTTTGGAAGTTTATTGTTAGATGCCTTTGTAGAAAATAAAGGCATATTACTTAT
>JABICI010000097.1 GCA_018652335.1 Flavobacteriales bacterium
ACTTTTTAAAATTAAACATATCAAATGGAGCATGAGAAAATATTAATTTTAGATTTTGGTTCTCAATATACACAGTTAATTGCTAGAAGAGTAAGAGAATTAAATATTTATTCTGAAATTCATCCTTACAATAATATTCCTGAAATAGATGTTAGTTGGAAAGCAGTTATACTTTCAGGTTCACCCCATTCTGTAAGAGATAAAAATGCCCCTATGCCTGACCTGAAAGAAATCAAAGGTAAACTACCTTTACTTGGAATATGTTTTGGGGCTCAACATTTAGTACATGAATTTGGAGGTGAAGTTTTACCTTCAAATACTCGTGAGTATGGTAGAGCAAATTTATCTTTTATTGAAACTAGATCATCGTTAATGAAAGGTGTCTCTGTTGGATCTCAAGTTTGGATGAGTCATGGAGATACTATTTCAATGATTCCAAAAGATTATAATATTATTGCTTCTACCAAAGACGTTGAGGTTGCTGCTTACAGCGTTGATAATGAGTTGACTTTTGGACTACAATTTCATCCTGAGGTTTATCATTCTAAAGATGGGCATATAATTCTTAAAAATTTTTTAGTTGATATTTGTGGTTTTAGTCAGGATTGGACTCCCTCAGCCTTTGTAGAAGAAACAATTTCTTATTTAAGAGAAAAAGTGGGTAAAGATAAAGTTGTTCTTGGATTATCTGGTGGTGTTGACTCTACAGTTGCGGCTGTTTTATTACATAAGGCAATAGGAGATCAGTTACATTGTATATTTGTTGATAACGGACTCTTAAGAAAAGGTGAATTTGATAGTGTTTTAAAGCAGTATCAAGGTATGGGATTAAATGTAAAGGGAGTTGATGCAAAAGATCGTTTCTATAAAGTTTTGTCTGGACTTTCAGATCCGGAGAAGAAAAGAAAAGCTATTGGATCTATGTTTATTGATGTTTTTGATGATGAATCACAATTAATTAATGATGTAAAGTGGCTTGCACAGGGCACAATTTATCCTGATGTTATTGAATCAGTATCAGTAAATGGAGGACCCTCTCAAACAATTAAATCACACCATAATGTGGGTGGCCTTCCAGATTACATGAAACTTCAAGTCATTGAACCTTTAAATACATTGTTTAAAGACGAAGTAAGAAGAATCGGTAAGTCCATGAATATTGATAAGCATTTACTTGCTAGGCACCCATTTCCAGGGCCTGGTTTAGCTATTAGAATTCTAGGCGATGTTACAAAGGAAAAAGTTAGTATCCTTCAAGAAGTAGATTACATTTTTATAACTGCATTGCAATCATCAAATTTGTATCATAAAGTATGGCAAGCTGGTGCAATTTTTCTTCCTGTGCAATCTGTTGGTGTTATGGGAGATGAAAGGACATATGAGAATGCTATTGCGCTGAGAGCTGTTGAGTCTACTGATGGTATGACTGCAGACTGGGTTCATTTGCCACATGAATTTTTAGCTAGAGTTTCAAATGAGATAATTAACAAAGTTAAAGGTATTAATAGAGTAGTTTATGATATTTCTTCTAAACCTCCAGCAACTATTGAATGGGAATGATATTTAGATATTTATTTGTATTTATTATTCTACTTCCTTTTTATTCATTTTCTCAGGTCACACATGATACAATTTATTTTACAGGAAAAACTCATGTTAAGCATGTAGTAAAAGGAGGAGAATCACTTAACTCAATTGCGCAACTTCATAATGTTACAGCTATAGATATTAGAGATGCTAATGAACTCTCTAAAAGACTTTATTATAATCAGTTATTGTATATTCCAATTTATCTTAATGAAACCGATGATATTGTATTTTCTGTAAATAATCTCATTTCTAAGAAAAGTACTACAGATACTGCAACTACAAATATTGCACTTATTATGCCATATTACTTATTGAAAAATGATACAATGTTTAATAATTCTAAGGATTCATTAGAGATTTATAATTCATATTATAGTAAATCTGAAGCTGCACTTTCTTTTCATGTTGGTGTTAAGTTGGCTCTAGACTCTCTAAGAAAATTAGGTAAAAAAATTGTTTTACATTCTTTCGACTCAAATAAAGATAGTAACATAGTTGAAAATCTTGTTTATTCAAATCAATTAAATGATATGGATATTATTATAGGCCCTATGTATTCATATCTTTTTGAAATTTTATGTAGAAGATATGGATTTGATGATACAAAAATCTTAATTTCCCCCCTATCTAGAGTGAATACTGATATTAAAAATTATACTTCAGTATATCAAATTTCTCTTACTAATAAAGTACAAATTGATATTATATTTGATTATCTTGTTAAGCAGAAAATGAAAGATAGAATTGTTGTGATTTATCATGAAAATCAATTGAATCTAGCTACTTATTTAAAATATAAATTCAATAGTTTAGATAAAGAAATTGATATTATTACAACAGTTGATACACATGTTGACTCAATTAGAAGGTATTTTGAGCCAGAACAAATTGTTATTTTACTTTCCAGAGATAGATCATTTACAAGTAGAATGTTAGCTTCAATAGGAGGCATTGATTCAATATCAACAGTTTTTGCTTCAGAATCTATTCTTTCTTATGATAATTTAGATATTACTAATTTAATGGAACTTAATGTACATTTAGTAAGCTCAAAAATTATAGATTATTCAAATAATTATAATATTGCTTTTATGTCTTTGTTTGAAAGAGTATATGAAACTAACTCTAGAAAGTATTCAAAAATAGGATATGATATCATTATGCATTTTTGTGGTGCCAAAGATGTGTTTGAGTTTAAAAGATTGTTAAATGGTTATTACGAAAATACAAATGCCTTTATTTATCGCTACAATGATTATAAAATCCTTAAATTAAAATAATTTTTTTTAAGATTGGTGAGATATAACCTTAATTTTACTTTTCTCGTATAATAAATATGTTATTGTATAGTGATAATCGTATATTATTTAAGAGTTACATAATTAGCTTTTTATTTATATTCTTTTTTAGTATATCTTCAGTGAGCTCGCAATGTGTCTCAAACCAGACATTCGCATTAACCCCTTTAGGTTCTTATTCACCTGGTCAAGTTGTAACTATTGATTATACTTTAGGTAGTTTTAGTCAGATTAATCTGAATTGGATAATTGCGTTTCAAATTAACTTAGGGCCAGGATGGACAAATTTACAACCATTAATTGCTCCAAATGGAAGTGGATCTCAGTCTGGTTACTGGTTGTGGGATCTTCAAAATTTATTTCCGAGTGGATTAAATTTTGGTCCTGGTTGGAGGTTTGTTAATCTTGGAAGTAATTCAAATTGGGGTAGTAATTCATCTGGTCCCTTTATAATTCGATTTAGAGCAACAGTTGCATCAACATGTACTGCAGATGATTTATCAGTAAGTATTAATGTATATGGAGACTGCCTTACAGGTGGATGGAGTAATGGAGCATGTTGTTCTGATCCAGCATATAGTATATATAATGGTGTTGTGCAATTAAATGTAATAAATACACCACCGATTAATCATAACTAGTAAATATTAAAAAATATAAATAAAAATTATTAATTAAAATGTTAAAATTATGAAAACTAAAACAAAAGAGAAGCTAAAATTATTTTGCTTAATAATATTTTGCACAAATATAAATGTATATTCTCAATCTAGTTCAGCTCCAACTCAATCTGTATGTATTTCTTCAACTGAACCATATGTCTTAAATAATGTTAATAGTACATCAACATTTCAATGGGTTTTAAATAGTGGAGGGATTATTTCGAATGGTCAAGGAACTAGTGCTATATCAATTGATTGGGGTACTATTTCAGGAGGTCCTCACACCTTATCTGTTCTTGAAACCGATGTAAATGGTTGTATTGGCTCTCAGCAAACCTTAGAAGTTACCATAATTAATCTAGATGACGCATCATTTGTTTTGACTGATTATTGTGCTGGTTCTTCAAATTCAGCAAGTTCAGCTGTAACTTCTGGTGGAACTTATGTCTTTAATCCTTTACCTTCTGGATCTGAGACGATAGATGTGCTTACTGGAGAAATTACTGGTGGGATAGGTGGTACAACTTATAGCGTTGAATATACAACTAATGGAATTTGTCCTTCACAAAGTATAGAAACTGTATTAGTTAACAGTGTAGATGACGCATCATTCTTTTTGACTGATTATTGTGCTGGTTCTTCAAATGCTGCAAGTGCTGTTGTAACATCTGGAGGTAGTTTTTCATTTAATCCTTTGCCTTCTGGATCTGAGACAATTGATGTAGTGACTGGTGAGATTTCAGGTGGAATAGGTGGTACAACATATAGCGTTGAATATACAACCAATGGAGTTTGTGTTAGTAGTTTAATACAAAATGTGCTAATTTACTCTACACCTTCAACAGGTCCAATTTTTCATAACTAGCAATATTAATCTTAGATGAAGAGATTTATATTGACCATATTATTAATTTTTATTATTTCTAATGTTTCAGCACAAGATTACATACACCTTTGTGTTGGTTATGATAAAGAATTTGGTGTCCCTTTCACAAATGGATCTGTATATAATTGGCAGATAAGAGGAGATAATAATATTGCATCTATTACTTCAGGAAATGGAACTGAAATTATAAAAATTGATCTTAACAGTGCTGGTATTTTTCAGCTATTTGTTGAAGAAATTAATATATATGGTTGTATTGGTTATGATAGTATTTTTGTCAAAATCCATGACTTGCCAACTCCAGTTATATTTGCAAATGGACCAACTACATTCTGTGATGGAAGTAGTGTATTATTAGAAGTTGATTCTATTTATGAAAATATGATTTGGAATAATTATCTTAATACTGATTCACAACAGTTAAATGTTGATTCTACTGCAAGCTACTTTGTTACTGTTACTGATGAGTATGGTTGTATAAGCAACAGTAATTCAATTTTTGTTAGTTCAAATAATATTATTGTACCTAATTTTAGTTATGATGGATTTTGTATCAAAAATCCAATTAGTTTTTTTAATAATTCAACTACATCTGACGGTGATTTTATTTCAACTCTTTGGAGTATAGACAGTACTAATTTTCTTTTTGGAGATACTATTGATTTTACTTTTTCAGAAGTTGGATTACATACAATTTCTTTAAATGTATCAACTAATAATAATTGTCAAGACTCAGTAACTAAAGTTATTAATATAAATCAAAACCCAATTGCAGATTTTATTTATTCTCCAATGACTGTTTCAAATTTAAATCCTTTAGTAAACTTTTTTACTACTTCAATAAACCCTAATATGGTTACATGGTTTATTAATGATTCTATTTTTTCGTTTGATATTAACACAAATTATTCTTTAGATAATCCAGGAATAAATAAGGTGATGTTATTAGTTGAAGATAGTAATAGATGTATAGATTCTATAACAAAAAACATAATAACGTATTATGATTTTATGCTATATATTCCAACTTCTTTTTCGCCAAATAATGACGGAATTAACGATAGTTTTGCTCCAAAAGGATTACGTATGGATAAATATTTAGCTTATGAATTTGAAATATTTAATAGGTGGGGAGATAAAGTATTTAAAACTAATGATGTAAATGCTAAGTGGAATGGTGATGGAGTACAAGATGGTATTTATAATTGGGTCGTAAATCTTGTTGACGAGTTAGGAAAATTACGTGTTGAAAGTGGAGAAGTTACTTTGTTTAGATAATTACCTTAAATCAATTATTTCAATATCCGCATAATTTTTTGTATCAAAAATAAAAGGTTCTAATTTAGTATTTACACTGATTTTTTTAATTTTATAAGATAATGTTCCACCATTTTTATCATAAATTTTTATTTTTCTTAATTGATTTTTTGATGCATCAATTTCAATATTAATTTTTATAAACTCTTTACTTGTTTTTGGAAATAAATTAATATTTTGTATTTGTAATCCATTTTCTGATGTTGTTCCGACATAATTATATTTATAGTCACGTTCATATATTGTAAAGATATTAATTGGATTCATTAGTTCATTTAAATCACTATTATTGATGATTTGAACTTCATTCATATCAACTAGATAAATCCATTGGCTTTCTCCATTATTTACAATAAATTGATCTTCTAATTGTAATCTGAATTTTTCTTTTGCAATTTCTATTATGCCTTCCTGTTTTTCATTAATATTTTGATTTTTGTTTTCAATCATTAAATTAAATTCGATATATATATTATCATAATTTTTAGCGTTAGCGCTTAATTCTTCTAGCAATGATTTAGCTATTTCATCTTGAGCATAAATATTCGTAGTAATTAATATTAAGACGACTAATAGTTTATTCATTATTTAAATTTTCTAATATTTCTTGTAAAGCAATTTCATCTTTGACTAATACTTTTCTTGCTTTACTACCCTCAAATGGCCCCACAATACCTGCAGCTTCTAATTGGTCAATAATGCTTCCAGCTCTATTATATCCAAGCCTTAGTTTTCTTTGAATTAATGATGTTGAACCTGATTGATGTTTAACTAAAACCGAAGCTGCTTCATTAAACATTGAATCTAATTCATTTAAGTCTGCTTTGCTTCCAACTGCATCTGCTTCTCCTTCGAATTC
>JABICI010000080.1 GCA_018652335.1 Flavobacteriales bacterium
ATAAATGCTCCATTTTTTAATTTAGAAACCGGGGAGTTTTCGGGAAAAGTATTTAATTTGAACATCTATTTAACTGAAGAAAAAACAACAATACTTAAACATTTATTACTAGGGAAAAAAATTAATATCCCTCAAGAATTAAAATCAGAATTACTAAAAGATATCATTCAATATTTTAGACTTCATCATTATAATCTTAGTAATATTACATCTCACTTAATAATAGAATCATTACGAAAATGAAGCAACTAATTCTTATAAGTTTTCTTTTGATGTGCAAATTGGCTTTTAGCCAAAACATTGAGGTTTTTGACAAAATACTAGCAATTCCAATAGAAAATGTGAATATTAAAAGTAACCAAAAAGGAGTTATAACAAACAGTAAAGGGGTTTGTGCTATCAATAAATTTAAGGAAAACGATACACTAATAATCTCTCACATAGCATATCATCAAATACAAATTATTAAAAGCAGTATTAGTAGTAAAATATTTTTAGAACCTAGAATTAAAATACTTCCAACTGTAAATTTTGAATTAGATAAGAAAGCTCTTTTAGATCAAAATGACCCTATTTGTGAAACTGAAGCGGGCAACACAAAAATTGCAAGTAAAACAACAGCTGAAAAACTAGAAGGGAATTCAGGTGTAACTATTCAAGAAAGTCAAAGTGGTGGTGGGAGTCCAAATTTTAGAGGGATGGAGGCTAATAGGCTTTTACTTGTTGTAGATGGAATTCCTTTAAATAATGCCATTTACAGAAGTGGGCATCTACAAAATTCGGCCTCAATAAACCCTTACTTTTTAGGCAGTATATATCTGGTATCTGGGCCCGCATCAGTTGCTTATGGTAATGGAGCTATGGGAGGTGCTTTGCTTTTTAACACCTACACAAATACTAGTCTCAATGAAAATAAATTTTACTTCAACCAACAATTTGAAAGTGCAACTAATGGAGTTTTATTAAATTTCTTGTCACAATATCATCACAAAAAACTAGCATTCACTTCTGGATTTTCTGTAAAATCTTTAGAAAATCTAAAGATGGGAGAAAATCGAAATCATGGATATTTGCAATGGGGTAAGGAGGGAATAGCAACTAATGGAAATGAGCAATTATTTACTGCATATCAGCAAGCTGATTTTATGCATAAGACTTTCTATAATATTAATAAAAACAGCAGTATTCTTTTAAACACTCAATTTGCTACATCATCTAACATAAATCGCTTTGATAAACTCAATGACATAAAAGATGGGATAGCTAAATATAGTGATTGGTATTACGGCCCACAAAGCAGATTCTTGCAAAGCCTAAAACATTCTAATTTTAAAGAAACTATATTGTTTCAAAAAATGAACACCACACTATCATTTCAAGATGTTAGTGAATCTCGCCATAAAAGTAAAAAAAGCGAAAATCAACTTTCAAATAGATATGAAAATGTTAAAATTTATGATATTTCTTTTGACTTTAGCAAATCAATAAATTCTTTAAATATCAGTTATGGATTGGGGAATAGATATCAAAAGGTAAACTCCAAAGCGGATAAGAAAAGTAATAATATTATAAGTCATAATAGTACACGCTACCCTGATGGAGGGAGTAGTGTAAATGATTTTTTTAGCTACACTCAAGCAAAAATTCCATTACATAAAAAGTTAAAATTAGTAATAGGAGCAAGGTATAACCAAAATAATCTCACTGCTATATTTAATGACAGTACTACCTTCAATTTCCCTTATAAACAACTTCAAAATAATAATTCCTCACTCGTAAAATCAGCAAGTTTGGAATATAGTTTGAACACTAACACACTGTTTAAAACCTCTTACTATGGTGGATTTCGAAATCCTAATATAGATGACATTGGGAAAGTATTTTCAAAAAATGATAATTATGTTGTAATTCCAAACGAAAAATTAGAAGCAGAATATTCTGATAATTATGAGATAACAATTAAATATTTCAAAGGAAAAATTAAAACTAATATATCATTATTCTATACCAATATTAATAATGCTATTAGCCGTGAATTTTCAACTCTTAATAGTAAAGATAGTATGTTATATGATGGAGAAATGATGAAGATTCAAATGAATAAAAACATTGAGTCAGCAAATATTTACGGCATTAACATCAATGCTATATATGAATACAATAAGAGTTTAAATTTAAACGCAAACTTTAATTATCTAAAAGGGAATACAATGGAAAACCAACCTCTTTCTCACATCCCGCCTGCCAATGGGAAACTTTCAATAAATTATACCATTAAGAAACAGGAGTTCGAGTTTTATGCAAAATATAATGCAGCTAAAAAATCAAATGAATATGATGATGGAGGAGTAGATAACCTAGAAGAAGCAACAATTAATGGAACGCCAATGTGGTACACTTTGAACCTTCAGTACAGTAATAAATTAGATAATGATATTATTATAAGCTGTGGGGTGCAAAACATTGCAGATATTCATTATAAAACCTTTAGCTCTGGAATTAGTGCAAGTGGTAGAAATTTTATTTTAGGGTTGCAAACTAATTTTTAATATTTTGAACACCTAAGATGCTTAAGCGATAATATCTAATAAACATCAATTAATAACAAACAATTAATAACTATCCTTATCTTTGGAACTTATAAATATCAAAATGAAAAACCTTAACCTTTTACTAGCACTACTTTTTATTTCTTTTACTACCTCAGCACAAATCTGGGAGGAGAACCTACTAAAAACAAATGCCAACCCTACTTCTGCTGAAAAATTTGAAGCTTTTGAAAACTACCGTAAAACCGTGCCTTATACTAAAGGAAATGGATACAAACCTTATGCTCGTGAAATGGATTTTGTAAACGAGAGAATCATAGAAGGAAACTCATTCAATCCAAATGCATTATTTATAGAGTGGCAAAAAGAAAAAGAAAAATACAGCAACGCAAAATCAAGCACTTCAGGTAATTGGGTGTCTAAAGGCCCTATCAATACTCCAATAATTTTATCTAATAATAAAAAAAGAGGGAATGGTCGGGTAAATTGTATTGCTTTCGATCCTATTGATGAAGATATTATATGGATTGGCTCTCCGGCAGGTGGGCTTTGGAAATCAATTGATGGAGGAAGTAACTGGACA
>JABICI010000070.1 GCA_018652335.1 Flavobacteriales bacterium
AGAATAAAAAAAAATTTCGGGAATTTATCCATCAGATATGGTTTTATATTTTCGTAAAAATACTAAAAAAAACAGAAAGCTATTCGATATTCTAGAAATTAGGTTTTAAATTATATAATTTATAGAATTCCTCTATAACTTTAACTGCTTCTTCTGGTGTGTCAACTACACTAAAAAGATCTAAATCAGAGGCACTAATATTTTTTTCTAATTCAAGCATAGTAGCCTTAATCCAATTTATCATTCCATTCCAATAAGAATGTCCAACTAACACTATTGGAAACTTTCCAATTTTTCCTGTTTGTATGAGAGTAATAGCTTCAAACAACTCGTCAAGAGTACCAACACCACCAGGCAACACAATAAAACCTTGTGCATATTTTACAAACATCACTTTTCTAACGAAAAAATAATCAAAATTTAAAATTTTATCATTGTCAATAAAATCATTATGAGACTGCTCAAAAGGAAGTTCAATATTAAGCCCTACAGATTTTCCACCACCTCTTTTCGCACCTTTATTAGCTGCTTCCATTATTCCTGGGCCTCCTCCAGTAATAACTCCATACCCTTTTAAAGTAAGTAGAAAACCTATCTCTTCAGCTGTTTTGTAATATTTATTTTCTGGTAAAGTTCGGGCGGATCCAAAAACAGAGACGCATGGCCCAATTTTTGACATTGATTCAAAACCTTCTACGAATTCAGACATTATCTTAAAAATCTGCCAAGAATCAGCAGTTCTTATTTCATTCCAAGTTTTTTCTTTAAATGCATTTATTATCTTCTTTTCGTCTAACTTCATGTAATTTATATTTTATTATCACGAATATATTTAAATATATTCAAATTAGACTAACTCCATTGACAAATAATTTGCTGTATAACTATTTTTGTTTTTAATAAAAACTTCAGGCTTCCCCTCTCCTATAATATATCCTCCTTGCTCACCACCTTCTTTACCTAAGTCAAATATATAGTCACTTGCTTTTATAATATCCAAATTATGTTCAATAATCATAACTGAATTTCCCTTCTCAACAATTGTACTAAGAACGTTTAATAAAACTTTAACATCTTCAAAATGCAGGCCAGTTGTAGGTTCATCTAATATATAAAAGGTATTTCCAGTATTTCTTTTTGACAATTCAGATGCCAATTTAATTCTTTGAGCTTCTCCTCCAGAAAGAGTAGTTGAAGATTGGCCTAAAGTGACATATCCTAATCCAACATCTTGAAGTGCTTTTATTTTTTGAAAAATAGCTGGTATTTTATCAAAAAATTTGACCGCCTGATCAATTGTTAAGTTTAATACATCTGATATAGATTTTCCCTTAAATCGAATCTCAAGGGACTCTCTGTTATAGCGTTTGCCATTACACTCTTCACAATGTACTTCAACATCAGGTAAGAAATTCATTTCAATTGTCTTCATTCCACCTCCTCTACATGACTCACAGCGACCCCCAACAACATTAAAAGAGAATCTACCTGCTTTATAGCCACGAATTTTCGCTTCAGGGAGAATTGCAAACAACTTTCTAATTTCAGAAAAAACACCTGTATATGTTGCTGGATTTGATCTTGGTGTTCTTCCAATAGGAGATTGATTAACAGATATTACTTTGTCAATATTATCTATTCCTATTATATTCTTGTATTTTAAAGGTTCTTTTTCTCCTCTAAAAAAATGTTTATTAAGAATTGGATATAACGTTTCATTTATTAAGGTGGATTTACCACTTCCTGATACTCCAGTAACACAACAAATTAACCCAAGCGGGATTTTCAGGCAAACATTCTTAAGATTATTTCCATTAGCACCATTTAAAGTTAAATACTTTCCATTACCATTTCTTCTTAAATTTGGAATATCAATTCTTTTAGTACCATTCAAATAAGCCGCAGTTATATAATCATTACTTAGTATAGACTTATAATTTCCTTTGGCAACTATCTCTCCTCCATTAATTCCTGCTTCAGGACCTAAATCTACAACATAATCAGCTTCTTTAATCATATCTTTATCGTGCTCTACAACAATCACAGAATTACCAATATCTCTCAATTTTTTAAGAGATTTAATGAGCTGATGATTGTCTCTTTGATGCAATCCTATACTAGGCTCATCTAATATATATAGCACATTTGTAAGCTGAGTTCCAATCTGAGTAGCAAGTCGAATTCTCTGAGCTTCTCCTCCACTTAAAGTTTTGGAGCTTCTATTTAATGATAAATAAGATAATCCAACATCTATAATAAATTGTAATCTTTTTCTCAGTTCCTTTATAATTTGTTTAGCTATTTTCAATTGATTCATATCAATATCAGTATGAATCTCATCTACCCATTTAGCTAATGACAATATATCCATATTAGAAATTTCATGAATAGTCTTACTACATACTTTAAAATGAGAAGATTCTATATTCAATCTACTACCCTTACACTCATTACAATTATGTTCAATCATAAATTTTGAAGCCCACTTTTCTATTGACCTTACACTAGAATTTCTGTACTGTTCATCAATAAAGTTAATAATACCCTCAAATTTTATTTTATAAGTTTTTGAGATACCAGCAGTTTCCAGATTTATTTTTAATGTATCGTCAATACCATACATTATAGCATTTAATCCTGATTTTGAAATCTCTTTGACAGGAGTACTAAGAGTAAAATTAAATTTTTTGCCAATTAGTTCTATTTGATTTAATATCCAATCAGACTTTTGATTTGATATAGGAGCTATTGCACCATTACTAACACTAAGATTCTCATCTGTAATAATTTTGTCAACGCTAACCATTTTATATTTACCCAGACCATTACAAGATCTACAAGCTCCTTTTGGGGAATTGAATGAAAAAGAGTTAGGCTCAGGCTTTTTGTAAGCGATACCTGTTTCTTGGCACATTAATGATTTACTAAAATACCGAATATTTTGAGTCTTGACATCTATTGCCATCATAATTCCATCTCCATTCTTCATTGCCAATTTTAATGACTCTGACAAGCGTTTTTTGTTTTTAGCTGTAACCTTGAGCCTATCAATAACAACTTCTATGTCGTGTGTTTTATACCTGTCTAATTTAAGAGATGGTCTAATATCAACAATTTCACCATCAATTCTCACCTTTAAAAAACCTTTTTTTGCTAAAGAATGAAATAGTTCGGCATAGTGACCTTTTCTTGATCTAACTAAGGGAGCTAAGATAGTGATAGCTTGGTCTTTTAAATCTACAAAAAGTAAATTTAAAATTTCAGAATCTGTAAAACTAACCATCTTTTTATTTGTGTTGTACGAATACGCTATTCCTACTCTAGCGTAAAGTAAACGCAAATAATCATAAATTTCTGTTATAGTACCTACAGTAGATCTAGGGTTTTTTGATGTAGTTTTCTGTTCAATAGCAACAACAGGACTAAGACCTGTAATCTTGTCAACATCAGGACGTTCCATATTACCTAAAAACTGTCTAGCATAAGCATTAAAAGTTTCTAAATATCTTCTTTGACCCTCTGCATGTATTGTATCGAAAGCTAAAGACGATTTGCCACTTCCGCTTTTTCCAGTAAAAACAACGAGCTTGTTTCTGGGAATATCTAAATCAATATTTTTTAAATTATGAACACGAGCACCATGAATAGAAATAACATCTTTTTTATTTTCCATTCAATTGTATTCTATCAACTTTAGATTTAAAATCACGAAACACACTTAACTCACTATTTTGTGGAATCTTAAGAACATATTTTTTTCTTGACTTATCTGGCAATGATTTTGCTCTTAGCCAAGGATTTAATGATTTTAAAAGCTTATAATTTGTTCCATTTTCTCTAGCAAATTCTGACAAATTTGGAATTGTTGAATCTATATCAATTGTGGTATGTTTCTGCATTTTATACAGATCTCTTTCTCTAAATACAAAGCCATAATTTCTAGGATTGCTAAAAATCTCTTTTAAAGCAATAATTCTAAATACATAGTGAGCTGTTTCTGAATTTAAATGCAGATTATAATAATTATTTGATGATTGTTCATTTATTTTTCTTCTTGCACCATTTTTTCCCATATTGTATGATGCTGCCGCCATTGTCCAACTACCAAATTTATCATATGCTTGTTGAAGATATTCACATGCCACTAAGGTTGCTTTCTCAAGATTATATCTTTCGTCTATAGAGGAGTTAACTTCTAATCCGTGTTCACGAGCAGTTCCTTTTAAAATTTGCCAGAAGCCTGCTGCTCCTGCAGGTGAAACAACATTATCTAATCCACTTTCGATAACAGCCAAATACTTGAAGTCTTCTGGAATATTATGCTGCTTAAGAATTGGCTCAATAATAGGAAAATATTTATTTGCTCTTTTAAAATATAACATTGTATTAGATTGCCAATAAGTATTCTTTAGCAGTTCTTTATCTAATCTCTCCCATATTTCAGGGGCTTCAAATGGAATAGATTCACCAGCAAAGTCGAGGGCTTTAGGCTTTACTAAAGAATATATTCCATAATTGCTGGTAAATTGTTTTTGATGAAGAATATCTTCACTCTCAAAGTTTTCAGAAAAAATAAACAGCTTTACTAATAAAATAGACGATAGAAGAAATAAAAAAAACAGATTTATCTTTTTCATTTTAAAATTTAGTTGTAAAATTTCTGAAACTTTCGGCTTTTGCATCTTTTTCTGATATTATTGGATCTTCAACTCCCCAATTAATGTTTAAATCACTATCATTCCATAATATAGTCCCTTCTGCGTCTTTATTGTAAAAATTTGTACATTTATATGTAAAGATAGTATCCGACTCTAAAGCGACAAATCCATGAGCAAATCCAGGTGGAACCCATAATAATTTTTTGTTTTCATCAGAAAGAATTACACTAAAATGATGCCCATAGGTTGGGGAGTTCTTTCTAATATCTAAAGCTATATCCATAACCGAACCTTTTATAACATGAACCAATTTTCCTTGCTCACAAGGGGGCTTTTGAAAATGAAGACCTCTAAGAACACCTTTTTGAGATAATGACTGATTATCCTGAACAAAATCTATATCATTTCCTAAAATCTGAAACAATTCTTTATTCCAAGATTCATAAAAATAACCCCTGTTATCATCAAAAACATTTGGTTTTATTATCATTAGTCCTTTTATAGGAGTATCTTGAATTTCCATTAAAAATTATTTTTTTTGAAAAAGTCAAATATAGAAAATAACTAACGACTTTTTTATTAATAATAAACAATAATTGTAGATTTGCAAACAAAAAATTTAACATGAAAAAAATCAATTTATTAATCTTAAGTATTGCTTTAATAATTAGCAGTTGTTCAAATAACAATACTTATAAAAAACCAGAATCAGAAATGGAAAAAGTTAGTTACAGTTTAGGAGTAAATATGGCTTCTAGCGTAAAATCACAAGGATTAGAGTCAATTGACGCTAATGCTGTTGCAAAAGCATTTAATGATGTATTTGAAGGAAAAGATCTTGACATTTCAGAAGAAGAAAGCATGAGTATATTGCAAGAATTCTTTGGAAAACTACAAGCTGAAAAAAGTGCTAAAGCTAATGAAGCAGGAAAAACATATTTAGCTGAAAATGCTAAAAAAGAAGGGGTTACAACTACAGAAAGCGGACTACAATATGAAGTTATAAATTCTGGAAAAGGTGCTAAACCAGCTCCATCAGATCAAGTAACTGTTCATTACCATGTGACTTTATTAGATGGAACAGTATTTGACAGTTCAGTTGATAGAGGTGAGCCTGCTTCATTTGGAGTAACACAAGTAATTAAAGGCTGGACAGAAGCATTACAATTAATGAGTATAGGAGACAAATGGAAATTAACAATTCCTTCTGATTTAGCTTATGGAGATCAAGGTGCTGGTGGAATGATCGGTCCTGGTGCAACACTTGTATTTGAAGTTGAACTTCTAGGTATCAAAAACTAGATTCTTCCATTAATATTAAAAAAAGTCGAGCAATTGCTCGACTTTTTTTTATCATATTATTATTTACATAAATAATCTACTCTAAATAATCTGTATTTTTTTCGAAGAATTCAAAAGAATATTTAGCTGATTTACATTAATATCATTAACAAGAAACAAGGAACAATACAAGTGCCCTTAAAAAATAAATATCGCATATTAAAAAGTAATATTGATTATAGTTATTAAAAGTAAAAAAAATAAATCAAATACTATTCTACAAATAGAATAGACTTACTTTTTTCGGAAATAGATTTGTATGGGCACTCCAGAGAAAGTAAAATGCTGTCGTAATTGATTTTCAATATAACGTTTGTAAGGCTCTTTAATATACTGTGGTAAATTTGCGAAAAAGACGAACGTTGGGGTGTCTGTAGGTAATTGTGTACAGTATTTAATCTGAATATATTTTCCCTTAGTGGCAGGAGGTGGGTTATGTTCAATAAGAGGAAGCATAACTTCATTCAAAACAGATGTTGCAATCTTCTGAGTTCTATTTTTATGTACAAATATAGCTGTTTCAAGACCTTTTAACAATCTTTGTTTCTCTAATGCAGAAACAAAAACAATTGGAATGTCTGTAAAGGGAGCAATTTTGCTCTTAATCTGCTCTTCAGCTTTTTTGGCTGTTTCAGTTGATTTATCTAAAAGATCCCATTTGTTTACTAATATTACAATGCCTTTCTTATTTCTATCTGCAATATGAAAAATTCGCTGATCTTGTGATTCAAATCCTCGCTCAGCATCAATAACTAAAATGCATACATCTGAATGTTCAATTGCTCTTACAGAACGCATAACAGAATAGAATTCAAGATCTTCGTGAACATTTTTCTTTTTTCTCAATCCTGCAGTATCAACTAAAACAAAATCAAAACCAAATTGAGTATATTTAGTATTTAATGAATCTCTTGTTGTTCCAGCTATATCTGTGACAATATTCTGCTCTTTTCCGATCAGTTTATTAATAATTGATGATTTTCCAACATTCGGCCTACCAATTACCGCAAATTTTGGAGCAATATCAACTTCAGTACTAATATCATCATCAAAATGTTTAACTAAAGCATCTAATAGCTCTCCAGTACCAGAACCACTTATTGAAGCAACAGGAATAAAATCACCTAATCCAAGATTGTAAAATTCTACAGCATCTTCTAAAAGAGTGGAGTTATCAACTTTATTCACTCCCAACACTACTTTTTTATTTGATTTCCTTAATAGTTTTACAACTGCTAAATCTAAATCTGTTACTCCAGACTTCACATCGACTATAAACAAAATTACATTTGCTTCGTCAATTGCAAGTTCAACCTGTTTTCTGATCTCAGATTCAAAAATATCTGTTGACCCTTTAACATAACCTCCTGTATCAATTACAGAGAATTCTCTACCATTCCACTCTGCTTTACCATAGTGACGATCTCGAGTAACACCACTTACCTCATCAGTAATAGCTTGTCTACTTTCTGTAAATCTATTAAATATAGTAGATTTCCCAACGTTTGGTCTTCCTACAATTGCTACAATATTACTCATTATTCGTATCCAAATTTTTTTAACTGTCTATTATCATTTCGCCAATTTTTTTTAACCTTAACTGGTGTTTCTAAGAAAATTTTCTTGTCAAGCATTTTCTCAATATCTCTTCTAGCTTCTGTCCCAATGCGCTTTAAGCCCATTCCCTTATGTCCAATAATAATACCCTTCTGGCTGTTTCGCATCACATAAATTATTGCTCTAATTCTAATTATTTCCTCTTCCTCGAAAAACTCTTCTACTTCTATCTCTACAGAATAAGGTATTTCTTTCTTGTAATGTTTAAGAATTTTCTCTCTAATTATCTCTTCAATGAAGAACCTTTCCGATTTATCTGTTATTGCGTTCTTATCAAAGTACGCAGGAGATATCGGAATAAGCTCAAGAATTTTATTTTTTATTACATCTAAATTAAATTTATTTAATGCAGAAATAGGTAGAACTTGTGCATTTGGAAAATCCTTACTCCACTTATTAATTTCCTTTGCAACATCCTCTTGCTGGGCTAAATCAATTTTATTAAGCAGAAGTAGAAGCGGAATTTCTGTTTTAGTTAATCTTTCAGATATCTTAGGGTCCTTCAAACTTTTTTCTCCAACTTCAACCATATATACTAACACATCAGCATCACTAAATGAAGAATAAACAGAGTTCATCATATTCTCTTGAAGCTTGTAGGCTGGATCAATAACTCCAGGTGTATCTGAAAAAATTATCTGATAATCTCTTTCATTAAGAATACCTAAGATTCTATGTCTAGTTGTTTGCGCCTTTGGCGTAATAATAGATAGCTTCTCTCCTATCAAAGCATTCATTAAAGTAGATTTACCTACATTAGGATTTCCAATAATATTTACATATCCTGCCTTGTGTTCCATTTGGCAAAGAAACGAAAAAGGATAATCAAATTGGTAGCCAGCTAACTTAATTTAGCACCTAATGTAATTATACTCTAATTAATAAGAAAAAATTATGAAATATTTTCTAACTCATCAATGGTTTTCTCCCACTCAAGTTCTAATTTTTGTTTTTCTTTTAGATTCTTATCATATTTATCAAAAAATTCTTGATTTGATGATAATTCTTTGAATTTTTCAGGATCAGACAATTGCATATCTACTTCTTTCTGCGATTTATCAAGCTCTTCAATCTTCTTTTCAAGTTTGCTTATTTTATTTTGAAGTTGTTTAACCTGTTTCTTTTGATTTTTATTTTCTTTGAATGAAGACCTCTCATCTGATTTATCTTGTTTTATGTTTTTTTGATCTTTTTGGGAGCTCTCTAACTGTTTAAAATTCTCTAAATCTTTTTCTGACAAAAAAGTATCTATATCACCAATATATTCTTTAATATTTTGGTTTTTAAACTCATAAACTTTCTTGGTAAGACCTTGAAGAAACTCTCTATCGTGAGAAACAATAATTAAACTACCATCATAATTATTCAAGGCTTTTTTTAGTAGCTCTTTTGATGTAATATCTAAATGATTCGTTGGTTCATCCATTATTAGAAGATTATAAGGCTCTAACAATAGCTTACATAATGACACTCTGGCTCTCTCTCCACCTGATAGGACTTTTATTTTTTTACTTACAGAGTCATTACTAAATAGAAAAGAGCCTAAAATTGACCTTACCTTTCCTGCAGATTCCTCAGTTGCTGCTTGTTCGATTGTCTCTAATACAGTAAGATTCTCATCTAGAAACTCAGCCTGATTCTGAGCATAATATCCTAACTTAACCTGATGACCTTGTTGAATTTTACCCTCGTATGTTATTTCATCAACAATCATCTTAGCTAATGTTGACTTTCCTTCTCCATTTTTACCTACAAAAGCAACTTTATCTCCTTTTACAATTTCTAAATTAATTTTATCTAAGACTTTAAGTCCACTATATTCTTTAGATGCATCTTCAATAATTAGACTCATTTTACCAGAATGAGGCGCAGGTGGAAAGCTAAACTGCATACGGGCAACATCTTCTTGTTCAACATTTATTATCTCTAACTTATCTAATTTCTTTATAAGCGTCTGAGCAAATGCTGCCTTATTCTTTTTAGCACGAAACTTATTTATTAGCTCTTTAGTTTCTTGAATATATTTATCTTGATTTTTCTTTGCCTGGATCTGCTTTTCGACTCGATCTTCTCTTAAAGTCAGATACTTAGTATACGACGCCTTATAATCATTAATTTTAGAAAAAGCTACCTCAATAGTTCTGTTTGTAGATACATCTAAAAACAATCTGTCGTGTGAAACTAAAACAACTGCTCCACTATAATTACTTAACCATCTTTCTAGCCATATAATTGATTCAATATCTAAATGATTTGTTGGTTCATCAAGTAGTAACAAATCTGGTTTCTTCAACAAAATCTTAGCAAGTTCGATACGCATCCTCCAACCACCACTAAATTCAGTAGTTTGTCTATTAAAATCATATTGCGAAAAACCTAATCCTGAGAGAACTTGACTGATCTCTGCAAGCGTATCATGTCCTCCACCCATTCTAAAGCGTTCTTCAAGAGTATTAAATTCTGTTATTATATCTAAATATTCTTGACTTTCATAATCAGTCCGTTCAGTAAGATCTTTATTGGCTTTATTCATTCTAACTTCAATATCATTAAGATATTCGAACGCCGTCTGTGCTTCTTCTAATACTGTTCTTCCGTCTTCAAAATCTAAATCTTGCTTTAGGTAACCAATAATAATACCATTTGGTATTGACACGTTACCACTATTTGGAGATTGATCTTGTGCCAAGATCCTTAATAATGTTGATTTTCCAGCTCCATTTTTACCTGTTAAACCAATTTTATCTCCTTTATTAACCATAAAGGATATTTCTTTAAAAATACTCTGACCACCAAAATAAAGTGATAAATTATTTACTGATACCATGGCCGCAAAAATAATATTTTTATGTTCTTAAAATAATTTTAACGGAATGATTGCAGATGTAGTTTATAGACGTATATTTGCAAACATATCGCGGGGTGGAGCAGTTGGTAGCTCGTTGGGCTCATAACCCAAAGGTCGCAGGTTCGAGTCCTGTCCCCGCTACTAAAACAATAAAACGGTTATACTATTATAGTGTAACCGTTTTTTATTTACGATCAAGTATCTTCTTCTTTTCCTTTTGGAATTCTTCATCTGAAAGGACACCTGAATCCTTAAGCTTCCCTAACTTTAATAATAAATCGTACTTAACATCATCATTAGTATTTTCTAAATTCCTCTGTGGTATAGGAACCTTATCATTCACGACTTCTCCAGAAATAAACGCTTTTTCAATATCTAAAATAGTTTTCCTAGATTGAGAAAAGACTTTTGTAATTCCAGTTTTATATGATTTAACAAAAATACTCACATAAAGAGGTAGTTCTTTCCTCTTTGGAAATAATTTGTATCCCTTGTACTTTTCATGAGAAACAAAAAGTGATTTAATAATGACCTTATCTCCAGAATAATCATGTGGAATAAAATTTAATTCTTGATTAGATCTTCCTTTTACATTACCAGCAACAATATGTGTAAAAACATCATCATACAAATACTTCTTTCTGTGATTAATTGCATTACCAAAAATTATTGCTTTACCAATAGTCAAAGTATCACCAATCCTTAACAACATACCATCCTTTGTTAAGTATGAATCAATTTCGGTATTGTTTTTATATTGTGCTACGAATCTAACATTTTGTGTTTGATCATATGTGATATCTTTTGTTTGAGCTAAAGAAAAAAAAGGCAAACACATAATAAAAACAAGTGCAGATTCTATGATATTTCTAAAAGTTAAATTCAAAAAAATGTTTTTTATTTAGCAATAAATCGAATACTCACTGAATTAACACAATGTCTTAAATTCTTTTCAGTAAGTCTTTCTCCTTCAAAAACATGCCCTAAATGTCCTTTGCAATTAGAACAACATATCTCTACTCTTTTCATTCCTAAACTATAATCAGGTATTCTTATTACAGCACCCTTAATTTCATCATCAAAAGATGGCCAGCCACAATTTGATCGAAATTTAGAATTTGAATTATACAGTGGATTATTACAAGCTCTACACACATAGAGCCCCTTTTCAAAGAACTTATTATACTCTCCAGTCCAAGCCCTTTCTGTACCCTTCTCGACGATCACTTTTCTTTCTTTAATACTTAAATCATCAAAGTAATTTTTTGTTTTTATTTCTTGCGCACTAATTAGAGATATTATTGAGCAGCACAAAAGAATACTGATAAAAATTACTTTATTAATCATAATATATTGTTACGCTCTTGATTTTGAAATATTCTCATATGCTTTCTGAACAAGAAGAAATTTTTCTTCTGCTAACTTTACAATATCAGAACTAACTCCTTGCAACTTATCAGGATGATATTTTACAACCATTTTTCTATGTGCTTTTTTTACTTCTGCATCTGTTGCATTTTTATCTACTTCTAAGATAGCGTACCACTTATCTAAACTATTACCACTTTCTTTGGAGAGGAACATAGATTTAATGGATTCGAAATCATATTGATTTATATTTAAGTAGCCTGCTATCTTGCGAATCAATGCTACTTCTGAATCATGTATCTCATTGTCACTAGCAGAAATCCCAAAAAGAAAATGAATTATTTGTAATCTAGAAGCATGATTAACATAGGAGTTCAATTGCTTACACACTGGTCTGAGCTGAGCTGATAAAGACTGTTTATTAAGCTTATTGAAAATCTCAAAATATTTATTTGCTTTCTGAACTCCAAAAGTATTAACAAAGAATTTTTTTACATAATCAAGCTCTGCTTTGACAATCTTGCCATCTGACTTAATAACTAAAGAAGACAGTATTAGAAGCGATAGCTCATAAGCTTTTGCTTCATCATTTTTTCCATCAAAAAAACTCTTACTAATGTAATAGCCTATGATAGCCCCTATTGGGCCTGCTAAAAACCAGCCTGCTCCAATTCCTACCCACTTACCTAATGACATAACTTAAAATTTATAACAAAGATAAGCAAGAAAAACTAATACATTAAGTTTCACTGGCAAGTAATTTTATAAAAAAAGACCAAGAAAACTTGGTCTTTTTAATTAAGGCAAAAAAGAAATTAATTAATGATAACCTTTTTAGTTAGTTGTTTATCATCTGACTTTAATGTAAGAGAATAAATACCGCTATTAATATTGTTTAAAGAAAGAGTAGTTGAGCCTTTACTTTGAATATGACTAATTAATTTACCATTTATATCCTTTAAGAAAATTTCTGTCAATAGGTTTTCTTCAATCTCTATCGATAAGCTATTTGTAGCGGGTATAGGAAATATATTTGCAACTAAAGAAGATTCTTCCTCTATTGTTGTTAAACCACTAGTGAGAAATCTAATTTCCCCAAAATCATCTCCATACTCATCAACATCGATATTAATTAAACCCATCTTAACTGAAGGGTCATTTGACCACCACTGATAATAATAATCTGTTTCAACTTCTGTTGGCAATAATTGTTGTGGAGCAGCATACCAGCCACTTCCAATTCCTGAAATCGTATCAGTACAATACATTGAAATTGATTGGGTATTCGAATTTTCAACAAATACTCTCAAGGAAGGAAAAGTTCCCATTGGTAAAATAACATCTCCATAACTATCTACATTATAAGTAGACTCTAAAGTAATCTGGACACTAATAGAATCAACCTTATGTGCCACTCCAAGACTAACTAAAGGAGCTAATGAATCTGGAAAAAATGCATTAGGCTCAATTTCGTTTAAAGCAAGTACAGGTCCAGTTGTGTGTTGCATTGGATAAGTTAAAGGTAAAGGGAGTGCCAAAATTGGATTAAACAAGGGTGTGTCATCAAACCCAACTATTTCAATTCCATTAGCTGTTTTATTAAAATAAATATTTTCTCCATCACCTATTGCACAAATATTAGATGTAGGATGTAAAGTTCCAAATGTAGTAGATGTTGGATCGACATGTATAATTTGATTAATTTCTTGTTCCAATAAATTAGAAAAATCCCAAGTTTGATTTGCACCAAAAATTGCTAGTTGATTAGAAGCAGATGCAACAGTGTCTATAGCTTCATTTATATTATCTCCAACGCTAATAACATCATTATGGGTAACTGTAATCTGCGAAAAAGCTTCTCCAGCGCTAAAAAGCATTGCAATTATAAGTATTCTAATTTTCATTTCTTAAATTTTTAATTTGCCAAACTTAACACAAATATAATAAATACCTTTTTTACTATTTATGCTGTAATATTGAATATCCAAAATAATCTAGTAAATCTATTTCTTTGCTAAAGTATTCATTTATTTCTTTTAGTTGTGAAGAATCTAATTTAGCAATTTTTTCAGAATTTAAATTTTGAATTTTCATTTTAGAATTATTCTTAAAGTTATGTGCTGAAAACTTCGCATCAACTTTAAGTATTCCAATTTCTGGAATAACATTTTGTATTTTTTGGATAACTATAAGAGTATCATCACAAAAGTCCTCATATGTAAAAAATAAAATATCTGGATTATTTAACTTATTATCTCTTTGATGTTGCAGACACATTAATGAGAACTTCGCAGCATATTCTACTGTTGCTCCTGTTCTTCTAATTAAACCTTCAACTTGAGCATATGGATTCCGAACCATAGCAATAAAAACAGAATTATTAAACGTTTCTTTTATTTCAGAAACTCTCATAATATTGGTAGTTGTCTTGTCAAGAAGTATCTTCTTTCTTTGATCCCAATACTTCATCCATATCTGCTTAATCTTTACCCATGGGTAATTCACCTTCTCATGCCAACCTTTATTGTAAAACATTATATCCTTAACTTCTGGTAACAACTGCCCTTCTCTTACACCCAAATGATTATTACAACTTAAAGTTTTAGAAGTAGATAGTAATTGATTTAATAGTGTTGACCCACAAAATGGAGGTGAGAGAATAAATAAAAATTTATGATTCTTAATTCCAAAAAAATTATTGGTAAAAAATCTACTAAGCTTTAACAACTTATAGTATAAGAGATGGAGATACCACTTTTTTGAAGAATGAAGTTTCATACTAACAAAAATAGTACTTTATATTTTCGAGAGAAGAAAAATGAAATAAAAAAGAAGCCCGAACAAATGTCCGGGCTTCTTAATATTAAAAACTAATTAAAGCTTATTGAAGCATTAGTTTCTTGTTAACTACACCAGTATTTGTTGTAATCTCTAAGAAGTAAACTCCTTTAGTGTTTTCCGC
>JABICI010000028.1 GCA_018652335.1 Flavobacteriales bacterium
AAAAACATGAAAATTTTACTAACCTCTGTCTTAGCTTTGCTTATATTTTCTTCACAAGCTCAAATAACTATGGTTCCTTGTGACTCTATTGATATCACTGTAGACCCTAATTCATCACATTATCAACCATCTTTTTCGTCTAATTGGATTCAAACTAGTGTTTATAACAATGGAACATTGTCTCCATATTTTGCTACTTCCTCTTTATCTGGATTTCCGGGAACTATTCTCTCGGAAGATTCAGCATTTACTCATAATGTTACTAATATGAGCCCCTCAGGTACTCCTTATGATACTTTGATAGTATGTTTTGCAGTTTCGGGAATTGATTCATTGGGTAATATGCCTGGTGCTCCAACTGCTACTTGGTCGTGTGGACTCAGTTTCACTGGCGCAATTGAGTATTGTCAGTTTTTTGTTTGGGATGGTACGACTTGGAACAGCATGATTGTAACTCCACCACCGCCACCAACACCATCATGGGATTGTGATCCAACAATTGGATGTTATGATCCTGGTACTGGATTTGGAACGTATACAACATATGCTGATTGTGATACAAATTGTAGTAGTAATAATTGGAGTTGGAATAACTTTACTATTTGCGACTCTTTAGATATTGAAGTAGTTTCATCTACTGCTAATTCTGTGACACTAGGTACAAATCTTGCTAGCCTACCTTATTCAGGACCTGTATCATATGAATGGTCAGAGTTTTTTCCTATTGGTAATGGTATTTCTGTTGTTGACACAACTGCCAACCCAACATTTAATTTAAATGTGCTGGATACAACTATTTATTTTCTAACTGTGATTTTAGTAGATACAACAGGGATGACTTGGAATTGTATGTTTCCAGTAGCTGTGTTCCATGATGGTAATCAATGGATTGCTTTAAAAACTGAATCGCCAACAACTAATACTTTAGATCTTACTCCTATTAATGATAAAAAGCTATTAAAGATAATAGATGCTTTAGGAAGAGAAGTTAGTAGAATTGAAAAAAACACATTATTATTCTACATTTATGATGATGGAAGTATTGATAAGAAATATATTACTGAATAAGTAGAATTATTTTATTTAACAAATAAATTATTTTTAAGAAACCCTCTTTATGAAGAGGGTTTCTTATTTTAAAAATAAATAGAATAAGAAATTCACCCCAAGACGTGAATTAAATTTTAGATATTTGTTGCATAATTGTATCATTAAATAACCAAAAAATAAAAAAATGAAAAATATTTTACTTATAATTATTATTTCTTTAGGTCTAGCTCCAATTACAAAAGCACAGGTTATAACTTGTGTTCCTTGTGATCAAATATCTATGGTTGTAAATGTAGGCAGTGATACTACTTCACTCAGTATTTATCATGCAGGTCAATATTTAACACATCCTCAAGAACATAATATATTTTCATGGGAATTTACTGATAATCAAGGAAATATAATATTTAAAGATACAATAGTGGATGATGCGCATTGTAATTTTTCTCACAATTTTCCAATTACAGATACGATGAATGTAATTGTTTATTTAAGAAATGATTCAGCTAATTTGGATAGCTGGTATATTAATCAAGGATTACCAACTAATGGTAATTCAATTAACTGTCTTTTTGAAGATAAAATATATTGGATGACAGGCGAATATCCATCTGGTACTACGTGGGGAAGATGGGAGTTTCTTGCTGGTGATTATTCTAATCCAGGAGTAGACTTGAATATTGTTTTAGCTGTAGATGATTTTACATATCAAAAGAAAGAACTTGTAAAAATTGTTGATATTCTTGGCCGAGAAACATCTTTTAAAAATAATCACCCATTGTTTTATATCTATAGTGACGGTTCTACAGAAAGAAGATATATTTCAAAATAATTGAAGAATCTATTTTTATTATTAGTATTTCTTAGTTTACATAGTCAATCTCTTTATTCCAACAAAGCCGATTCTCTAAGATTAACTTGGGAAAATGAAAAGCTAACAGATTCGCTTAGATTTGGAGCTTTGGATGAGTTTTATAATTTATTTTCTCTTGTCTTTCCTGACTCTACTCTAAAAGTGCTTGATTATTATCATGATTTAGCAATATCAAAAGGTGCAGATCGGCAAGTGTATAGATCAGCTGTTAGAAAAGGAAATATTCTCAGACATCAAGATCTAATCGAAGAAGCTAGAACACATTATTATGAAGCTCTAATCGTTGCGAAAGAAATGAATAATGCTAGATTAGAAGCTATCATTATTGGAAACTTTGGTAATCTTCATTTAGATCAAGGTGAATATTTTGAATCTATAAAAAGATATAACGAAGCAAAGAAAATTTTCTCTACTGAAGATGATAAGCTTGGTGAAGCTAGAATGCTAAATGGTATTGGAGCGATTAATTCTCAGATAGGCAATAATGATATTGCTTTAGTTCATTATGAAAAGGCATTAAATATTTATAAAGAATTAGATACTAAAAATATTTCTTATCCTATTCTAAACAGCACAACAATATTAATGAATATAGGTCTCTTGTATACTAAAGATAACTTACTAATTAAGGCAGAAGCATCATTTCTTGAAGCTCTTAAAATACTTAAGCCCTATAATTACAAAATTTATATTTTAGGATGCTACAATACATTGGCTCGAATATATTTAGAATTAAATCAAATAGAAAATAGCTTGCACTTTGCTAATAAAAGTTTTGATATAGCTAAAGAGTTAGATACCCAAAGTGGAATTTTAGAGTCTAAAATTTTACTTACTACAATCAATTATCAGCTTAATAAAGATAAATCTATAGAGCAGTTAGCAAATATTTTTGAGTCAGTTAGTGCAAATGGATCTTTAGAAATGAAAAGAGAAGTTTCTGAATTGCTCTATATAGGATATAAAGTTCAAAATAGATTAGATTTATCTCTTAAAATGTATGAACTTTATAATTTATACAATGATAGTATTCAAAAGAATATCGACAGTTATTCAATAGCTAGAGAAAATGTAAAAAATGAATACGAAAAAATATTGTTTGAATCTCAACTAGAAAATGAGAAAGAGAAAAATATTCTTAAATTAAATCAAATTAAGAAAATAGCTGTTATAATTTTCATCTCAATAGTTTTAATACTCTTATTAATTTACTTTATTATATTAAATAATAAAAAAAGTAATAGAAAGAGAGATGCTTTGTTAGAGGAAATTAAATTTCTTAAAGAAAACAAAGTTAATGCTATTCTCGATTCCAATAAATTTGAATTGTCTAAGCAAAAAATAGACAGTTAT
>JABICI010000022.1 GCA_018652335.1 Flavobacteriales bacterium
AAAGTTATGGGGCATAGGTCAAAAAGATTTGCAATGATAGTTGATGGTAATATTATCACTCACCTTTTTTTAGAAGAAGTTGGAGCCTTTGAAGTTTCATCTGCTGAAAATGTACTTAGTAATTTATAATAATATTTGTATCTTATAATTTAATTATTCATAGCTTTTACAGCAAGTTGGTCTGCAATTTCATTATAATGATTACCTGAGTGTCCCTTAACCCAAAACCATTGTACATTATGGAATTGAACTATTGTATCTAGTTCAATCCATAGTTCTTTGTTTGCTACGGTCTTTTTGCTTGCAGTTTTCCATCCATTATTTTTCCAATTAATTATCCATATATTAATACCATTTTTTACATATTGTGAATCTGTGTATAATTCAATTTCGCTTGGTTTATTAATAGATTTAAGAGATTCTATTGTAGCAGTTAGTTCCATCTTATTATTTGTAGTTACGTTTTCAGCACCAGACAGATATTTTTCTTCACCCGTGTTAGCATTGATTAAAACAGCTCCCCATCCACCTATTCCAGGGTTACCAGAACAAGCACCGTCAGTATAAATCTTTAATTTATTATTCATTTTGGACTCTCATCATAATTTTGATTAATTACAATTTGTTTATGGTATCTTAATTTTATTATGTACTCGTTTGGGTTTTTAGGAACGACAGAAGCGCTTTTAGGAGTGTGAACCCAATCGTATAACCTTGTTAGTAGGAACCTCATTGCAGCTGCTTGACAAAGAAGTGGCAAATAAAATAGTTCTTTTGGACTTAAGTTTCTTAAAGAACAATAACCTTTCATTAATTTCTCAAATTTTTTATTATTAAATGTTTGATTATCTTCAAAGCACCAAGCATTTACAGCTATAGCAAGATCATATGCAAGGATATCATTACAGGAAAAATAAAAATCTATAACGCCAGATATTTTATTATCATCAAAAAAAATATTATCGGGGAACAAGTCTGCATGTATAAAGCCTTGAGGTAATGCATTAGGCCAATATTTTTTACAGAAATTAAATGAATCTTGTATTTCTTCTAATATATTAGGTTCTATATTATTTAAAGTACTAGTAGGTATGGTCTCACTACAATTTTTTATTAACTCATCCCAGCCTGATATTGAAAGTGTATTTTTTCTTCTTCCTTGGAAGTTATTACTTTTAATATGCATAGAGGCCATATGAGAACCTACATTGAAACAGTCCTCATTTGTTAATTTCGTTTTAGATTTCCCATTAAGAAAACTAACTATAATAGCTGGTTTATTTTGTAAATGTTGGAGATAGTTTTCCTGAATATCCATAATAGGGTTTGGACAAAGAAACTCTCGACTACTTAAATGTTTCATAATATTTATAAAAAAAGGAATATCTTTTTGATCAACTCTCTTTTCAAATATTGTAAGAATATACTTACCTTTTGAAGTTTCTAAATAGAAATTACTATTTTCAATTCCCTCAGTTATTCCATTAAAATGGATTAATGTTCCAATGTTATATAATTTTAGAAAATCAATTATTTGTTCTTCATTTAATTTAGTATAAACAGCCAATTTTAAATCCTAGTTACTTTATCTTAACATTTTAGGTAAATTGAATTTTACATTTTCTTTTGTCACTTCATGATCTAAGAGATTAACTTCAAAGTTTTTCTTTAGCTTTGATATTAACACTTGAACTAATGTTTCTGGAGCTGATGCTCCTGCTGTCAAACCTATATTTGGTGTAGTGTGAGCTTCAAAAGTATTCAAAAACTCTTCTAATGTCTCTATGTCTGGTATGAGTTTAGCCACTTTAACACCGTGAGCTATAGCTACTTCAACTAATCGCAAAGAATTAGATGAGTTTTTTGCACCAATTACTAAAATTATATCACAAAGTTTAGCCATTGATTTTACAGCAGTTTGCCTATTAGTAGTAGCATAACAAATATCTTCAGAGTTAGGACCCTTAATATCTGGGAATCTTAATTTTAAAATTTTAAGAATTGCTGCTGTGTCATCCAACGAAAGTGTTGTTTGTGTTGCATAGGCTATTTTTTGGGTTTCTGATACTTTAACATTAAGCGCGTCTTCTTCTGTCTCAATTAAAGTAACAAATTCCTTTGGCACTTGTCCCATTGTGCCAGTAACTTCAGGATGATTTTTATGACCAACTAGTAAAATATGTCTTCCAAGATTGTAGTGTCTTACCGTTTCATTGTGTACCTTAGTAACTAAAGGACATGTTGCATCAATAGATATCATTTTTCTTTGATTAGCCTCGTTAATGACAGATT
>JABICI010000021.1 GCA_018652335.1 Flavobacteriales bacterium
AAAGAATTATATGAAATAGGCGATTATGGAAAATATGCAGATAAAGATGGTAATCTAAGAGTAAATTTCATTTCAAATAATGATATAACTGGTGGAAATTCAGGTTCTCCCGTAATTAATGCTTGGGGAGAGATTGTTGGGACAGCTTTTGATGGAAATTGGGAGGCAATGAGTGGAGATATCGCATTTGAAAAAGAAATACAAAGAACGATTTCAGTTGACATTCGATATACAATGTTTATTATTGATAAGTTTGCTGGGGCTAGTCATCTTATAGATGAAATGACAATTGCTCCTAAGCATGCGGAAAAAATGACAGCTGAGGAATTAGCTAGCTTAGAGTTAGAGAATGCAATTAAAGATCCAAACACAATAGTTAAGGAATTAGGCATGAAAGAATACTTAGGTACACCGTTACCAGTAATGGATATGCACTCATTTGGTTCAGCATTTGATATGGCTGTTGAGCAATATGGATCATCAAAAGAACAAAGATTTTGGTGGCATGGGAAAGTATATACTACTGAGAAGAGATAAAGTTAGTAGGCTCGAGAATTTTTTCCTTCTATATAATTAATAAAAGCTTTATTAACTACTTTGTTTCCTCCAGGTGTTGGATAATTTCCTGTGAAATACCAATCACCTTGATGATTAGGACATGAATTATGTAAATCTGATATTGATTGGTAAATAATTTCAACTTGTGCTTTAGTGCCTAGCGGAGTAAGAAGTTCTGATATTTTTTTTGAAATTTGCTCAGCAGTGAATGGTTGGTAGATCTCCTTTACGAAATTTTTAATTTTTTCTTTCGGTAAATTCTCTTGCTCTTTGCATTTCTTATATATTTCAGATAATATCTGCTTTTGATTTGTATCCTGTAATAAATGTACTGCTGCATTAAAGGCTATAAAATCTCCCATTTTAGCCATATCTATTCCATAACAATCAGGATATCTTATCTGTGGTGCAGATGATACTACAATTATTTTTTTGGGGCCAAGTCTATCTAGAATTCTGATAATTGATTGTTTTAAAGTAGTTCCTCTTACGATACTATCATCAATAATGACTAAATTATCGTTTGGAGTTACCTTCCCATACGTGACATCATAAACATGTGCAACTAAATCATCTCTACTATTGTCAGATGTTATAAATGTTCTAAGTTTTGCATCTTTAATTGCAATTTTTTCAGCTCTTGGAGATATAGACATAATCTTAGCAATTTCTTCATCACATCTGTTATTACCTAAGGCCTGTATTTTTCTTGTTTTAACTTTATTCAAATATGTATTACAACTTTTAATAAGGCCAAAATAACTTACCTCTGCGGTATTAGGTATATAAGAAAAAACCGTGTTTTTCATATCATTATCAATCAATTCTAATACTTTCGGGAAAATTCTCTTTCCAAGTTCTAGTCTTTCATTGTAAATGTCTTTGTCATTTCCTCTACTAAAATATATTCTTTCAAATGAACAAGCAGTTCTCTTTTCAGGTTTACAAATTAGCTTTTCATGAACAGTACCGTCTTTTTTGATAATTAGGGCGTGTCCTCTTTTTATCTCAAAAATATTATCAGATTTGACATTAAAGGCAGTTTGAATTACTGGTCTTTCAGAAGCTACAACTACAACCTCATTATCTTTGTAATAATACGCAGGCCTAATAGCATTTGGATCTCTTAATGCAAAAGCATCTCCATGACCAAGTAAACCGCAAATTACATAACCACCATCCCAGTATTTAGCTGATTGAATTAGTATATCTTGTAAATCTATTTCATCTTCAATTACCCTTGTAATATCTTTTTTGTTGAATTTATCTTTATTATTGTAATATATTTTATCGTTTTCTTCATCTAAAAAATGTCCAATCTTTTCTAATATAGTAACAGTATCAGCCATTTCTTTTGGGTGTTGGCCTAAATCGACTAATTGTTGAAAAAGTTCATCAACATTTGTCATATTAAAATTACCTGCTAATGCAATATTTCTTGTTTTCCAATTGTTCTGGCGTAGAAAAGGATGACATTGCTCAATAGTATTGCCTCCGAATGTCCCATATCTTAAATGTCCTAAAAATAATTCTCCAGTAAACGGAAGATTTTGTTTCATCCATTCTGGATCTTTTAATTTAGTCGGATCTTTCTTCTCTAATTCAACAAACCTCTTGTTTATCTGTTCAAATACATCCTGAAGTGGGTTAGTAGCTACAGATCTTTTACGACTAATATATCTTTTCCCAACATCAATGTCTAACTTAATATTGGCAATTCCTACTCCGTCTTGCCCTCTATTATGTTGTTTTTCCATCAATAAATACATTTTATTCAATGCATATAAAGAGGTGCCATATTTTTTTTGATAAAAATCTAAAGGCTTTAATAGTCTTAGTAAGGCAACACCACATTCATGTTTAATAAAATCACTCATTAGTCAATTTGTTGTTATAATAGTATTTATTTTGAGATAATTTTCATTAATTCACTAATTCCAGGATTTACATAAACCTTATCATCTACAAGAATAGTAGGAATAATTCTTTTCCCATTATTTATTTTTTCAATCATTTTAATAGCAATATCATTATCCATTATATCAATGTAATCAAACTGAATCTGATGAGAGCTTAGAAAATTTTTTGCAACAATACAATCAGAACACCAGTCTGCTCCATATATTTTAATAGTCATTAGTATAAAATTTAAAGGTAATATCATTTTGAATAATAGAACATTCTTTGCAATGAGAAAGGTAAGTAAACTCAAAAGGTAAGTTAATGTCAAAATTGCTTTGTTTTACCATAAAAAGCCTAGAGCATTCTAACTCTCCTACTAATGAGAATCGTTCAATTCTATATAAATTTTTTTCTGCCGAAATTGTAAACCATGAACTAGCCCCAACACCGCTAATAAGCTGAGCATTTTGTTTTATATTGCTTGGTTTATTCATTATTTTCAATACTACTAAAATATGCTTTTAATTTACTTTTCTGAGAGATTTGACAAATATTTTTATTTACATAATAATATTGGTAATTAGTAATACAAACATTTCTTTTTGGAGACGGTGAAATACAAAATGGAAACTTTAATCTAATTTTTTTTAAAATTGGAGGTTGTGATGCAATAATAACTGAAGAAACAAATCGTGAACAATTAGTCCCATTCCAACAAAATGGTCCGTAAGGAATCATCCCCTTATCTTGAATTTTCTTAGCATATTTTAAAGCTAAGTTAAAATCAATATTTTTAATTACTGAAGCATACATCATTCCTTCTCCATGTGTCGATTTATTATTTGAAATTTGCAATAATATTGATTTAAGATTATTTATTTCTCCGTTATTGATATCTGCATCTATAGTTACTAAATCTGGGTCAGTTGAAAAATCACGAACTCTACCAAATCCTTGCTTAGTATGGTATCTGCCAAAATCAAAATAAGTAGTTTTATTTGTTTTTGAATTAATAAGTAAAAGGGCAGAATGACCAACCCTATACTTACCATTTTTGGATGCAAAAAAATCATACCAGGATCCTGCTGAAACAACCATACCTTCAGGCCAAGCTAAACTAATGATGAAGTCTTGTTGATTATTTCCCATTTTAATTTATACCTTTTTTATGTTGGCTTCATTTCTTTCGCAATACTCTTCTAGTATCTGAAAAAAATTCGACAAATTATTAGTAGAGTTCTCGCTATTAACAGTTACTAATCTAATAAATTTATTAGCATGAAAATGTCCAAATCCGACCATTAGTAAGTTGTTCTCATACAATTGAGTACATAAATCTTCAGGATCAAAATTTTTATAATTAAAACAAATAGAGAGAGAATTCTCAAAACTATATATTTTATAATTTGAATTATTAATAACATAGTTTCTTGCAAAATTAGCAAGTTTAAATTCATGATTAATAATTTTAGCTATACCTTTTGATCCGATTGCTTTCCACATTGTCCATAGCTTGAGCGCATTATTTCTCCTTCCGCATTCGAATGATGTTTGACCCAAATTAAAATCAGAGTCGTGTGTTTGATATAAATATGATGCACTGTTATTAAATGAATTATATAAATCATTTTTATCTTTAACAACAAGCAAAGAGGTGCTAATTGGTGCCCCAAGGGTCTTGTGTGCATTAAAGCAAAAAGAATCTGTAAAATTTATTCCTTTCACTAAATATTTATATTTTTCTGAGAAAATTACTGCACCACCAAAAGCTCCATCCAAATGTATCCAGATTTCATGTTTTCTGCAAATTGGTACTAGCTCCTCAATATTATCAAATGCACATAGTACAGTAGTTCCTGCTGTAGCATTTAAATAAAACGGTAAAAATCCATTAGAAATATCATTATTAATTTGATTTTCAAAATCATCTTTACAAATCCTTCCATATTGATCAGATTTAATATACCTCACATTTTCTTTCCCAATTCCACTAAATGATGCATTTTTTGAAATCGAATAATGTGAATTCTCAGAACTATAAGCAATCAACCTCTTTTTATTAGACTTATTAGAAATAGTATTTACTTTATCTCTAGCCATGACTAATGACATAAAATTACTCATACTTCCACCAGTTGGGAATGTTCCTCCGGCTTTATTATTATACCCAATTAAACTATAAATTTTCGATAATATT
>JABICI010000068.1 GCA_018652335.1 Flavobacteriales bacterium
CATTAATGGTTCAAAAGAACCAAAAGTAAAACTCAAAAAACCAATAGCTGTTGTTAATGAAGTTAAAAATACTGGCTTACCAATATTTAAGAGTTGATAATTAAACAATTTATATTTATTACTTGTAAGATGTTTATGATTGAGTAGATGCATAAAGTCAGAAATTGTTATAATAAAAATAATGGCAGGAATTATTATCATTATCAGTTCAATTCCACCAAATAAAAAATTAGATATTGAAAAAGAATAACAAATTGATAATATTATTGAAGAAACACATGTAAAGACCAGCTTTATACTTCTGATAAAATACCATAACATTACACTACACAAAAGAACACTGAAAATAATGAAAATGATAATCTCATTTAAAATCTTTTGCTTCATGTATATCTCTGATTTGATCTGGCCAGTCACATTTATATTTGCTCTAGAAATATTTGAAAATTTTATTTCTAAATCATTTATAAAATCAATTTTCAGTTCCTCATCGACTAAATTCTTACATTTAATGACAAAAAGTAAATTTTTCAAGTCCTTAGAAATAAAATGACTTTTAAAATTTTTTATATTGTTTAATGAATTATTAAAGTTATCAGCAGATTTTAAACTAACTAACTTAATTGGTATTGGAATGAATGACTCACTTAACAAGACTCTTTCATTAAAAATACTTTTAACAGATTTCACATAATAATTTGAGTCTAACTGATCAATAACATCCTTAATTGATTTAGCAGATACATAAGAAAACTCTTCATCTAATTTTACACCTAACAATAATAAATTACTATCATCAATTGATTTTTCGATTATATCTTTATCAACATTTGATAATTCAATTATTCTTTCGCTATCAAAATAAACTTTAAAAGATTGTAAGTTGTATAAACTCAAAATACAGCCAAAGATTATTAAAATGAAATTTAAATAACGATATTTCCAGAAGTATTTAATCAAAATAACTATTGATTATAAGAAACATAAAGAAAACTATATTAGAGTATCAATCTTTTTTGCCATTAAATAATCATTTTCGTGTAAGCCATCAATCTTGTGAGTAAACAAATTAATTTTTACAGTTTTAAAATTTATATGAATGTAAGGATGATGCCCTTCTAATGTAGCAAGTTCAGCTACTTTATTTGAAAAAAATATAGCCTGATTAAAGGTGCTAAACACAAAGTTTTTAACTAGTTTTTTTTCATCAACAACAAACCAATCATCACTGATTAGTTTGTTGTATCTTAAAATTTGACTTTTATCAAGTGGGGGTATCCCTCCTTGACATGGCACACAGTTTTTATTTGCAAACATTTTTTTATTTAAAAGATTAAAATATTATTCAATTAAAGAAGTGATTTTGTTACTAAGAGGACCAGTCATTGAATAAAAATAACTCAAAAGCTCACCGCTTTTATTTACTAAATATTTTTGAAAATTCCACTTAACAGTACTGCTTGTTTTTCCATTTAGATCTTTTTGAGTCAACCACTGGTAAAGTGGATGCATACCTTCACCTTTAACTTCGATTTTCTCAGATATAATAAATGTAACTCCGTAATTGGATGAACAAAAGTTCTTTATTTCCTCAGCATCTCCTGGCTCTTGTCCACCAAATTGATTACATGGCAATCCTATAACTACTAAATCATTCTGATATTTTTGATGTAATTTTTCTAAGTCTGTGTATTGACTTGTGAAACCACACTTTGATGCAACATTAACAAAAAGAATATATTTATCTTCAAATGATTTGAGGTCGATTTGTTTTCCATTAATATCATTTAATTGAATGTCGTAAAATGATTCCTTAGCTTGAGATAATGTTGAAGTTAGTATCATAATTATTACTAGTATATGTTTCATATTTTGATTATTTGGAATAAAAGTAAGGTAAAAAATGTATTTCTTTTTATTAACCTTTTATTAATTAAAACTTGTTGTATCTTTTACCTTACTTGATTATTCATTATTTTATTAAACGTTTTATTACATCACCATTGCTGTAAATATCGAAAAGAACTTGATCTCTTGTATCTTTATTCACTTTCTTTCCTAAGATATTCACTGAATATAAAAACTCACGATTTACTTCTGTAATTAAATTCTCAGTTGATGTTGTTGAGGGCAATAATACTGCGTCAATGACATGGACAACTCCATTATCAGCTACAATATCTGCTACTGTAACCATTGCATTGTCTACTAATATACCTTTGTTAACAGTAATTGTAACTGTTCCATTTAAAGTAGAGACTACTTGACCATTCGTTAGCATTCCTGACATTACACTATCTCCTACTACATGATGTAACAGAATATCTGTTAACTGTGGAATATCATTTAATAATGCAGCTACTGTTCCTGCTGGCAATAAATCGAAAGCGGCATCAGTTGGAGCAAATAATGTAAATGGACCAGGGCCTGAAAGAGTACCATCTAGTGCACATGCATTTATGGCAGCCTTTAATGTAGTGTGATCAGCTGAGTTAGATACTATATCATAAATTGAGTTAGATGGTGCTGGAGGTAATAATACTGCATCAATTACATGCACCACTCCATTATCAGCAACTAAATCTGCAACAATTACCTGCGCATTGTCAATAAATACTCCATTAGCATTAATTGTTACTGTTATATCAGTTCCTAATAAAGTTGTTACAACTTGATTATTTGATAACATTGTTGACATTACACTGTCAGCTACTACATGATGTTTTAGAATATTCGTTAATTGTGGAATATCATTTAATAAAGCAGCTACTGTTCCAGCTGGCAATAAATTAAAAGCAGCGTCTGTTGGAGCAAATAATGTAAATGGACCTGATGTACTTAAATACCCGTCTAATCCACATGCATCAATA
>JABICI010000064.1 GCA_018652335.1 Flavobacteriales bacterium
ACTCGTCAAAAATATTGTTCAATGTATATCCTAATCGAACACCGGCAATAAATAATTGTGACTTGACAAGATCAAAATTTTGATAGATATAATCATATCCTATATAATCACCATCTTTTGTTTCGGCATAGATTTTTTTTACCAGTTGATGTGATTCATATATCCACTGATCTTCTGAAAGAATCTGTACTTCTTTACTATCAAACTTAGCATTTAAATGAAAGGCCAGCTCAGTATAGCTCATCATATATGAATTAATCATTTCACTATCCCACACTCTGTGTAAATTGCTGGGATTTCCAAACCATTGTAACTTAATACTGTTACCTCCTCTGTCCTCTGCTCTTCCAACATGCATAGGTTGATGAATATCTCCAATGAAATGGATTAAGTATCGAAGATAGAAAGCTTTTTCCTCTTTAGAGATATCTGAACTTTTTAATTTACTTTTACAAAGCTTAATTGCTTGAACAATATCTTCATTCTTAGATTCTTGAATCTCGGAGTACTCTGTATCTAGAGGTATATTTGCATAATGCCATACATCATATATTTTAAAATCAGGATTTGAGCGCATCTCATCTGCCCATGTACTGGCTGTAGCTAGTGACGAATCAACAAGGATATTTTTAATTTCTTGTTTTGTTTTTTCACTTAAATATGATTCAGCTACTTCGCCGGTTACCCGATGTCCAGTTTTCCCCCATGGAAATATAACAGATGATAGTATCAAAAATATTAATAGTTTATTTTTCATGATTAATCTCGATTTTTTTATTGTTTTAAATTTTTTACTGTAATATATACTAAGAAATTAATGTTGTTATTTGTTTAATTCAGGTAAAACTTTACTCTCAATTAACTGTATTGACTCAGAAAAAATATTTGCATTGAATCCATTACTTCTTTGATAATTACTGAGTTTCAAAAATATAAGGGAACACTATTGGAATAATAAGCTGAAGATTAAAAGAGCTACTACCCAGCGCCACCGCCGCCACCGCCGCCAGCTCCGCCGCCGCCAGCTCCGCCGCCGCCATCACCGCCGTATGATGCAGAAATAGCAGTTCCTGTAGTTGCAATATCAGTAATACCTGCAGTGATAGATGATACGTCAGAAGGAGTGCCTCCTCCATACCACATATATGCATGCCCACCTTCATGCGCTTGATCGATAACATGCTTAAGCTTTTCACCTTGCATGCCCATGATGATACAATACTGCAATAAAAGATCAGGATCAAAGTCTTGTATATTTAGCTTATTTTCCTGCAAAGCATCACCAAATGCATGCCACATTAAATGCAATTCTCTGCCCTTTTCAGATAATCTTGATCCCATAACAATAATAATAAATAGTGTGAATGGAATAATGCTAAGCAATGCCCAAAATGTTTTATAAAAAATACCCAATCCAATCATAGAGACAAAAAGAACTATCTCAAGAGATATCGCAGTTCTTCTTTCTTGATCTCCAGAAGTATCTAACCATTCTAATTTCTTAATTTCTTTAGTACGATTTTTGTTCCATTTAGAGTTTGAGAATGAATATTTTTGCCATATTTTTGAGAAATAGGTGTTAGTTCCAATAGTTAAAATTCTATCAAGCAATAATTTTGAAAAACTATTAGATAAATCGGATGTATCTGGATTGATAACATCTACTTTTAATTTCTTTGATTTAAAAATCCACTTACCCGATTCAACCGTTTCAAGATGAACTTTTTTCTTACTAGCTAATTCAAATAAGGTTGCCAGAATCCCGAATGGACTAACGCTTGGATAGCGCCATATAAGCCATCCAATTAAGACTGGATGATGCTTAGATGGAAATTCTGCAAAGCTTTGGTTTTCATCAATTGGTATATGATGCTCCTTTAAATACCGTCTATAAAAAGTTATTCCGAATAGCAAAGAAAGCAATGCCATTGCAATAACGCCATAAGAGGCTGTTCTTTGATTTTTTTCTTCCAATAGCAATCCAGCAAGCGAAAACTGCTCATTATTTATAGATGAAATTGATAGGTATGACTTCGGAAATATTGTACGTAATTGTAAAACAGTATTACCAGTAAAAGTATCAGAATATAGTTCAAAAAGACCATTCTCTTTTACTGAGGATTCATACTTCTTAGATCTAATTGGTTGTTCAACAGAATAGTATAGCGTATTAGTATCTATGTCACCATCTAAGTTTTGTGTGAAATTTAACTTTCCTGGACGCTTATCAAACTTATCATCTAAATACACCCAACGAAATTGTGCATCTGTTTTTCCAACAGTAAAAGGATTTTTTAGTTTATACTTCAAGATAAATGTTTTATCCTCATCTATTGACGAGTGATACCAATAAATACGGTAATATTTATCTCTTGATTCAATTCTAAAATTTCCTTCTTCTTCTGTTTCGGTATTTAAATAGGGTTTATCTCCTTCAAATACTTGAATATCATACAATTGGTCATACCCTTTTTTACGAATATCTCTATACACAAAAGAATAATCTCCCTTGAAACTAAATACTCTTGTTTCTTGTATTTCAACTATTCCTTCTTTCAGGATATTTGATTCAATATTTGTACTGAGAATTTTGTAAGACTTGCCTTGTCCTTGTACGAAGGTGATTGACAGAAGTAAGTATAATAGTATTTTTTTGAATTTCATGATATATGAATATATATGAAATAGTGTAAAATGTAAAGTTAACTTTACATTTTAATTGGAAGTGGGCGATGAGAGATTTAAAGCATATGGTTGTGATTGATAATTTTTTTATAAATTTGATTACTACCTTATTAACCCTCTACTTAATTTCATACTATAATGTCGATATTTGATTATCTTCTTTTGTTTATCAGTTTAATAACCTTATTGATGGGTTTAATTGGAAGTATTATTCCTGTTATTCCTGGACCAATACTAGCTTATATATCTATTATTATTTTAATAAGCTCAATTGATCAATCACTACCATTGAATACATTAATGATATGGGGGGTAGTTGTATTTTTTTTCTCAATCATTGAAAATTTTATACAATTCTATGGTGTGAAACTATTTGGAGGTAGAAAGCTATCACTCATAGGAAGCACAATTGGATTTTTAATTGGGTTATTTATACCGCCAATAGGGTTTATTATTGGAACATTTATTGGCGCGTTTATTGGTGCATCTATTGAATACAACAACAATACTAAAAAAGCATTAAAAATAGCATTTGGATCTTTCATTGGATTTTTCGGTAGCGTTATCTTAAAACTAATAATTAGTTTTTATTTTGTATATGAATATTGCACAATTTTTGTTGGATTTTTAACTAGTAATTAATTGTGGTATTAGAGATTAAGGTTGAAAATTTTCGTTTACTTGAATAGGTTTCGGCAATAAATAAAGGTAGCTAAGGAGATAATTATGGAAGGTATGGCAGTAATAGGTTTTGTTTTTGGGATGCTAGGAATGGTAGCATTTGTTCGGTTGGACAAACTTATAAAAACTTTAAAAGAGAAAGGAATTCTCGAAGAGAATTATAAGGACGAATAAATGATAATTTGTTCCTACATCTACTTATGAACGATTTACAAAAAAAGTTTGCAGTAATAGGTTTAATTGCTTTTATAGTTTGGTTTTCTATGGGATATCAACACCTCTCTCGTGTTGACGATATAGCTAGTTTCACTCATTACTTCATTAGCGGAAACTTTATTTATGGAGATGCTAATTTAGCTGGTGCAGTATTCTATGGAGTTTCTGGTGCAGATTTATTTCAAACATTCTTCCTTGGGACTGGAGTTGGTTCTCTTATCGCTTTCTTTCTTTTTAAAGATTAATTAGTATTTATTTTAAAAGGCTATTCAGGTATATTTATTAAAACAAATAAGGAGAGAGCTATGAAATTAGACATTAAGAGTTTTTTAATTGGAATATTAACAACAGTAAACTTGTTTTTATTAATGGGATTTGATAATCATGAGGAAGAAAATCAAAATGGTAGATACCAAGTAATTATTGATAGTAAAGGTGATCAATATTGGTATGATACTCGCTATGGGGATAAAATTGCAATTGGATCAAAATCTTATGGATATATCTTACTTAAAGAAAAAGGTGGTATGAAAGAAAGATTTGACAAAGAATTTCAATTAGTTGAAGCCTTAAAAAAAATAGATTAAATTGAGTTAAAAGCTAAGTTAGGATATAATGAAACTTACAGCTGAACACATTAAACGAATGGAGAAACTGACCTTTGGATCTGTTTATCCGCATTACATAAGTAAGGTAGAGAAAAAAGGAAGAACAAAAGAAGAACTTCACCAGACCATAGAATGGTTGACAGGATTTGATAAAAATAGATTACAAGAATTGATCAGTCAAGAAGCAACTTTTGAAACCTTCTTTCAACAGGCAAACTTGCATCCTAATGCTTATCTGATAAAAGGCGTGATATGCGGTTATCGTATTGAGGAAATTGATCATTCATTAGTCCGACAGGTAAGATACCTGGATAAGTTGGTAGATGAATTGGCGAAAGGTCGTAAAATGGAGAAGATTTTAAGATAAATACTATTACCCTACACCCCTCGATATCTTGTTTGGGTTGAGAATTTTGGTTGAAAATTCCATTTTTGCTTGGTTGCAGTTTATAATTAACAAGAGTTGCCCTAATTTATGCCTTAAATATCTCACTTTTTACTAACTTAGACCATTTAAAAGCCTCATCATTTCAGTGCTTTTGATTCA
>JABICI010000058.1 GCA_018652335.1 Flavobacteriales bacterium
GATATTAGAAATATTGCTCTTGCACCATCTGATGAAAATTATATCTATGCTGCATCATATAGTAAAATAAAAGTTACTAAAGATGCTGGAGTAACTTGGAACTACATAAAACCAGGATTACCAAATTATAATATTACTGATATCGCTGTTTCTACAACAGATGCTGACCGAGCATGGGTAACTTTTTCTGACTATAATAATACAAATAAAGTATATGAGACTATTGATGCAGGTGTAAATTGGACTAATATATCTGGTAGTAACTTGCCAGGTTTGCCTGTAAATTGCATTGTTTATCAAGGAAGTGCAAAAGATGATTTATACATTGGCACAGATGTCGGTGTTTATCATAAAGACAACACAATGACAGAGTGGGTTCAATATAACAATGGACTTCCTAATGTGATTGTTAAAGAATTAGAGATTCATTACGATGAAGGTACTATTAGTGCAGCAACATACGGAAGGGGAGTTTGGGAAAGTCCTTTAAATATACTTTCAGGAGTCAGTACATTTAATGAAAGCATCATAAATTTTAATATCTATCCAAATCCAGCAGAAGATGAAATAACGATAATAACAGATGAAAAAAATATTACTGTTACTATATATAACATTACAGGACAAAAAATAACAACTTCATCTTCAAAAATTATTAATGTATCAAATTTACGACGTGGATACTATGTAGTTAGTATCGAAGGTGACGGCAAAATTAATAGAGAAAACTTAATTATAAAATAGCTTCAAATTCTTTAATATATTTTCTTTTTGGACTTTGTGGTGCGAAAATTACACCTACATTTACGTGAATTTTGTCTTTTTTATCTTCTAGAGGAAAATACGTTTTAATTAAAAAGGCCCCTCCCATAAAGCCCCCTTCTAATCTCCATAAACCACGATAAATATTTTTAGAGATAATAGGTTTGTAAAGTGGTTCAATTCTCACATAACTTCCTTCATTAGAACCAGCAAGATAAAGCTTAAATATACTATCTGTTTTTGATAACACTTGTGAATGAAAATTAGTGTCATTTTTTTTAAAACTAAATGATAATATGTTCTTAATTTCATCTGAATTATTTGGATCATAGCTTGCCCAAAAAAATGAATCAGTGAACATAACAGTCTTATATTCTTTCGGAATAACAATAGAATTTTTAAAATTTATTGAGAATTTTCTCTCTAGTTCCTCATTCGAAGATTTTTTTAACAATTCTCGAACATACTGAATTTCACGATTTTTATATATTGAACATAGCTTTTCAAGATCTTTGATTGTATTTTGAGGAGAGTTAGTCCATCTCAATTGATTAACATACTGACCAACAGCCCATTTGTCAAATTCACTAGAATTTATTGCTTCATCAGAAATTATGACGATATTTTTATGTGTTTTTAATATAGATTTAAATTCACTAAAGTTAATTTGAATAATTTTGAATAAATTCTCATCATAATTAGTTCCATTAATAGGCCTTCCAAAAGTTTTTACAACTAATTTTTGTAAAATATCTTGCCAGAGATTATCATCAGAAACAAAGATTACTTCAGAAATTTTCCCTGTCGAGTTAGGTAATGTTTTTGTTGCATTTGAACAGCTAAGAAATAAAAGTAGAGAAATAAAACAAATTCTCATTAGATTGTAGGAATTATAATTTTAGTGCCTAGCTTTAAATGATCATCTAACAAATTATTTAATGATTTAATTTTTCTAACACTAAGGCCATTAAATTTTTTTGCAATTCCCCATAGTGTATCTCCACGTTGAACTATATAAACTCGGGTATTTTTGACAGATGTAGAAGTTGTAATATTAGTTTTATCTTTAACGAACAAAACTAACTTTTTGCCAATACTAAGCTTGCTACTAGTGAGTTTATTCCAATTTTTTATCTCATATATCTTAACGTCATGTTCCTTTGCAATTCTTCCAAGATAATCTCCTTGTTCAACTGTGTAAAGTAATCTTTTTTCATTTATCAAAATTTCTTTTGAGTCAACGGCATCAATAAAAGCATAGTTATTCTCTTTATTATTCAAGAAATCATTCTTTGCATAAGATGGTAATACTATGATGCTATTTTTGGGAAAAACATCTTTTTTAATTGATGGATTAAAATATTTTAGTGTTTCATTATTTAAACACAACATCTTAGAAAGTGTATTAATATCGACTTGTTGAGCGATTACAATTGTATCAGTATCTGATAAATTGATTTTTGGATTTTGAGATTTAATATTATGTTCCTCAGCAAACTCCATGGCATAATTTACTGCAATAAAAGTTGGAATATAATTTCTTGTTTCTCTTCTCAAATGTGGATAAAGGTCCCAAAAATTATTTGAACCAATACTATTAATTTTCCGCTGTAAATATCCTGGACCACCATTATACGCAGCTAAAACTAAATTCCAATCTCCAAAGCTATCATATAGTTTTAAAAAGTATTCGCATGCTGCTTGAGTAGATTTAATAGGATCTTGTCTTTCATCTATGTAAGAGGTAACATTCAAATTATATTCTCTTCCCGTAAGGTACATGAATTGCCAAAGTCCAGTAGCTCCTGAATGAGATTTAGCTTTAGGATTTAATGCAGACTCTACGATTGCTAGATATTTTAATTCTAAAGGTAATTCGTAGCTATCTAGTAAAGACTCAAACAAAGGAAAATAAAGTTTTTTAAAGCCTAGCATTCTTGAGATTAAAGCTCTATTCCTTCCTAAGTAGCTTTCAATAAATGGATGAACTTTATCGTTGTACGCTAAGTCCATTGGAGAGTTTGCGTCTAAGGCTTCTAATCGAATTGCAAACATATTAGCTGAATCTATATGAGTTTTTAAGTTTGAATCGTCGTAAATTGAATCTTGCA
>JABICI010000020.1 GCA_018652335.1 Flavobacteriales bacterium
AAAGATTGATAAACATATTCCTCAACAGCTCCAGCTGGATTAAAACCATAACAATCTAACTGAGCATTTCCACTGTTCGCAACATCACATAATGGTGATATATCTGTGTTAGAAATAAAATCACAATTAATATTTTGAAAATTCACTCCATCAGCCCAAACCTGTATAGTCTCAGCAAATTGACTAAGTGTTGTTCCATCACAATCACGGTAAAGCTTCATAGTAAAAATATACTTTCCTAAATCGGGACTTGCTGGGTCTTTAATACATTCCCAAGTAATCTCACCACCCATCAAATGTGTCGCATCAACTCTTAAAAATGAAAAGCTAATGAACAAAATAAACAACAATTTTCTCATATTCAGACTTATTTTCCACAAAAATACAAAATATAAAACAAGATTTACTATTTTCAAAACATAATCTTACATGTTTAAAAAAAAATAAAATAGGACAAAAATCATATGACATAATTACTATTTTTGGAATCCTAAATTTTAAAATGGAATCATACCTTCAAGAACTAAACATAGATCAACAAAAGGCAGTAAAGCATGTAAAAGGACCTTTAATGGTTATTGCAGGAGCTGGATCTGGCAAAACTAGAGTTCTAACCTATAGAATTGTTCACCTTTTAAAAAATGGAGTAAGCCCTTTTAACATACTGTCTTTAACTTTTACAAATAAAGCCTCAAAAGAAATGCGAAATAGAATTGAGTCTATTGTTGGAGAATCTATTTCAAAGAGCATTTGGATGGGCACATTTCATTCAGTATTTTCTAGAATACTAAGAGCTGAATCTGAAAAGATAAACTATCCAACTAACTTTACAATTTATGATACGGATGATTCAAAAAGTTTAGTCAAAAGTATTATTAAAGAGTTAAATTTAGACAAAGAATATTACAAGCCCGGAATTATTAGAAGCAGAATTTCATCACTTAAAAATAACTTTATCTCACCAGATAATTATAACTCAAATTCAGAAATTAACCAGCAAGATAAAATAGCTAAAAGAACTGAATTTGGAAGAATCTATAAAATGTATACTCAAAGATGTGAAAAAGCTTCTGCAATGGACTTCGACGATCTTTTGTTAAAAACACATCAACTTCTTTCTAGTCATGCCGATTTACTTTTAAAATATCAAGAAAAATTCAAATTTATTTTAATAGACGAATATCAAGATACGAATCACGTTCAATATTTAATAATCAAACAATTAGCAGCTTTATATGAAAACATATGTATTGTTGGTGATGACGCACAAAGCATCTACGCATTTAGAGGAGCAAATATTCAAAACATTCTAAACTTCAAAATTGATTATCCAGACTTTAAAACTTATAAACTAGAACAAAATTATAGATCAACATCAACAATAGTAAGTGCAGCAAACAGTATTATTCAACATAATGAAAAACAAATTCAAAAAAATGTTTGGACTGAAAATACTGTTGGTGACAAAATAATAATTGTAAAAACTGACACTGACAACGATGAAGGAAGATTAGTGGCAAATACAATCTCTGAAATACAATCTAAGCATGAAGCATTAAACAAAGATTTTGCAATTTTGTACAGAACAAATGCGCAATCAAGAGCACTTGAAGAATCACTTAGAAAAAGAAATATAAAATACAAGATCTATGGGGGTTTATCATTTTATCAAAGAAAAGAAATAAAAGATCTTTTAGCATACTACAGACTTTCAATAAATCCTAATGATGAAGAAGCATTCAAAAGAATAATTAACTATCCTTCAAGAGGTATTGGAACAACTACACTTCAGACTTTAAACGTCTACGCTAACTCAATCAACAAATCAATTTGGGATGTTATTAGCAACTTAGAAAAACACAACTTAAAAATAAATAACGGAACCCAAAAAAAACTCAGTGAGTTTGCATTAATGATTAATAACTTTATTATCAGTGCTAATCAAAATGACGCATATACTGTTTCTGAAGAGATTGCAAAGCAATCCGGAATTTTCAATCACCTTCATAAAGACAATTCACCAGAGGGAGCCTCTAGATTTGAAAATATACAAGAATTATTAAATGGAATAAAGAATTTCAGCCAAACAGCAGAACTAAGTCTTAACAAGCTACCCGATTTCATGAAAGATGTTGCACTTTTAACTGATCAAGATTTAGATAATAAAGATGATTTAAACAAAGTCACTTTAATGACAGTTCACGCTGCAAAGGGACTAGAGTTTCCATATGTTTTTGTTGTAGGTTTAGAAGAAAATTTATTTCCAAGCATGATGAGTGGTCAAAGTCAAGAAGATTTAGAAGAAGAAAGAAGGTTGTTTTATGTAGCTATTACTAGAGCTGAAAAAAGACTTTTCCTTTCCTTTGCGAGAAGCAGGTTTAAATGGGGTCAATATACTGAATCAGATCCAAGCAGATTCATAAATGAAATAGATGAAAAATATATTGAAAAACATGAAGCACCATCAATTAACAAAGATTTTCGTCCTCATAAAATTTTCGCTAAGATTAAAAAAGAAAATATAAATACATCAGTAAATAAAAATAATCCAGGAAGAAAACTCACCAACATAAACAGATCAAAAAATATCAATATTACAGAAAGTGATTTGAGTAAAATTTCTAACGGAATGAATGTAAAACATTCAAGATTTGGAGAAGGGAAAGTGATTAGTATTTCTGGAGAAGGGAGTAATAAAAAAGCAACTGTTTTCTTCAACGGAGTTGGTCAAAAACAACTTTTATTAAAGTTTGCTAAGCTAGAGATTATAACTTAACAAAAATTATCAATTAATGACCTGCACTCTATTTCATCTGTTTTAAGTTGCAACTGCAGCTTTGACAAATCTAAAAACTTCTTTTCACTCCTAATTCTCTTAAGAAAACTAACTTTTAAAGTCTCATTATAAATTTGTTTATTAAAATCAAAAAGATGCACTTCAATAACAAATGTGCTATCTGCAATAGTTGGGCGCGAACCTAAATTTAACATACCAAAATATTTTCTATTTTGCACTAATACACTTACAAAGTAGACTCCATTTTTTGGTACAATCTTCCATCTATTCGATACATCTAAATTTGCAGTAGGAAAACCGATACTCGACCCAATATTATTTCCCTTAATAACCGAAGCTGTAATTGAATAAGTTGAAGATAGATAAGAGTTTGCCTTAACTATTTGTCCGGCTTGAATTGCTTTTCGAATTTTAGTAGAACTTATCGAAATTCCTTCAACAAGTTGCGCTTCTATTTTTTCAATTTTAAAATCATAAAGATTAGAAAACTGAATAAGATCTTCAAAAGAACCCTCTCTATTTTTACCAAATTGATGATCAAATCCAACTATCATATAGTTCATATTTAACTTGTCAACTAGAATATCTCTAATAAAATTTACAGATTTTAATCTTGAAAAGACTTTATCAAACTTGTGTATAATCAAATTATCTAATCCAGTTAGCTTAAGAGAGTCAATCTTTTCTTCAATTGTATTTATCAATTTAAGATTTTGATCGTCAGGATATAATACATGCCTAGGATGAGGATAGAAAGTAAGCAGAACACTTTCAAGATTATTCTTTTTTGCAATATCATTAATTCTATTAATAATTGCAATGTGACCTTTATGCACTCCATCAAAGGTGCCTAGTGTTACAATTGTTTTTACATTAGACGGAAACTTATTAATTGAATCAAATATTTTCACTTAAATTTTGAAGATTTTAAATTGTTAAAAAAGTGTTCAAAATTAACAATTAATTTAAACCCTAATTTATATCATTCAGACAATTTAAAAATAGTAAGTTTGCACACGATAAAATACTAAATTTTTAACGACAAAAAATAAAAAAATGTCAAATAACACTGGAAGAGTATCACAAATAATTGGACCTGTAGTTGATGTAACATTCGAAAACAACAATCAAGGACTACCTAACATCTACGATTCTTTAGAGATTACAAGAGAAAATGGTCAAAAATTGATTCTAGAATGTCAACAACACATTGGTGAAGATACAGTAAGAGCAATTTCAATGGAAACTACAGATGGAATTAGTAGAGGTGCTGAAGTAAATGCAACAGGAGCACCGATTAAAATGCCTACAGGTGAGAATATTAAAGGTAGAGTTTTTAATGTTATTGGCAATGCTATAGACGGAATGGAAGAACTTGAAAAATCTAGTGGACTTCCTATACATAGAGACCCACCTAAATTTGAAGACCTGTCAACATCTACTGAAGTATTATTTACTGGTATTAAGGTTATTGACTTAATTGAGCCGTATGCAAAAGGAGGTAAAATTGGTTTATTTGGAGGTGCAGGTGTTGGAAAAACAGTTCTTATACAAGAGCTAATTAACAACATTGCTAAGGGACATGGTGGACTTTCAGTTTTTGCTGGAGTTGGTGAAAGAACAAGAGAAGGAAATGATTTAATGAGAGAGATGCTAGAGTCTGGGATCATTAATTATGGTGAAGATTTTAATAAATCTATGGAAGAAGGTGGATGGGACTTATCAAAAGTTGATAAGAAAAAAATGGCTGATTCAAAAGCTACTTTCGTTTTTGGGCAGATGAATGAGCCACCAGGAGCAAGAGCAAGAGTTGCTTTATCTGGCCTCACAATTGCGGAGTACTTTAGAGACGGAGATGGACAAGGGAAAGGAAAAGACGTACTATTTTTTGTAGATAATATTTTCCGATTCACTCAAGCTGGATCAGAGGTTTCTGCTCTTCTTGGTCGTATGCCTTCAGCTGTAGGATATCAACCTACATTAGCAACAGAGATGGGCACAATGCAAGAGAGAATCACATCTACAAAAAATGGATCTATAACATCAGTTCAAGCTGTTTATGTACCTGCTGATGATTTAACAGATCCTGCTCCTGCTACAACATTCGCACATTTAGATGCAACAACTGTTCTTTCGAGAAAAATTGCAGAACTAGGTATTTACCCGGCAGTTGACCCTCTTGATTCTACATCAAGAATTTTAACAGAAGAAATAGTCGGTACAGAACATTATGAATGTGCTCAAAATGTAAAAGAACTTCTCCAGAGATATAAAGAACTACAAGATATTATTGCAATATTAGGTATGGACGAATTGTCAGATGAAGACAAACTTGCGGTACATAGAGCAAGAAGAGTTCAAAGATTTTTATCACAACCATTTCATGTTGCAGAACAATTTACCGGACTCAAAGGTGTTTTAGTAGATATAAATGACACAATTAAAGGGTTTAACATGATTATGGAAGGAAAAGTAGATAAATATCCAGAAGCTGCTTTTAATTTAGTTGGATCTATTGAAGAAGCTATTGAGAAAGGAGAGAAAATGTTAGCAGAAGTAAAATAAATAGATATGAACTTAGAAATTATAACTCCTGAAAAGCAATTATTTTCTGGTGAAATTAAATCAGTTAAATTTCCTGGAACAATCGGTGGTTTTGAGGTCCTAAATAATCATGCTCCTATTATTTCTACTTTAGCTAAAGGTAAAATAATTGTAAAAAAAACAAATAATGACTCGTTAAATTTTGAAATAAATAGTGGAGTTATTGAAATGCAAAAAAACAAAATTATCGTTTTAGCAGAATAACTATAATTTTAAAATTATGAAAAAAGAGGAACATTCTGTTCCTCTTTTTTTTATTTTTGAATATGAAAAAATATATATACATAATTTTAATATCGTTCTATTCATGTACATCTTCATTTACGCTTAATGAAGGTGATCTTCTTTTTCAAGATTTAGATTCATCACCGCTATGCGAAGCAATTGAAATGGTAACACCTGGATATCAAGAAGCGGACCTTTCTCATGTTGGATTAATTGTCAGTGACAAAGGAGAACTAAAAGTTTTAGAAGCAATACCCCCAAAAGTTAAATTGACTAAAATTAATGACTTTTTATCAAGATCAGCTGATATAAATAATAATCCAAAAGTTATTGTTGGCAGATTAAAACCAAATTTTACCAGTGCCATTAAAGATGCTATAATATTTTCTAAATCAAAACTAAATATGAAATACGATGATTCATTTGTTTTAAACAATAGCATGTATTATTGCTCAGAACTGATTCATGAAGCTTTCATAAAAGATAGTATTTTTAAACTTTTACCAATGACTTTTCTACACCCAAAGACAAAAGACACATTAGATATATGGAAAGAGTATTACAAAGAATTAAATATAAAAATACCACAAGGGGATTTAGGATTAAATCCAGGAATAATGTCTCTCTCAAAAAAAATTGATATTGTTCATATCTATGGATATCCTAAGGGTATGAAAAAATAAATTTGTTTATCATCCAAATCAAAAATATATTATGAATAAAACAATCATTACCTTTTTTATAACAATACTATCATTAGTAATAGGGAACGCTCAAAACATTATTAACAAGAGTATTAAAGAAGTTGTAGTATCTGCTAATAGAGCTCATAATAACGATAATACCTCAAATATTCAAATTATTTCAAGTGATGAAATTGCAAATGCCCCAGTGCAATCCGTTGAAGATTTATTAGAGTACGCAATGAATGTAGATATTAGACAACGAGGAGGGCAAGGAGTTCAGGCAGACATTAGCATAAGAGGCGGGACTTTCGAACAAGTCTTAGTTATGTTAAACGGAGTTAAGATGAATGATCCACAAACTGGACATCATACATTTAACATTCCAGTTTCACTAGAGCAGATTAAATGTATTGAAGTAATAACTGGGGGAGCTAGTAGAATATTTGGTAATTACGCATACACTGGAGTAATAAATATTATTACAAAATCAGAAATGAATAACTCTGCAAATCTCAGCTTTGGCGATAATAAATTCTCATCAACTGAAGTTAACTACCATACAATTCAAAGAAGCATCAATCATAATCTTTCTGTGAGCCAGAAAAGAAGCGACGGATATATTGATGGAACAGATTATAAAATTCAGAACTACTATTCCCAGGCTAACGCTAACATATTTAATATCAAAACACTTT
>JABICI010000019.1 GCA_018652335.1 Flavobacteriales bacterium
AAAGAAAGATACCCATGAGGGGCATGTTTTTCTTCAAGATTTTCTAGATAAGGGTAGGTGAGGGGCTTACTTTCCGATACAGAATTTGCCAAATATATTTCCAAGCAATGTATCTGTTGTCACTTCACCAGTAATACTACCCAAATGAGATAAAGCTTGCCTAATATTTATTGATAAGAAATCACCAGTTATTCCACTGCTAATCCCATTAATTATTACATTTATTTCATTAAGTGTTAACTTTAGCTCTTGATAATGCCTTAAGTTTGTTATTATGGTATCATTTGATGATAAATTTTTTGAATTAACTACATTAAGTAATTTGCTTTTAAGTTCAGTTATTCCTATGTTTTTTTTGGCTGATATTTGAATAGCATTCTCTAAATTGAAAGATGTGTCTTTTTTTAAATCTATCTTATTTACAACAATAAAGAGTTGTTCATTTATTGTTTCTTTTACTTTTTTTAGTTCCTCTAATTGACTTTTTATGTTTGAATTAACATCTATTAAATATAAAATAATATGAGAGCTTTCAGCTTTTTCCATTGTTTTCTTGATTCCAAGATTTTCAATTTCATCTTTTGTATCTCTAATACCTGCTGTATCTATAAATCTAAATTTTATTCCTTCAATATTTAAATCATCTTCAATTGCATCTCTAGTTGTACCAGCTATATTAGAAACAATAGCTTTCTTGTCATTTAACAGGCAATTTAATAATGTTGATTTGCCAACATTTGGTGCACCAAGTATAGCAACAGGGATACCCTTCTGTATCGCATTTCCAACTTTAAAAGATTGGATTAATTTTTCTAATTCTTTCTTTATAATTTCAAGAAGTTTTTCAAAATCTTTTCTATTTGCAAATTCAACATCTTCTTCAGAAAAGTCTAATTCTAATTCAATTAATGAGGCAAATTCAATTAATTTATTTCTTAAAAAATTTAAATTACTTGAGAATCCACCTCTAAGTTGTTTAATAGCTGTTTTATGTGCAATTTCACTATCAGAGGCAATTAAATCCGCTACTGATTCTGCTTGAGATAAGTCCATCTTACCATTTTTGAACGCACGCATAGTAAACTCACCTTCTGTTGCAGTTCTGCAACCATTTTTAATCAATAGTTGCATTATTTTGTTTTGGATATATATTGATCCATGACAAGATATTTCTACACTTTCTTCTCCTGTAAATGATTTTGTATTCTTAAATATACTTAACAAAACTTCATCAATTATATTTTTACCATCCAAAATATTTCCATAAATCAATGTATGAGATTTAGTGTTTTTAAGATCTTTACTAAAGATAGAATTAGCTATTTGTATTGCTTCGTTTCCAGAAACTCTAATAATAGCTATTGCACTTGTTACAGATCCCGTAGCAATAGCACATATTGTATTTTCAGAAATTATATTATTCATTTTGCAAAAGTATTGAAATTACTTTGTCAATAGCTATAATCTCCTAATTTTGCATTTAAATTTAAAAATAAAAAATGAGTGTATTAGTAAATAAAGATTCTAAAATTATTGTTCAAGGCTTTACTGGTAATGAAGGTACTTTTCATGCCGAACAAATGATTGCATATGGAACCAATATAGTTGGAGGAGTAACACCAGGAAAGGGTGGATCTGTCCACTTAGATAGGCCTGTTTTTAACACTGTAAGTGATGCAGTTAGTGGCGTTAGTGCTAATACCTCCATTATATTTGTACCACCCGCTTTTGCTGCTGATGCAATTATGGAAGCAGCAGAAGCTGGAATTTCAATTATTATTTGTATCACTGAAGGGATTCCTACAAAAGACATGATAATTGTTAAAGAATATCTATCAGATAAGCAATGTACACTTGTTGGGCCTAATTGTCCTGGAGTAATTACTCCTGAAGAGGCTAAATGTGGTATTATGCCAGGATTTGTATTTAAAAAAGGAAGAATTGGTGTTGTATCAAAGTCAGGTACACTTACATATGAAGCTGCTGATCAAGTTGTAAAGGCTGGATTAGGAATTTCTACTGCTATAGGCATTGGAGGTGATCCAATTATTGGAACTACAACAAAAGAAGCCGTACAATTATTTATGAATGATTCTGAAACAGACGGTATAATTATGATAGGTGAAATTGGTGGTCAGTTAGAAGCTGATGCAGCAAAGTGGATTAAAGAAAATGGTACTAAGCCTGTAGTAGGTTTTATTGCAGGTCAGACTGCACCTGAAGGAAGGACAATGGGGCATGCCGGAGCAATTGTTGGTGGTTCAGAAGATACAGCTGAGGCAAAAATGAAAATAATGGAAGAATGTGGTATTACAGTTGCGCACTCGCCAGCAGAAATAGGAAAGTTAATGTTTGATAGAATGAATAGTTAGAATATAGTGACTATCATCTTTTGTTAGTATTCATCCATTTTATTGTATCTCTAAGTTTTTATATTTTATTTTCTCCTTTAATAAATACTGTAAAATTTATGTTAACAACTCTTTTTTTCTATTGTATTCAACTGTTAACTATTTCTTAATAAGATATTAATAACCTACACTTTTAAAAGATTTAACAAGCATTATTAATGAATTATATTTGGGAATTATTAACCTATATTTCTTTCCAAATGAAAAAACTTTTCAAATTTCTTTTAATTATTATTGTTAATGCAACCTTTGCCTTGGGATCTTTAGCTCAAAGTAACATTGTATCACAAAGTTTCGAAGGCTCAGGAACATGGAATTATGTTGAATTTCCAGCTCCATATACTGTTTACAGTCCTCCAAGTGATATATGGGGTATTTGTGGTAATACTTATGTGACTACTCCTGTAAATCCTAATGGTTCTTCATGGTTTACATACAACAATGGAGATGTTGTAGCTCCTTTGCTTAGTGGTATTTCATCGGCTTCAGAAGGCTCTCATTACTTTGGTATTTGTGATATAAACAATCCTTACACAGTAAATGTTAGTTGGCCTGCTGATCCTGGTAATCTTTGGCATACAATTACATTTGATCCAGTGTCATTACCTGGAAGTGGTACTTTTCCAATTAAATTAGCATTTGATTATTACACAGTTGGTTTTGATGGTACTGATTATATAGGCTGGGAAGTTATATGGGATAATGGGACAACTTGGAACGCCTTAACAACAACAAGCAATTCAAATACAAATACTTGGACAACAAAAGAATTTAATGCACCATCTGGTGCAACTTCAGTAAGATTAAGAGTCGCAGTAAAACAAAACGGCGGTACAGATTTTGGAGCTTTTGATAATTTTAGAGTTTTCTTAGATGTTGGAGATTTAACACCACCATCAGTAAACAGTATTAACGTTGTAGATGATGTTACATTATTATTAACAACATCTGAAGAAGTTGTTAATGCAACAGATATATCTAATTACGGAGGAATTGGTGTTACATCAGCTACTGTAAATAGTACAGGAGATTCAATAACATTAAATCTTTCAGCCCCTTTACTTATTGGTCAGTATACTGATATTTATGTGTCATCTTTAACTGATGTGGCATCTAATGTTATGATAAATGACACACTTACAGTTGTATTTAATAATGCAGATTTATCTACAGGCTTAACAATTACAGAACTTATGTATAATGATCCAGGTAATTACGATAATATTGCATTTATTGAATTTCATAACACATCATCAAGTTCTATTCCTTTAGGAGGATTAAGAATTGATGATGCAATTTCTTTTGTCTTCCCTGAATTTGATCTTCAAGCTGGTGATTTTGCAATACTTGCAAAAGGATCTTTTTCAGGTTCTTCACCATGTAATACATATCCAAGTGGATGTGGTTTTGAAACTTTCTTTGGATTTGCACCAACTTTCGAGTGGTGGACTGGATATCTATCTACATCTGGAGAACTAATATCAGTAGTTAATACTCAGGGAGATTTAGTTGTTGACCTAGCTTATGATGATAGTTGGGCTGGTGGTGTTGGAGATGGAGATGGCTATTCTATTGTAAGATGTGACCCATTATCTGACATAAATGTAGATACGAATTGGACTCCAGCTATTACTGTAGCAATTCCTGCATGTGGGACATGCACTGCTGGTTTAGGTATTGGAACGACAACTATATATGCTCATCCAATGATTGGTTGTCCTATTGTTTATAATGGATGTATGGATACTCTTGCAATAAATTATGACCCTTTAGCAAATGTTGATGATGGAAGTTGCTTTTTTGCAAATAATGTAGGTTGTACTGATAGTATAGCAACAAATTATGACCCAGTATTTACTGTTGATGATGGAAGTTGTATTTATCCAGTTGCTCCAATGGTAAATCTTTATTTTTCTGAATTTGCAGAAGGATCTTCAAATAATAAATATTTTGAAATTTTTAATCCAACTTCAGATACTGTTGACTTGTCTAATTATGCTTATCCAAGTACATCAAATGCCCCTTCTACAGTTGGAGTATATGAGTATTGGAATACATTCGCAAGTGGTGCAATTATTTTGCCAAATGATGTTTATGTGGTTGCACACCCTTTTTCTGATCCTGCAATTTTAGCAGAAGCTGATGGTACTCACAGCTATTTAAGTAATGGTGATGATGGTTATGCTTTAGTATATGGTTCAGAGCCTTCATCACCTGTTGGCCCAAGTGCAGGGGGATATATTATTCTTGATTTTATTGGAGATTGGAATGGTGATCCTGGTTCTGGTTGGGCTGTAGCTGGAGTTTCAAATGCAACACAAAATCACACATTAGTTAGAAAATGTGATGTTGTACAAGGAAATACAGATTGGATTTTATCAGCTGGTACAGATGCTGTTAATTCAGAATGGATTGTTTTACCTATAAATGACTGGTCGGAATTAGGATTTTTCAATCCATGTTCATCTATAAACTATGGATGTATGGATGCTACAGCAAATAATTACGATCCAAATGCTACGATTGATGATGGTTCATGTACATATACTGTTCTTGGATGTACAGACTCTACAGCAATTAATTTTGATCCATTAGCAAATGTAGATGATGGTTCATGTATTGCTTCAGTTTTAGGATGTACTGATCCTGTTGCTACTAATTTTGATCCATTATCAAATGTAGATGATGGAACATGTAGTTATACTAATACAGTTCTAGGATGTACTGACCCGCTAGCATTTAACTATGATCCATTAGCGAATACTGATGATGGTTCATGTATTGCTATTGTAAATGGTTGTACTGATCCTTCTGCTGGAAATTATGATGCTACAGC
>JABICI010000137.1 GCA_018652335.1 Flavobacteriales bacterium
CAGTCAAATCTAGCAGAACATAGTACGCTAACTCGATATTAATTTTGTAATTTAAATAGAGTAAAGATTAGAGTACTTTTCAATAACATATTGCCTAAAAAATCTGAAATCAAGCTTCTCACCAGTTACTTGCTCACAAAGTACATGGGCATCATATCTCTTTCCATTTTCATGAATCTTCTCTCTTAACCATTTTAAAAGATTCTTATTATTTCCATCTTTAATATTATTTAATAAATTAGGATTCTCAACTTTAGCTTGATTAAAAAACTGAGCAGCATAAAAACTACCTATTGTATATGTAGGGAAATACCCAAAACTTCCGTGAGACCAATGTATATCTTGTAAAACTCCAAGAGAATCAGATGGAACTGTTATATTTAAATATTCTTTATACTTATGATTCCAAATACTTGGTAAATCTTTAACTGATATTTTACCTTCAATCAATTCTTTCTCAATTTCAAATCTAATTAATACATGAAGATGATACGTTAATTCATCAGCATTAGTTCTTATTAAACTTGGTTTAACACTATTTGCTGCCTTATAAAAATCATTTACTGAAACATCAGAGAGCTGGTTAGGAAAAATTGATTTTAATGAATCATAATTACAATTCCAGTATTCTATACTACGACCAACATTATTTTCCCATAATCTAGATTGTGATTCATGTATTCCAAGTGAAATAGTTTCACCAAGAGGTAAACCATAATTTTCAGGTAGAACACCTTGTTCATATAAAGCGTGACCACCTTCGTGAATACATGACCAGATCATCTCAGAAAGATTATCTTCATCAATTCGGGTAGTTACTCTAGTATCATCTGGAGAAAAATGAGTAGAGAAGGGGTGAGCTGATAAATCTTGACGTCCAGAATTAAAATCATATTCCATTTTTTTTAGTAATTCTATACCAAAATCCCATTGTTTATCATGAGAATATTTTTTATAAAAAAATGAATCATCAATTTTATTTGATTTAGATATCTTATTAATAAATGGCACTAAAAACTCTTTTACATCAGAAAATATATTTTCAACCTGAGCTGTAGTAAGACCGGGCTCATATTGATTCAATAAAGCATCATACGGGTGTTCATCGTATCCTAAAATTTCACACTCTTTTATTCTTAAATCAACAAGCTTTTTAAGTGAATCTTCAAAAATTGAAAAATTGTTATTATCCTTGGCTAGTCTCCATTTTTGAAATGCATTAGATATTAATTTAGATTCTTCAATAATAAATTCAGAATTATATTTTGCAGCTTTATTAAAAGCTTTTAATGATAGATAAACATTTCTTTTCTGATCATTAGTTAAATTTTCGTTTGAATTAAGGATATTAAGTAGATCACCGTATTTTTTATTTGTAGATAATTCATGAGATATCTCAGCTAAAGTTGATAGCTGTTGTGCTCTAAATTTACTACCATTTTTTGGCATTTTAGTTTCTTGATCCCAACTTAGAACTGACATAGACATTTTTACATCAGTTATTTTCCTCGAATGTTTAACATAATCATCATAATCATTCATAATAATATTTTTAATTTTTACAATTATAATTAATTTAAATAAATAAAATTAACTGTTAACTTCCAAGTTATAAACCCTTAAACTAGATAATTAATTCTTAAATAGCACTATATTATGACACACCTCTATTGTCTTATAATTAATATTATGTTAAATTGTATCTTTTATATAGACCCTATCAATAAAATAATTAAGTTTGTATTATGAATAAAATGATCAAAACATTGCTTGTGATACTTTTCATGAATTGTATTTCATGTAAAAACAAATGTGGTGATGGTTGTCCCGAATGGGAGAAATGTGAAAAAGGATATCAAGATATGTTTAGTACAACATATAATTGTAAATCTATTTTAAATAAATTTAACGGCGATTATTATGGAAATAGCTCAATAATATTTGAAAATATAAGTACTGTAAATTCAAATGCTACTTTAATTCAATTAAGCAGAAATGATGATTTAGGATCAAATACAATGACAATGCAGATAAATTTTAATGATAGTATAGTATTATTAAATCCAAATTTAACTATAGTTTTTACATCTCCAAGTAATGATTCATTTACAATTCCAAGTCAAACTTATTATGTTGAAGTTTATAATCCTACAATAGGTAATAGAGTTTTTACAAATGTAATTTACGAAGGAAGTGGTTCAATATCTAATTCTGAGAACAATTATCTGAATATAAATTTCACTTATACTTTCTTTGATCAAACAGCTAATTTTCAGTTTACAACAAGTTAAAAATAGTTGAAATTCCCCTATTTATTTTCAATTGATTCAATTAAATATAGCAAATAACTTTTATGTTGTCTTGTTTGTAAATTCCCATTATCTGTTTTAATATTTTCTTTTAACCAATTTAAATTATAGTAAGCTGAAGTCTTGGAATGATTGTCGAAACTTGCTTTAGATTTTATAATTGAAATTAACCTATTAACATATGATGTTTGAAGATTTTGTCTAATAGTAGAAATATTTTTATTAAGATCACTTTCAAAAATAGCATTCCTCAAATCAATCATGTAATATGGTAATGTGTAATCATTTCCATATAAATTTGAATTCGTTATTCTAGTCAATACTCTTGGATGTAATAAGTGATTTAACAGACTATTTTGATAACTTAATATTCTCTGGTGAATTGATGGGTCATTTGAAACATTAAATCCTCTTCTTTGTTTCTGTAAATATGGAATCAAATCTTGTTGTAATAACATTTTATTACTAAAACCATATTCTGCAATAATTCTCATAGCTTCTTTCTGCTTGGCCTTATCAACGCTAACAAAAGGTTTATTACTTGACTTCTGACCTATATGAGCTAAATCAACCATAACCCCCCCTATCTGTCTAGATACAATATTAAGAGCTTGGTAATAAGAATAAACTAAAGTTCTGTATGATCTATATAATTCTTCATAAGTATCGTTTTCTTTAGTATATTTTTCTTGTAAATTTTCTAAAATATCAGAAATCATTTTAATCTTATCTTCAGAATGCTCAAGTTGATCACTTGAGAGATCATATATCATTGCATTTGGATCTGTTCCTTTTCCAGCAGACCTCATATCTAAAGCATCATTTGCAAAGGCTAGTTCTCTTTCTGTAGAACGAGATAAAATTAAAGAAAGCTCTGTTTTTTCCTCATCGTTACTGTTGAACTCTGAATATCCGTATTGTATAGCCCAAACATCATAAAATCCAGGTTTAATATCAAAAAATAAGCCTTGGTTATTTGTGTCCTTTGTTATATTAATTGCTGGGTATTCCATTACTGATGAGCAAACACCTCTCTCAGCTACAATATCTTTATTATTTAATTCTTCATTTGTCAATAATGTACTTCCTTTAAAATTATGATTTAATCCCAAAGTATGTCCAACTTCATGTAATACTAATCTGTAAAGAGATTGTTTAACTAAATCATCCTTTAACTCGTCAGATAAATTCATACTTTTAATATAATTAAAACCTAAAGAGTTTTCAATTTTTTGAAAATGTGAAGCATCACAATTTTGATGATATGAGTCATTACTTTCATTAAACAAATCACTTTGGTTAATTCTATTAGAAATATAAGACCATTCGAGCATAATATCAGCGCCAAGTATCTCTCCTGTTCTAGGGTTAACAAATGAGGGACCATAACCACCCCAAGGAGGATTCGGAGAAGATGTCCATCTCAATACATTATATCTTATATCACCTGCATCCCATTCTGCAGTATCTGGCTGTATTTTAACCTGTATAGCATTAGTAAAGCCTGCTTTTTCAAATGCAATATTCCATCGCTCTACACCATCTTTAATGATTTGGCGATATTCTGTAGGTGTTGTATTTTCTATCCAATAAACAATTGGCTTAATAGGTTCAGATAACTCTTTTGTTGAATCTTTCTTCTCTAGTCTCCATCTTTGTATAAAATCCCTATAATTTACTTGATCTAAAGTAGTCATGTGATTAGATTGAGTTGTAAAGTAGCCAATTCTAGAGTCATCAGCTCTAGAATTATAATTATCATCAGGCATTTTGACAAGACTATGCTGAACTAAAATGGAAATACTTCTTGAATCTGTAACTGCATCCCCTCCTCTTTTTGAAGGGTATTTACTTTCATAAAAATAATTAACAATAACATCAGTGTTTTCAGGATAACTTTTAATGTTATGATATCTTGTTTTACTTTTACTTAGGTTTCCTAATCTAAATCCCTTGTAACCTGGAGGATAAGAATATTTAACTTGCTGAAAAGATTCATTCAAAAATATATTATCAGCACTAATTAAGAATTTAGTTTTATCATTATTTTCTGCTATAATATTTTCAGAAATGATTAATGGTGTATTTATATTAGCATTGGAAGCTTTAGAAAGTGGACTTTCTTCATCATAATAATACTTAGTATTATTTATTGTAAAGTCAATCTTATTATAAAATTTATTAATTTTTATAATCTTTGAACCTCGATACCTACCCTTAGGAGCTCCAGCATCCAAAACACCATTCTCTATATAGCTGAAATATATAAATTCCTTACCAATATGAGAGGTGTCAATTTCAATATATGATTTTCCGTCTTTTTTACTTTGATAGATTTTAAATAAACCATCAAAAAGTTCACATCCTTTTGTTTTTAGCTGAATTTTATCTAAAACTTCAGTTTTTGTCTCTTTCTTAAATA
>JABICI010000016.1 GCA_018652335.1 Flavobacteriales bacterium
AGTAACAGGTATTCCTTGAGCTTCTAAAATGTCTGGGATACCATCATTATCGCTATCTGCGTCAAAAGCATCATTTATTCCGTCGTTATCACTATCTATTCCAAAACAAGTTAAGATAAGGTTTCCATTAAAAGTAGAATTATCAACGGTATTGTTTAATAGGTGCTTAAAAATTAGTTGATTTACACTATTAGCAACTAGTTTATAGGGAGTTGAACCGCTTGGTGAGGGATTAAACTTAAAACGAATTTCTGCAGAGGAAAAATTAGTGATACCTGTTTCAAAAATATCATCAAAATCAGTATCAATTAATAATATATCATCAGTATCAATTAGAGTAATATTTTTTGTGTTTGGTCCTATCTTTAAAATAAATATTTCTCCAGTTACACTAGAGTGTATTGTTGAAGTGTTTTGCGTTAATTCTATATTGGAGGCTTCATTAAAATTAAGAATATATTCCAATTCTGATCCAGCACCAGCGTTTACTATAGAATTTAAATTACTTGTACCATCTCCTGATATGCTAGAAGTGCCAATTTGTGTTATAACTGTAGAAATAAAAGAGCTATCTGAAGAACCATCTATGAAATTAATAATAGGAGAATTAGGATCGGTAAAATCTATACTAGTATTTCCTTTAGATTCATCACAATTTAAGATACCATCATTATCTAAATCTACATCAACATTGTCAATAATTAAGTCATTATCTAGATCATCTGGACATAAACTCACTGGAATTATTTGTGATTCAAAAGTAGCTCCAGAACACACTAATGTTCCAGTTAGCCTGTAGTTTCCAGGCAATGAAGGTGAGAATGTACCTGTACTATTCCCAGTACTTACAAAACCAGTCCCATCATCATAAAACCATTCAACAGAATCAAATAAATCTGTATTTACAGATTCTAAGGTTAAATTAGGTATACAGTTTCCAAGAGTAGAAATGTTAGTTTCTAGATTAATTTCTGGAGGTGAAGGGAACCCTGAGTAAAAACTACCAGAGGCAGCAAAGCCATTTTGGTTAAAATATGCACAATAAAGTTCACCAGTACTTTGAACAGATATATTATCTGAAAGCCCTGTTACTTTATAAGTTACATAATCTGGATTGCCATTAACATTAAAAGGTCCTTCAGGTGCAAAATCATTTATAGGTAATCCATTTATTGAGATCGTTGCTAATTTATTAGTAACTATAGAAACACCTCCATTAAAAATTGTGTTTCCAATAAAATTTATACCAGAAATATTATCTACATCTCCACGATTCTCACAACTTAATGGAGGAACAAAAAACATTCCTTGATTTGGTACAGCATTAGGTTGTCCTCCAATTCCTTGGTAAGCAAATACAGGATTTGATGTTTGAACATACATGTTACCATTTGCGTTGTAGCCATTACCATTATTGTTAATACCATCTCCTTCTATAACAATCCAATCACCAGCATCTATAGTGGCTTCTGGAGAACTACTTCCATTAACAAAAATATCTGTATTGTCTTGATTTGCTACTATTAATACATTTTCCCATTGATTTCCAGCAGTAGATCCCCCGTTACCTCTTACAAAAATATATTCGTTACCAACTTTATCTGAACCAACAATTTGATCTATTCCGAAATCTCTTCCTCCCGAACCATCAGCAAAACTTCCAGTTCCAGAACCTGAATTAACAATTATAGGTTTGTCTGAACTTATGCGTGTGCCAATTAAATCATTTGGGATTCCTCCATCATCAGAACCTACGGCTATTAAATAAGTTTCTCCTTCATTTAAAACAGCATTAATTGGAGTAGCTCCACCTGTATAATTTATAATTTTGATTCCAGTACTAAAATCATCAAAAACAATATTTGTATTGTTCTCGGTTGCCATTAAAGAAATATATGTTAAAAAACCACCCGGTGAATTGTTATTCTCTGTTGCCATACCTCCAGCTCTAAATTCAGTTCCTAAGGCAGACAAGCCTTTGCTAACTAATGCGCCAGCTTGATATAAGTTTGGAAAAGAAGATCTAAATCTTACAGATACATAAATAACATCGCTCGCTTCAATTATATAACCCCTATTTGCAATAACTGTATTTGATAAATTTTGTGATATGGATAATTGAGAGTCTCCGTCTGTATCTAAGTCTGCAGCAGGGTCTCCAGGGTCTTCACCGTCTTGGACTATTCTATATAGAAAAGGATTGGTATTTGAAACTACACCAGAATAATCATTGGTTGGATTTCCAACAGTTTTAATTGTAAAGGAAATATTTACACTGCTTGGTGTAGAAATATAAATAAATTGCTCTGAAATATCATTGCCTTGACTGGCTACAGGCGGTATATAGTGTTTGGTACTTAATTGAGCAAAACTTAAAGTAATTGAACTAAAAAGGAAGTAAATAAATAAGAGTTGTTTTTGATGCATATATACTTTCAGTAAAAATTTATATACATCAAATATAAGAGAA
>JABICI010000109.1 GCA_018652335.1 Flavobacteriales bacterium
AGAAAATCTATTTAATTATGCTCCTAACTATGATAGTTGATTTAGACCATTTACTTGCAAATCCAATTTACCAAGCAGATAGATGTAGCATCAATTTTCATCCTCTACATTCATATTATGCTATAGCTGTATACATGATAATGGTATTTTTTCGAAGACCTTTCAATATTATTGGAATTGGACTATTATTACATATGCTAACTGATTTTAGTGATTGTTTAATGCGAAATTAAAAAAGTTCGAAACAAGGACCGAGAGGTCCACCAAAAAGAAACCCCCTCAATTGAGTGGATTTTATATATTTACAAAATGAATAATAACTTAATACTATATATAGCATCATCTCAAGATGGTTTTATTTCGGGTGAATCAGATGACTTAAGTTTCTTAAAATTAGTAGAAATTGAAGGTGAAGATTATGGTTATTTGAAATTTATAAATTCTGTAGAAGCTATACTAGTTGGAAGAAAAACATATGATAAAGTAATTTCGATGGGCTTCCCTTATCATGAAAATAAAAATGTCTATGTTATATCAAGAGATGAAAAAAAATTAGGAAAAAAGAAACTAACCTTTTTTTCTAATGATATTTCAGAGCTAGTTACTCAGTTAAAGAAGTCTTCTACGAAAAATATATATTGTGACGGAGGAGCAGAATTAGCAAAATATTTAATTAGTAAAAACCTAATTGATCAAATCATTCTTTCTATAGTTCCTGTTGAATTAAAAAAAGGAACATTATTGTTTGAAAAAGGAATAGTCCCACAAAATTTCCAACTAAAAAAAACAAATAAGTTTGAAAGCGGATTAGTACAATTTACTTATTCAAAAATTTTAAGTTAGACTAAAAAAAGTTAGAAATTGGGATCGAGAGTTACACCAAAAAAAAACCACTAAAATGAGTGGGTTTTCTTTTAATTATTGTCTAATAACTTTAAGATAATGAACTTGTAAATCATTTATCATTATTGAGATAAAGTAATGTCCCTTAGGCAGATTGCCATGAGGATTCCATGATACAGAATATTTCGCAGGACTTAACATTCTCTCATCAAGAGTCGCGACTATCTGTCCTGCAATATTATATACAGATATAGCAACCTTGGCTTTTTGAAAAACACCATAATTTATCTCAATATGATCAGTAAATGGATTAGGACTTACACTATAAATAATTCCTTTGTCAAGATGAATATTATTCGTCCCTAACGGAACTCCATCCCCATTAATTACAATATCCCAGGTTCCCTCTAGATCTCCATTAGAGTTTAAAGTTAAAGGAATAATACGATTAGTAGCATCAAATGATCCACTAGTAATTGAAGCCGCAGCGTCTGTGGGTATATGGGGGTCTCCTTGAAAATAAAGTTGTGTTATTAGCATACTAAATCCTGGAGGTGTTATTCTAAAATGGATATGTGATGGTCTAAAATTAGGTCCATTATGATATAATCCAGGCTTAATAGACTCAAAAACATAAAACCCTTGATTATTTGTTATTGTCTTTCCTCTTAAATTAAATCCTATATTGTCATATTCTCCTAAATCATCAGCATGCCAGATATCAATTTCCGTATTTGGAATAACTTCTGAACATTGAAGATTATATACTTGGCCACTAATAATAATTCGTGTACCAATTTCATTGACATCTGCAAGCTGATCATTCTGAATAATAGGTGCGTTTGCTGTATAAAACGGTCCTTGACCATATGCATCTTCAGTAGATTGATCACATGTAAAAACCGAATCTTTCTTACTTAATGATAATGCAGAATTCTTTGACTTAAGAATAGTAGGAAAGACTGCAACTGACAATAAAGACAAAGAAGTATTCTTTAGAAACTGTCTTCTATTGTCATTATTGTTTTTTTTCATAAGGTAAACTTACTAAATAGTTTTCTAAAAAAGTTCGAACTAAGGACCGAGAAGCTCACCAAAAATAAACCTACTCAATTGAGTGTGTTCATTTTAAGTATAGCTTTCTCTAACCCAACTATCAATAGATTGAAGTATAGGTTGTAATTTTTTTGCAGTATCTGTTAAAGAATACACTACTCTTGGAGGAGTTTCCTTAAAAGACTCTCTGCTTATTAATTTATCAGCTACTAACTGATTCAAGTGATCAGTCAATACTTTCCTAGAAATTCCATCAATTACAGCAGCAAGCTGACCAAATCTTAAACTTTTACTACTAAGATGATATATTATTGACAATTTCCACTTCCCACCCAGCTTCTCGGTAAAGACACTTGCAGTACAAAATTTATTTTCATTATTCATAGCTTCTCTCTTATTAGTTACTTAAATATTACTACTTTTTTAATAGTAACCAAAAAGTTACAGTTACTTTATATTACTTTTATTAGTTACTTTGCAATACTAATAATTAATAATAACGTAAATAAGAAAAAAATGAAGAATTTATTTGATCAACAAAAAAGAAACAAATGTCAATGTGGTAAAACAAAAAATCCAAACGG
>JABICI010000083.1 GCA_018652335.1 Flavobacteriales bacterium
AAAAGAGCTGATTTATTAGTTATGAATGCCCCTTCAAAAACCTCAATTCTTGATAGAATATTTCCTCATGATATAGAATACATACTCACAGAACTTCCAACAGATGTTTTAATTGTTAAATAATGAAGAAAAAGAGTGCTCTAAATACATTTATCAGTGAACTTCCAAAAAATATTTTTTCGGGGTTTGTGGTTTCATTGGTAGCTCTTCCATTAGGCCTTGGGTTGGCATTGGCCTCTGGCGCACCACCAATATCTGGAATTATAGCCGCAATAGTAGGTGGCTTGGTATGCTCAATTTTAGGAGGATCAAATGTAACCATAACTGGTCCTGGAAATGGACTTGTTGTTGTTATTTTAAGTGCTATAACTATTCTTGGTGAAGGAGATATGTATGAGGGTTATTTGTTCACATTAGCAGCTATTGTATTTTCTGGAATCCTGATGTTTATTCTCGGTATCCTTAGGTTAGGATCTCTTAGTAATTTTTTTCCTTCATCTGCCATACAAGGAATGCTAGCTGCCATTGGAATAGGAATTTTAGCAAAACAGATACATGTTATGTTTGGTAACTTAGGGGCCAAAGGAAGCATTCTAGAACTTCTTTACTTTATTCCTGAAGATTTCATGATGTTTATTCAAACGAATGACCAAAGTGTCTTTTATGCGGGATCTGTTGGGGTAGTTAGTTTACTGATAATGATATTTTACAGTAAAATAAGAAATAAGTACTTTCAGTTAGTACCTGCTCCAATGTGGATTGTTTTAGTTAGTATTGGTATGTATTATTACTTTGAGATGTTCTCTATTAATAATTACCCAATATCAGATGAATTAATGATTAATTTACCCGATAAAATTTTTGGAGAATTCCCTCAGCCAAATTTTTCTAAAATAATTGATTATGAATTTATTAGTGCTGTAATAGCCATTACTTTAATAGCTAGCATAGAATCTTTACTTAGCATTAAAGCTGTAGATAAATTAGATCCTGAAAAAAGAAGATCTAATATTAATAAAGATATACGATCTTTAGGGATCGCTACTGTAATAAGTGGGTTTTTAGGAGGTTTAAACGTAGTCACAGTAATAGCCAGAAGTTCTGTAAATGTAAATAATAGAGGTAGTAATAGATCAGCAAATTTTTTTCATGCTCTTTTTTTAGTGGCATTCATTGTTTTATTCTCCAATGAATTAAAACACATCCCTTTATCTGCCTTAGCAGCAATATTAGTTTACACCGGCTATAAATTAGCTTCTCCTGAGAATATTAAAAAAACATTCCAAATAGGATCTGAACAACTAATTATTTTTCTAGTGACATTGTTTGTTACCATCCTCACCAATTTAATAAGTGGAATACTTGTTGGAATACTAACAACATTTATCATACATATTATTATCAATAAAAATATATTATTGTTTGTGAGAAATTTATTGAAACCTAATGTTTTAATGTTTGAAGAAGATGATAAATATTTTATTAGCGTCGATAATTTCTCTAGCTTTTTAAATTATTCTAAGCTTAAATCTAAGTTAGATCAAATCCCCGAGACAGAGGATGCCATTATCGATTTTTCAATGTGTGACTTCATAGATCACACAGTAATGGAGAATATTAATAGTTACTCAGAGAGCTTTAAAAGAAAGGGAGGCCATTTTGAAGTTATTGGACTTGATGGATATAAATCGGGTAGTAAACATCCATTTGCTCTACGTAAGTTTGTTCTAGGAAAACCAAAAGATAAAAATTTAACAATTACTAAAAGACAAAAGTCTTTACAAAATATTGGAGATGAGTTACGTTGGAATTATAAGGCTGAATACAAAGATAGTATTGAAGAACTAACTGATTTTGGATATTTTAGAACAAGACAGATTAACAAGATATCTAATACGTTGTCTAGCAAACAATGTACTTTATTTGACATTGAGTTTTCAGAGGGAGAATTAATAGCTAAACAAAATGTAAAAGCAACTATGATGTTCATAGAACTTAAAAGGCTAATTCCTCAGTTTACCCTAGATAGAGAGGGTATTTTTGAATATATAATTCATTTTGCAGGTTTTAAAGACATTGATATAGATCATCATCCAGATTTTTCAAAACGTTTTTATTTATCAGGTAAAGATGAAAATAAAATTCGTGAATTTTTCACAGATGAAATCATCTTATTTTTTGAAAGCAATAAGTATTATCATATAGAATCTAATGAAAAAGGATTACTTATTTTAGGTAATGAACGTCTCGCTGGTGTGAAAGAAATAAAAGCATTGGCAGATTTTGGACAAAGATTAAAACAAATTATATCGTAAATGCTAGGACTACAATTTGAAACGT
>JABICI010000057.1 GCA_018652335.1 Flavobacteriales bacterium
AAATATTATTACAAAATCAGAAATGAATAACTCTGCAAATCTCAGCTTTGGTGATAATAAATTCTCTTCAACTGAAGTTAACTACCACACAATACAAAAAAGCATCAATCATAATCTTTCTGTAAGCCAGAAAAGAAGCGACGGATATATTGATGGAACAGATTATAAAATTCAGAACTACTATTACCAGGCTAAAACTAACATATTTAATATCAAAACACTTTTGAATGCGGGATACATTAAAAAAGAATTTGGAGCCTATGGATTTTACTCTCCTAAATATCCAAATCAATTTGAAATTACTCAAACTACATTTGCATCACTACAATTTAAAAAAGAGGGGGAGATAACTATTGAAAACAAATTATATTGGAGGAAACATAATGATGAATTTATTCTTTTTAGATCGAATCCTAGTCTTTATCATAATTTTCATGAAACAAATGTGTATGGCATAGATTTTAATATAATTCAAAAAACAAAAAACGGCTCTAATGTTTTAGGTATGGAAATGAGAGCTGACAATATCATCTCAAATGTTCTAGGAAATGATTTAGATTATCCAATAATGATTGATATTGATAATTATTATTATAAAGGAGCAAATACAACAACAATAAATTTATTTGCAGAGAAAAATATTAAGGTACAAAAATTAACCATTTCATCTGGAATTATGATGAATATTGATTTTAGGCGTGGGAACCAATACTTTCCTGGAATAGATGTAGCATATGAAATAACTGATCAGACTAAACTTTTTACATCATTTAGCAAATCAATGAGAACTCCAAATTACACAGAATTATACTACAATTCTCCAACAAATATTGGAAATAAAAATCTAAAAGCTGAATACTCAACAAATCAAGAATTAGGCTTAAAATGGTATGGAAATGGACACAACACAACATTTACCTATTACAATAGAGATGGTAAAAATATGATTGATTGGGTACTTTTAAATGGAGACAGCATATGGAGAACTCAAAACTTAATTAAGCTCTCAACTTCAGGATATGAGTTAAATTCTAAAATTGATTTAAATCATATTCTAAATACCAAATTGCCAATTTCTTCTTTTTCAGTTAATTATGCATTTAATCAATCTGACACCACATCTAATGGGTTCCAATCTGCATATCTCTTAGATTTTCTTAGTACTCAATTTTCGATAACTGCTCATCAAATAATTAATGATAAAATTAGAATCGATTGGCGAACAACACGTCAAGACAGAGAAGGTGGATATACCAATTATGTAACTAATCAAGAAGTAGAGTACTTACCATTTTGGCTAGTTTCTTCACGGTTATCTTATAAAATGTTTGATAATAGTACACTGTATTTAGAAATAAATAATTTATTCGACAAAGAGTATGTGGATTTCGGAAATATAAGCCAGCCAGGAAGGTGGTCTAGATTTGGGGCTAAAATTACATTCTAGATTATTTTATTTATCACTGTTTATTTTTTGTATCAATTACAATTGTAACCGGGCCATTATTTATAAGCTTTACTTTCATATTTTCACCAAAAATACCTGACTTCACATCTTTTTCAAGACTAGCATTCAACTTACCAATAAAATGATCATAAAGAGGCTTTGCATAATCTGGTTTTGCCGCTTTTACAAATGATGGTCTATTCCCATTTTTGATTTTAGCATGCAACGTAAATTGACTAATCACAAGAATCTCCCCATTAATATCAAGAATTGAATGATTCATTTTCATTTCAGTATCAGAAAATAATCTTAAATTGATTATTTTATTTACAAGCCATAACGAATCATCATAATTATCGTCTTTCTCAATGCCCAAAAGCAATAATAAGCCTTCAGAAATACGATTGATTACTTTATTACCAATTGAAACCGAAGCTTGATTTACTCTTTGAACAACAACCTTCATTTAGTAATCACTGACTCTAAAACCATCAATATCATTTAACATTTTTAAATAGTTATTATATCTACTACTCGAAATATCACCTAATTTTAACGCCCTCTTCACAGCACAATTAGGTTCGTTTTTATGTATACAATTGTGAAATTTACAATTTTTCTTAGATATTAAAAATTCTGGAAAATAATTCCCAATTTGATTAAGCTCTAATGACACTAATCCGAAGCCTCTTATGCCTGGCGTATCAATTATTGCACCTCCAAAATCTAAATCATGAAGCTCAGAAAAAGTAGTTGTATGCTGTCCTTGATGATGAGATTTTGAGATTTCTTTAGTATTTATATTAAGACCTGGTTGTATTTTATTTATAAGAGTAGATTTTCCAACTCCTGAATGTCCAGATATCATATTTACTTTTCCTTTTATTTTTTCTTTAATTAAAGATAGATCGTCATTTATTGCTGATATTGAAAAACACTTATATCCTATTTTCTCATATATATCTTTTAATTCCTTATGCTTTAACTTTAAATCTTCATTTAATAAATCTATTTTATTAAATACTAAAATAACTACTACACCAAAAGCATTAGCAGAAATCAAAAATCTATCAATAAATGCTGTTGTAGTAATAGGACTACTAAAAGTAATCATAAGTAAAGCTTGATCAATATTTGACGCTATTATATGAGTCTGCTTTGATAAGTTAACTGACTTTCTTAAAATGTAATTCTTTCTTTCATGAAGACTTAATATTAGCCACTGATTAGATTCACAACTTAATTCAACTCTGTCTCCAACAACAAATGGATTGGTACTCTTAATTCCTGAAATTCTCAGTTTACCTTTTAATCTACAATCTAAAATATCTCCTGAGTCTGATTTAACAGAATAATGCTTGCCAGTAGTTTTTATTATAACTCCATTCATTATTGCAAAAATAAGATTATAAATTACTTACCTTTACAAAATAAAAACATACAATTTATAATACGTTTTTATAATCATTAATTATACATATTAATCTATGTCAATAAGCATCAATAAAATATCTAAAGCTTACAACAACGAATTAGCATTAAAAAATATCTCTTTTAACATTAAAAAAGGGGAAATTGTTGGTTTTCTTGGGCCGAATGGTGCAGGAAAATCGACTCTAATGAAGATTATTTGTGGTAGTTTGAAACAAGATAAGGGAGAAGTTAGTATTTGTAAGATAAACTCAAAAAAAAATATGCTTCTTGTTAAATCAAAAATTGGGTACTTATCAGAAAAAAACCCATTATATCTTGATATGTATGTTAAAGAATATCTGACTTTTATTGGAAATATCTACAATATCAAAAATTTAAAGTATGCTATAAATAATATTGTACTTAGAACTGGATTGAGTACGCATGAAAACAAAAAAATCATGCAACTATCTAAAGGTTACAAACAAAGAGTTGGACTTGCAGCAGCATTAATTCATGAGCCAGATGTCTTGATTTTAGATGAACCCTCAACAGGTTTAGATCCAAATCAATTAGATGAAATAAGAAAGCTTATTACAGAATTTGGAAAAGAAAAAACAGTGCTACTTTCAACACATATCATGCAAGAAGTTGATAAAACATGTGATAGAGTTATAATTATTAACAAAGGAGTAATAGTTGCAGATAATTTAATATCTCAACTACGAAAAGACAAAGTTAATTTAGAGGATCACTTTAGAGATTTAACCTCAAATTAGTACTTAATTCATTTTTATTTTTAAAATTATTAAATAGTTCAAAAACATTTTTTTTTAAAAAAAACTCTAAATTTGCAAAGTAAAGTGGAAAGATTTGGCCTATTGCAACCACTATAAAAAATGCTAAAACAGTTTCCCTTTGCACTTTTTTAGCCAAATCATAATTAAATTTAACTTAAAATTATATTATTATGTCATATTATTTCACGTCTGAATCGGTATCAGAAGGACACCCAGACAAAGTAGCTGATCAAATATCAGATGCACTATTAGATAACTTTTTAGCACAAGATCAAGAATCAAAAGTTGCTTGTGAAACTTTAGTAACAACAGGACTTACAGTTTTAAGTGGTGAAGTAACAACTAAAGCTTACATTGATGTCCAAAAAATTGCTCGTGAAGTGATTTTAAAAATTGGGTATAATAAATCTGAATACCAATTTGATGGAGATAGTTGCGGTGTTATCTCTGCTATCCATGAGCAATCACCAGATATAAATCAAGGTGTTGTTGAAGGTATAGGATTAAATAAAGAGCAAGGAGCAGGAGATCAAGGTATGATGTTTGGTTATGCTACAAATGAAACTGAAAACTTAATGCCTCTTGCATTAGATTTATCACACAAGATTCTTATTGAGCTAGCTGATATTAGAAAGAAAGGAAAAGAGATGACTTATTTACGTCCAGATTCAAAATCACAAGTTACTATAGAATATAATGATGATCATTCTCCTAAAAGAATTAGTGATATAGTTGTCTCAACTCAACATGATGATTTCGCACAAGAAGAAATTATGCAAAAACAAATTGAGATGGATGTAAGAGAGGTATTAATCCCTAGAGTAAAAAATCAACTTTCTGAGTCAAATAAATCCTTGTTTGGATCAGAAAATTATCATGTTAATCCAACAGGTAAGTTCGTAATCGGAGGTCCTCATGGAGATACTGGACTAACAGGTAGAAAAATAATTGTAGATACTTATGGAGGTAAAGGAGCTCACGGCGGAGGTGCTTTTTCTGGTAAAGACCCTTCAAAAGTAGATCGTTCTGCTGCTTATGCTACTCGACATATAGCAAAAAATTTAGTGGCCTCTGGATTAGCTGATAGAATACTTGTTCAAGTTAGTTATGCGATAGGAGTAGCAGAGCCGATGGGAATATTTATTGACACTTATGGCTCTTCAAATATAGAACTGTCTGACGGAGAAATTGCAGAGAAAGTTAAAAATATGAAATGTTTCAATTTAAAACCTGCATCAATAATTAGTAGATTGAAACTTAAAAATCCAATATATTCAGAAACTGCAGCATATGGTCACATGGGGAGAGAATCACAAAAAAAAGAAGTCATTTTCAAAATACTTGGAGAAGAAAAGAAATTTGATATAGAAACCTTTACTTGGGAGAAGTTAGATTGTATCGATGATGTTAAATCTATTTTTGGATTATGATTAAATAAATTTGAATTATGTTTGCTAGATGAAAAAAATTATATTTTTCATATTTATTCATTTTAACATTTCTTTGTATGCCCAAAATGAACTAAAATATGATGCAAATATCACAAAACAACCGGAGTGGGTAAATCTTATGTACTCAGAGGATACAGATATTGCAGATATAGTAAATGCTTTTAATATTTATTACAAAAATCATGAATTAGTAAAAAACAAACACACACAGTATTATAAAAGGTGGCTAAGAAATATTAGTAGATTCTCAAATGCTAATATCCAACAAAGTTCAAAAAGTTCTAATGTATGGGAATGCATTGGACCTTGGGACTTTGACAAAGATGCAAATAGTAGGTCATATGCACCTGGATCAGCACATATTTACACTGTGGAACAATCAGTAAGTAATTCAGATGTGCTTTATGCTGGATCTGCAACAGCGGGTGCATGGAAATCAATCGACAAAGGAAATAACTGGTCTCTAATAACTAAGAATTTATCACTCAATACAGTATATGCAATTGAAATTGATTACACAAATCCAGATATAATTTTTATAAGTGGAAATGGAGGAATCTATAAGTCAATAGACGGTGGAATAAATTGGATAATCATAGGAGATGCTTCGTTTACAAGCTTAAATCATTCTGTGAAAGATATAAAGCTTAAACCATCCAACAATCAAGAGCTATTCGTTGCATCTAATCAGGGATTATTTCATTCTACTAACGCAGGTGTTAATTTCAATCAAATAATGAGTGGAAATTTCCTTGAAATTGAATTTCATCCCAATTCTACAGATACAATGTACTTTGTTAAACAAGAGGGTGACAGCACTCTCTTTTATCGTTCAAATGACGGAGGAAATAGTTTAATAAATTTCACAAATGGATGGCCAAATCCAAATATTGGAGATAGTCAAAAAAGAACAGAGATTGCTGTTAGTATAGCATCTCCAAATAAAATTGTTGCTTTAGCAACTGGAGATGCTAATGGAGGAAGTGGATTATATGGAATTTATATAAGTTATGACAAGGGAGAAAATTGGGATTTTCAATGTTGTGGCCCTCAACCAGCTGGCCCTCCTGATTCAACAAATATAAATATGATGGGCTGGCAACCTGATGGCTCTGATGATGGTGGTCAGTACTACTATGATTTAGCTTTAGCAGTAAACCCAAACAATGCAGACATCATACATGTTGGTGGTGTAAATCATTGGATTTCTTTTGATAATGGTGTAAGTTTCACTTGCCCTGCTAAATGGAGTCAGCCTCATAAAAAAGGATATATACATGCAGATATTCATGATATAAATTATTTCAATGATGATCTTTGGTTTGCTTGTGATGGCGGAATTTTTTATTCACAAAACAATGGGGATAGTATTTATAAAAAACAATTTGGTATTTCAGGCACAGATTTCTGGGGTTTCGGAGTAGGCTTTAAAGACAATGATGTAATGCTAGGTGGAACTTATCATAACGGTACACTACTAAAAGATGGTAATACATACTTAAATGATTGGATATGTACTGATGGAGGTGACAATATAAGAGGTTTTGTAAATTTCGGAAACCCTAGAGTTGCATATAGCGATTATGGAGGAAAAATCTTATCTGGAAATCGGAACATAGATATTTCAACTTTTTCATTAGCAAAAAAACCAAATGCATCATACATTACAGCTGAATCATCTCAGATAGAGTTTGATCCAAGATGTTATAACTGGAACTATATTGGAGAAGATTCTACTCTTTGGCTTTCAAAAGATAATGGAAGCAGTTATAATCCTGTATATCACTTTGATGATAAAGTTACTTCAGTTGAAGTATCCTGGAGTAATCCAGAAGTAATTTATGTTGCTACATGGGAGAGCTGGTGGGGTATGAAAAAAATATTTAAATCAAATGATGCTGGATTTAGTTTTATTGAAGTAACACCAACAAACATAAACGGTCAATCCTGGATTCCATATGATATAACAATTAGTAGTAACGATGAAAATACACTTTGGATAGCAAGATGTAGCATGTATGGTGGTGTTCAAGATGCACAAGGATATGAAGTATTTAAATCAGAAGATGGAGGGCTGAATTGGATAAATTGGACTACTCCTACTTTAGACAATATTAACGCTACAAACATTGAACACCAAAGAGGAAGTGATGGTGGTGTTTACTTAGGTACAAGAAATACAGTATTCTATAGAAATAACACTATGAATGACTGGGAAATTTATGATGTTAATCTACCTAAGAGTACACATTCTGTTCAATTGATTCCATATTACAGAGATGGATTATTAATAAATGGAACAAATAGAAGCGCTTATGAAATTGATTTATATGAAAACTCTTCTCCTTCTGCACAAATAGCATCAAACAAAAGAATAATAAATTGTCAAAATGATACAGTAAAATTTGTTGATCATTCAGCTGTTAGATTTAACAGTGCCTCATGGCAATGGAGTTTTCCAGGTGGAAACCCGTCTTCTTCTACTATCGAGAACCCTACAGTCATATATTCCAACAAAGGTAAATACGATGTATCACTAACTGTCACAGATGCATTTGGAACAAGTTCTCAGTCATATACTGATTTTATAACATATGTTGATTCTATCTCACCTATAACAAATAACATCAATATCGAAGAAGACTTTGAGAGTAATATATTTCCACCAGCATTATGGAGTCTTCAATCAACATCTTATAGTTGGTCATCAGAAACTATACCATTTGGAGCAGATTGTCAGCCAACAAAAACAGCTTTTTTAAATCACTACTCAATTCAACAACCAGGAATCGAAGCATACCTAGTTTCTAATAAGATTGGTTTAGGAAATGGTGCAAATGCACAAAATTGGCTGAATTTTAATTATGCATACTCAGGCTATACAAATGGATATGATGATGGATTTCGTATTGATATTTCAACGAATTGCGGTAACAGCTGGGATTCAATATACGGTGCTATTGGTACTGATTTACAAACAACAGCATATGTAAATAGTTCATGGTTTCCTGATTGTGGAGATTGGGGAAGTGATAGTATAAATCTGAGTAATTGGAGTTTAAATGGAGATACAATCATGCTTAGATTTGTAGGAATTAATGATTTTGGTAATAATTTCTATCTTGATAACATTGAATTAAATGGACTAAATATATTAGGAGTTAATGATGATAAAAAGATTTCAAACACTATTATATATCCAAATCCTAGTAATGGAGTATTTAGCATTAAAACAAATACTATCAATCTAAAAATAGAGATTTATTCTTCAATTGGCAAACTAGAATATTCAAGTATGATAAAAAACGGATTCCAGCAAATAGATTTAAGAAAAAAATCTAAAGGGCTCTATTCTGTTAAGTTACTTCATGATAATAGAATTGAACAAAGAAAATTGATCATAAACTAGAATAAAGTCCATTAGAAAAAAGACAAATTACATATGAATAACTTCGTCATAAGCATCAGCGACAGCCTCCATAACCGCTTCACTCATCGTAGGGTGTGGGTGCACAGCTTTTAACACTTCATGACCTGTAGTTTCTAATTTTCTTGCAACAACAGCTTCTGCAATCATCTCAGTAACATTAGATCCAATCATATGACAACCTAACCATTCTCCGTATTTAGCATCAAAAATTACTTTAACAAAACCATCCTTATGTCCAGCCGCTGATGCCTTTCCAGATGCAGAAAATGGAAACTTACCAACCTTAATGTCATACCCAGCTTCTTTAGCTGCCACCTCTGTCATGCCAACAGAAGCAATTTCAGGATTTGCATATGTGCAACCAGGAATATTTCCATAGTCAATTGGATCAGGACTTTGTCCTGCTATTTTCTCTACACATGTAATGCCTTCAGCAGAAGCAACATGAGCAAGAGCTTGATTGGCTAAAACATCACCAATAGCATAATACCCTTTAACATTTGTTTGGTAATAATCATCAACAGGAATCTTTCCATTTTCAGTTTTAATGCCAACATCTTCTAAACCAATATTTTCAATATTAGATACAATCCCTACGGCTGAAAGTACTACATCACATTCAATAGTTTCTTCTCCAGATTTAGTTTTTATCAATACCTTACAACCTTTTCCTGAAGTATCAACCTTTTCAACGGAGGAGTTAGTCATAATTTTTATTCCTGACTTTTTAAAGGACCTTTGTAATTGCTTTGATACATCAACATCTTCAACCGGGACAATATTCGGCATAAATTCAACAATTGTAACATCACATCCCATAGAATTGTAGAAATAAGCAAATTCAACTCCAATTGCACCTGAACCAACCACTACCATTTTTTTAGGTTTAGAAGGTAATATCATAGCATCTCTATAACCAATTATTTTTTTACCATCTTGAGGTAGGTTTGGCAAGACCCTTGAACTAGCACCTGTAGCAATAATAATATGCTTAGAACTGTAATCTGACGCTTTTCCATCAATTGTAACAGATATTTTATTTCCTGGTTTAACTTTACCAAAACCATTTATAACTTCAATCTTATTTTTCTTCATTAGATACGAAATACCTTTACTCATACCATCTGCTACATCACGACTTCTTTTAATGATTTTTGAAAAATCGGCATTTACATCCCCAACTGTTATACCATAATCGTTAGCATGATTAATATATTCGAAAACTTGAGCTGACTTTAACAATGCTTTAGTTGGAATACATCCCCAATTCAAACAAACACCACCAAGACTTTCCTTTTCAACAACTGCAACCTTTAATCCTAACTGAGAAGCTCTAATTGCAGCTACATATCCTCCAGGACCAGTTCCCAACACAATAACATCATAGTTCATAGTACCAATTTTTTAATTTAAATTTAATTTTACAATATTAATTAAAACATCTTAAAAAAAGTGGCACAAACATTGTTTTTTTAATCATAAATATTTTCTAAAAAACAATAAAATATTATGATTTTAAAAAGTATCTTCTTTCAGATTAATTTGTTAAAAACAATCTAGTATACTCTCTTAAAAAACAAAATAAAGCCCACTAAATTTGTAAGTTTGTAAATTAATATTAAACAAATGATTAACTACCACATAAGCTTTAAAAAGCCCCATAGACATTTTGTAGATTTTGAATTTTCTGCAAAAACTAATGGTGCTAATTCAATGAAATTTCAACTTTCATCATGGAGACCTGGAAGGTATGAACTAGCTGATTTTGCCCAGAATATTCAAAAATGGGGTGCTTTTGATGAAAAAAACAATCCATTACCTTTTAAGAAAATTACTAAAGATTTATGGGAAGTAAACTCTAACAGTGCGAGAGAAGTTACAATAGTATATAACTTTTATGCCAATCAACTAGATGCTGGTGCTTGTTATTTAGATGAGCATCAACTTTACTTAAATCCTGTTCATTGTATTTTTTATATTGTTGATAGAATCCAGGAAGTATATAAATTAAATCTAGATCTTCCTAAAGACTACAAGATAGCTTCTTCAATGCATCAAGAAAAAAATACTCTGACAGTTAAAGGTTATGACTTACTTGCAGAATCACCAATTATTTGTTCAAATAGTTTGCAACACGCAGATTATAAGGTTAACGGTATTACATTTCATATTTGGTTTCAGGGTATGTGCAATCCTAATTGGAAAAAACTTAAAAAAGACTTTACCGCTTTTACCAAAAGTCAAATAAAACATTTTGGTGGCTTTCCTGTTGATGAGTATCATTTTTTCTTTCAAATTACTCCTTACAGAAGTTATCATGGAGTAGAACATACCAAAAATACCGTATTATTGCTAGGACCTGGAAATGAGATAATGAATAAAAAATATGAAGATTTACTAGGTGTTTGTTCACATGAACTTTATCATACATGGAATATCAAGGCCATTAGACCAATTGAAATGTTCCCATATAATTACACTAAAGAGAATTACTTTAGAACAGGATTTGTAGCAGAAGGTGTAACAACTTATATGGGTGATTTAATGCTATATAATTCAAATGTATTTGATTGGAATCAATTTGTAAAAACTCAAAATCAAAATTTAGAACGACATTTAATGAATTATGGTAGGTATAACTTATCAGTAGCTGATAGTGGTTTTGATAATTGGCTAGATGGTTATAAATTAGGCTCTCCTAATAGAAAAACATCTATTTATCCTGATGCCGCACTTTGCATGTTAATGGTTGATTTACAGATTATCCGAAATAGCAATGGGAAATATAGCTTACATTCAGTAATGAAAGAACTCTATGAAGAATTTGCTCTTAAAGAAAAAGGATACTATGAAGATGATTTTAGAAATATTTGTGTAAAATTTGGAGGCTTGAAAGTAGCTGAAATCTTTGAAAGTCATATTTACGGAACAGAGGATTATATAGATAATTTAAAATCTGCCTTAGATATTGTAGGTCTCATGCTAGAAGATAAGATTAACCCTAATCTTTCAGCACAATATTTTGGTTTTGTATCAGCAAAAGAAAATGGAGAGATAATAATTAAAAAAGTCGAACCTAATTCTATTACTGATCAAAATGGCATCGCTCCTGATGATAAGATTACAAAAATAAATGACAAAAAAATTGATGGAAACTTGTCTGATATCTTTAAAGATTGTAAAAAAGAAGTAACGCTTACTGTAAAGAAGAAGTTTTCAGAAAAATCAATATCTTTATCTATTGGAAATCATTATCAATTATTAGAAATAATTAAAAATATAAATGCAACAGATGAGCAATTAACTTTAAGAAAAGTCTGGTGTAATAATTAAAATGAAAAGATACAAATGAATAATGAAGTTGACTTAAAAGATAAAAAATTCGAAATATTCATTACAGATGATGAAATTGCATCCATAGTAACTGATGTTTCAAATAAAATTAATAATAGTTTTATAAAAGCTCCTATTTTTATTGCTATCTTAAATGGATCATTCGTCTTCGCAGCTGATATAATAAGAAAAATTAATATTCCTAACTCTGAAATATCATTTATTAAGCTTTCATCATATTTTGGAACTAGAACCACTGGTAATGTACACGAACTTATTGGATTAGGAAAAAGTATAGAAAATAGAAATATTATAATCCTTGAAGATATTATTGATACTGGAATTACTTTAGAGAAAATAATTTCATTATTGAAAAAAGAAAATGTCGCTGATATAAAAATAGCAACATTATTATTTAAACCTGAAGCATACACAAAAGATATCCCAATTGATTTTATTGGAAAGTCAATTACAAATGATTTTGTTGTTGGCTATGGTTTAGATTATGATGAGCTTGGACGTAATTTGCAGCATATTTATAAACTTAAAGAATAAAGCATGTTAAACATAGTATTATTTGGGCCCCCTGGTGCTGGAAAAGGCACACAATCAAACCTATTAATTGATAAATACAACTTAGTACACTTATCTACAGGAGATATCTTACGAAGTGAGATCACAGAAGGAACAAAATTGGGTCTTCAAGCAAAAGCAATTATGGATAGAGGGGATTTAGTATCTGATGATATTGTTATTGGAATGATATCATCTAAGCTAGATAATAACCACAATGCAAAGGGATTTATCTTTGATGGATTTCCTAGAACTTCAGCACAAGCTAAAGCTTTAGATCTTTTACTTGAAAAAAAAGGAACTTCTATTTCTGCTATGCTATCATTAAAAGTAGAGGATAGCGAACTTATTAAACGTTTACTTGAAAGAGGCAAAAACTCAGGAAGAGAAGATGATAAAAATGAGAATATCATTGCCAATAGAATTAAAGAGTATAATAATAAAACAGCGCCTTTAAAAAAATTTTATGCAAATCAGAAAAAACTATCTGAAATAAATGGCCATGGTAGCATAAAAAATATTTCTCACAATTTAAATACTGTCATAGATAGTTTATAAATGAGAGTCAAGAATTCAAATTTTGTTGATTATGTAAAAATCTTCTGTCGATCAGGAAAAGGAGGTGCAGGCTCATCACATTTCAGAAGAGATAAAATAACTGCAAAAGGAGGTCCTGATGGTGGAGATGGTGGTAATGGTGGGAGTATCATCATAAAAGCAGACAAGCAAATGTGGACGCTTTTACATTTGAGATATCAAAAACATATTTTTGCAGAACACGGAGGTTGGGGATCGGGTAGTAATAGTTTTGGTAAACATGGTGAAAATAGTTATATTAATGTGCCATTAGGAACAATTATTAAGGATGCCGACACATCTAAAGTACTCTTTGAAATTACTGAAGAAGGAGAAGAAATCACACTTGTAAAAGGAGGTTTAGGTGGAAGAGGGAATTCTCATTTTAAATCACCAACAAATCAAGCACCAAGATATGCCCAGCCTGGAGAAGATATTAATGAAGGATGGTTTATCTTAGAATTAAAAGTTCTAGCTGACATTGGATTAGTAGGATTCCCAAATGCTGGTAAATCTACATTACTTTCTGTTGTATCATCAGCAAAACCAGAAATTGCTAACTACCCTTTTACGACATTAGTTCCTAATCTTGGGATAGTTTCTTACAGAGATCACAAATCTTTTATTATGGCTGATATACCTGGAATTATTGAAGGTGCATCTGAAGGAAAAGGTCTTGGCTTAAGATTCCTTCGACATATTGAGAGAAATTCTACTCTACTTTTTATGGTACCTGCAGACTCAGATGATATCAGAAAAGAATATACTATTCTATTAGAAGAACTGAAAAAATACAATCCCGAATTGCTAGATAAAGACAGAATACTAGCAGTAAGTAAAGCGGATATGCTTGATGATGAGCTGAAAAATGAGATGTCTAAAGAACTTCCTAAAGATTTACAGTCTATTTTTATTTCTTCAGTTGCCCAACAAGGTCTTACTGAATTAAAAGACTTGATCTGGGAAAAACTTAATCAGTAATGAAGCAGTTACAGAATATAGACGAATATTTTTTTAGATTAATCAATTCATCAGGCTGGAACCAAATGGATGAATTGATGATCTTGATCTCATCAAAATGGTTCTGGATTCCACTTTATATTTCTATATTATACTATCTTTACAAAACACATCAAAAGGATTTTTTAAAAATCTTATTCTCTATAGGGATATTAATTTTTCTTGCAGATTTTGGATCAGTAAAATTATTTAAAGAAATTTTTCAAAGAACAAGACCATGTCATTTATTAGAAGGTATTAGAGTTGTTGATGGGTGTGGTGGTCCATTTGGATTTATTTCTTCTCACGCAGCTAATTCATTTGCTATTGCATTTCTTGTTTCTTTCTTGTTAAAAAGATTTTGGTGGTTTGTAAGCCTTTTCTCATGGGCCGCACTAGTTGGATTTAGTAGGGTCTATTTAGGAGTCCATTATCCTTTTGATATTTTGGGCGGTATGTTTTGGGGACTATTTGTAAGTTTGCTTGTATATTATATTTATAAAATTAAAATTAAAAATATCGATTACATATGGCTAGGCTGGTTATCATTAGTATGTCTTTGGAACTTTATTTGGCCAGATGTCCCGCCAATTGCTGACGTATTAATAGCTATTATATTATCACTATTAGTTGTATTTATTAAAAAAAGAAAAAAATGAAAAAAATACTATTATCATTAATTATTTATCTCACAGCTATACCATCATTTTCACAAGAAAAACCAAAACTAATTATTGGCATTGTTGTGGATCAAATGCGTTTTGATTACATATATCGTTTTTGGAATGAATTCTCAGAAAATGGCTTTAAAAAACTAGTTAATGAAGGACACTTTTATCGCAATTGTCAATTTGGTTATGTCCCAACTTACACAGGACCTGGTCATGCATCAATATACACTGGAACAACACCTTCAGTACATGGAATTGTTGCTAACGACTGGTATGACAAAAAATCTGGAAAACATATTTATTGCGCTGGCGATGGAGATATGCATACTATCTGTAATTGTGAAGAAAACAATATAGATGTCCAGTCTGAAGATGGAAAAATGTCACCTCAGCATATGTTAACTACAACATTTGCAGATGAATTAAAACTATTTAATAAAGATAGTAAAGTTTTTGGAGTATCTTTAAAAGATAGAGGGGCTATACTTCCTGCAGGACATAGTGCAAATGGTGCATATTGGATGGATGGTGAAGGAAAATGGATTACTTCTTCTTTTTATATGCAATCTCTACCAGATTATATTGAAAGTATTAACAACAACAATACAGTTGAGAAATATCTAATGAATACATGGGAAGTCGATGGTAAATTTAAGCACGAATTGGCCAATCAATATTCTCAAAAAGGCGGAAGCACTATAAAAAATACTCCATTTGGAAATACAATTTTAAAGGATTTAGCTCTTGAAATTATTGAAAATGAATCCTTAGGACAAAGAATGCATACAGATGTCTTAACAATTTCATTTTCTTCTACTGATTATATTGGTCATCAATTTGGGCCACATGCTCCAGAAATAAAAGATACCTATATTCGTTTAGACAATGACATTGCAGAAATATTAGAAACTATTAATAGAAAAGTTGGATATGAAAATACTGTAGTTTTTATTACAGCAGATCACGGAGTTGTTTCTGAACCATCAGAACTGATAGAAAGAAATATTCCTGCAGGTTATTTCGATCAACAAGTTATGATGTCAGAACTATCTGAATATCTTTTAAACTTATACAGCTCTTCTATATTAAAGAATGATACTACTAATTTTATTATAAATTATTCAAATAATAATTTATTTCTTAATCATAAATACATTGCAAATAACTTGGATATTAGTATTGAAGAAATACAAAAAAAATGCGCTACTTTTTTATTAAAATATAAATGGGTTAAAAACACCTACACAGCAAGTCAATTACATGAAAACGAGTACTCTAATTCATTCCATTCCTTAGTACAAAGAGGATATAATCAGAAGAGGTCTGGCGATGTGATAGTTAGCTTACAAACTGGCTGGTTAAAAACTCATTGGGAAAGTGGTGGAACTACTCACGGATCATCATACAGCTACGACACTCATGTACCCTTAATATTTTGGGGAGGAAACATACCAAAAGGCAAAACAGATAGAAAAGTTAATATCCGTGATATTGCGCCTACAATATCAATGATTTTAGGTACAGCTTATCCAAACGGGTGTACAGGAAATCCATTAACTGAAATAACTGAGTGAAAGAGATAAAAGCAGACAGCTATTCTATATGGATTGGAGAAACATCTCTATCTAAATTAGATATTACTAATTATTCAATGGTCGCCATTTTAGTAGACGAAAACACAAAAAGAGAATGCCTTAGTCTTCTACCTAAAATAAACAATTCTATTATTATTGAAGTTCCTTCAGGAGAAGAAAAAAAAAATATTTCAACCTGTAATACTATTTGGGAGAAACTTTCGATAAATAATTTTGACAGAAATTCAGTACTAATTAATCTTGGTGGAGGCGTCATTGGTGACATGGGTGGATTCTGTGCTGCATCATATAAGAGAGGCATTGATTTTATACAGATACCTACAACACTTCTTGCTATGGTAGATGCATCAATTGGAGGTAAAATAGGAATTAATTTTAATGGACTTAAAAATCAAATAGGTCTCTTTTCAAATCCAAAGTCTGTTATTATAAATCCAATTTTTCTAAAAACACTTTCAAGAAACCAACTACAATCAGGTTTTGCAGAAGTAATAAAACATTCTTTAATTACAAACAAAAAGCACTGGGAGATACTATCAAATACTTCGTTCAAAGATTTAGACTGGCAACATATAATTGACATCTCTATCCAAATAAAAAACACAATAGTAAAAGCTGATCCACTAGAAAAAAATAATAGAAAGAAATTAAATTTTGGACATACGTATGGGCATGCAATTGAAAGCTATTATTTAGAAGAAAAAAAACCTATACTACATGGCGAATCTGTTTTAATGGGAATAATTTTAGAATGTGAACTTTCTTTATTATCACAAAATGAAAAAATTGAAATAAAAAATTATCTCATAAAAAATTTTCAGCTTCCTGATATACCATCAAAAAATAAGCTAATGAAATTCTTAATAAATGACAAAAAGAATAAAGAGGCTAAAATAAATTTTACATTACTTAATGGAATAGGAAATTGTACAATTGATAATCTATTTACTGAGGATGAATTATAAAATCTCACATGTAAGCAAAATAGTTACTTGTAAAATTAATTTACCCGCATCTAAAAGCATCTCTAATAGATTACTAATTATCCAAGCACTTTGTAATAACAAATTCACAATAAACAATTTATCTGATTCAGATGATACAATAGCTTTAAAAAAAGCTCTACTTAAAGATAATAATGAGATTAATGTAGGAGCAGCAGGAACAACATTTCGTTTTCTAGCTTCATTTCTTGCAATTCAAAGAGGCAAAGAATTTATTTTAACAGGAACTAAAAGGATTAAAGAAAGGCCAATTAAGAATTTAGTTTCAACATTACAATCTTTAGGTGCAAAAATATGTTACTTAGAGAAAGAAGGCTTTGCTCCATTAAAAATTAAAGGAACTGAAATTATTGGTGGTGAAGTAGAAATAGATGGAACAATAAGCTCACAGTTTATAACATCTATTTTACTCGTAGCACCAATATTTAAAAAAGGTATAAAGCTAAAAATTAAAGGGAATTTAGTTTCTAAAAGTTATGTTAAGATGACATTAAATTTATTAAAAGAATTTGGTATCAAAAGCATATGGAAGGACAATATAATTGAAGTTAAACCTCAAAAGTATATAGGTAAAACTAAAACTGTCGAAGCTGATTGGAGTGCTGCATCTTTTTGGTTTGAAATTGCTGCATTATCCAAGAAATGCAATATATGCCTTGTTGGATTATATGAAAAGAGCATACAAGGGGATATATTGTTAATACAAATTTTTAAAAGATTAGGAGTAAAATCTATATTCATTGACGGAGAACTGCATCTAACTAAAATTTACTCAAATAATGAAGAGAAAATATTTGATTTAGCAGAAACCCCAGACTTATATCAGCCACTCGCATGTACATTACATGCTAAAAAAATTAAAGTAAAATTTACAGGAACAGATACCTTAAAGTATAAAGAAACTGATAGAATATACGCATTAAAAAAAGAACTAGATAATATATCCACAAGCATTAACACATACAGAGACCATAGAATGGCTATGAGCTTCGCACCTCTATGCTTAATTCATGATAGAATTACCATTAATAACGTTGAAGTGGTAAGTAAATCTTATAAGAATTTTTGGAATGACTTATCTAAAGCAGGCTTTATAATAGATCCATTATCTGACTAAGACAATTAACCTCATAAGATACTGATTCAGCATGCTTTTGATTATTTGGATTAAAGAAAACTCCATCAATACCAAATCTTTGACATGCTAAAATATCAACATTTAAATCATCACCAATATACAAACTCTCATTTTTAGAACTTCTAGTAATTTCTAAAGCATATCTAAATATTTCAGGGTTTGGTTTTTTACATCCAGATTTTTCTGAAGTAATAATCTTATCAAAATAAGGCATTAACTTGGATTGTTCTAATTTAATATGCTGCACCTTGTCAAATCCATTTGTTATAATATGCAAAGAGTATTTACTCTTTAAGTAATCTAGTAATTCAAAAGTATATGGAAAAAGTTTTGTTTTTCTTGGACATATTTCAATATACTCTTCTCCTATTGATTTAGATAAGTTAAAGTCATTAACACCAAAATCTGAAAGTGCTCTTTGAAATCTTTCTCTTCTCAAATCTTGCTGAGAAATTTTATCAACCTGATATAAATCCCATAATTTAGCATTATATAATTTATACTTTATAATAAATTCATCAAAATCAATTCCTTTCTCTTTAAATTTGAAGTTTATACACAAGTCTAATAAGGCTTCATTTGAATTTGCTTCAAAATCCCAAAGTGTGCGATCTAAATCGAAAAAAATATTCTTATATCTCATCTAAACTTTCTCTCCAAATGCTAAATCTCCTGCATCACCTAATCCAGGAACAATATATGACTTAGATGTCATTTCAGCATCTTCAGCACCGATCCATAATGTCCAATTTTTTACTGGTGAATTTTCTCTTAGATATTGCAAGCCTTCTGTGCTCGCAATAACACCTACAACATGAATATGCTTAGGTTTACCTTTTAATAATATTGATTCCATTGCCAACACCATAGAAGCGCCGCTAGCAATCATAGGATCACATAAGATAACAATTTTTCCTTCTAAATTAGGAGATGACATATATTCAATTTTTATTTCAAAATCCCCATCTTTTTTATGTTTCCTATACGCAGAGATAAAAGCATTATCTGAAGTATCAAAATAATTAAGAAAGCCTTGATGCAAAGGCAGACCTGCTCTAAGAATAGTAGCTAAAACAGGTTTCTCATTTATTAGATTCTGCTGAGAAATACCTAATGGAGTTGTAATCTTATTAGTATCATAGCTAAAACCTTTACTAATCTCATATGCAAAAATCTCACCAATTCTTTCCAAATTTCTTCTAAAACGCATTGAATCGCTTTGAATTTTTACATTTCTTAGTTCACTAACAAAATGATTAAAAATTGAATTTTTTTGTCCTAAATTTATTGTTTTCATTCTAGCTCATTATTAGTTTGATCATATCTTCATAAACGCCCTTCCAACCTTTCCAAACACCAAAGTTACTAAAAGTATCATTATGCCAGATTGTAATTAAAGTGCCATTCTCTTTTTTGACTAACTTTACAATATCATTTATCTCTTCTATTGCCTTCTTAGGGTCTAAATTCAAATTAAATCTAAGAATATCATCAGTAATAGCAAAAGGAAATACCTTTATTGGTAAGGCTTGTTCAATATCTAAATCATAGAAGCTGTATGGGCTAGCAATACCTGCTCTAAATCCTAAAGCGGAGCCATAACCCATTGTATAATCCTCATATATCCCTAAAGATAATAATCTATTGTAAGTAGTTGGTAAGGATAATTTTAAAAAATGTTGCCTACTGAAAAAAACCTCTCGTTTTTGAATATTCTCTAACCTTGAAACTTCTTCTTTAAGAATAGCTACTTTTAAGTTTGAAGCAAAAGATGGATGAATACCGACTAATGAAAAATCAGCTATTCTCTTAATAAGTGTAGCAACATTACTATTTGTATGAGATAGATTTTTATCATAGTCAGCATAATCTCCTAATAAAATAAAATATTTTGTATTTAAGTTATACTTATGATTCAGATTAAATTGTAAAGTATAAGTATCAAAGGGATCTTTTCTTTTATTTAATAATACATCAATAAATAATTGAAGATTTTCTACATTTATATTGAAAATAGATTTTACTAAAAATGCTAATGACCTCACAAATCCTTTTCCTTTAATTAAAAAAGCATTATCGATATCAATTGTTGAGATAAATTTAAATTTTGGCTTTTTAATTTTTAAAGATGAGTTCTTTAATTCTAAATGCCTAATAAAATTATTTATCCAAATATTAACAATTGGTTTATGTAAAAATCCATTTTTATAGGCAATGCTTTCGGTATGTAAATACCTACCATATTTATCTTTTAAATGAGGCAAATATTCTTCATAACGACTTATTAAATAGAAAATTGAAGCAAAAATATCATGTAGATAAGCTTTATCATTATTAGACTTAAACAAATACTCAACATCATTAAATTTAAAAAATCCTAATTCAATCTCTCTAATATCAATCTGAAAAAGTAATTCTGTTGGGAGAACATGAATTTCATCATTTATAATTTTATTTGCAGAATAATTTATTTTGGTAGCCTCTGAATTTAAATAATTTTCTCTCTGATCAGTTAACTGATAGTCTATTTGATATATCTCTTGAAATACAATTTTCAATACATACTTTAACCTTGATGTAATAGTGGTGGAATAAATTATTAAAGTATCCATTTTTCAAATATAAAAAAAGGCTAATCAAAAGATTAGCCTTTACCAAAATTATTTACTACTTTCTATGATAGAGCATTTACATGCTTAGTTAACTTTGATTTTAAGTTAGACGCCTTATTTTTATGAATAATATTGGTCTTTGTTAATTTATCTAGCATTGCTGATACTTTGGGTAATAAAGCAGTAGCTTCTTTTTTATCTGAAGTTGCCTTTAAATCCCTAACAGCATTTCTAGCAGTTTTGTGCTTATATTTATTAAGAGCAGTTTTTGTCTTAGTTTGTTTAATTCTTTTTAATGCTGACTTATGATTTGCCATATTTTTTTATTTTTTTAAGTAGCCCGACGGGGAATCGAACCCCGGTTACATGGATGAAAACCATGCGTCCTAACCACTAGACGACCGGGCCTCAGTGTTCTCAAAATCGAGGATGCAAATTTATACTTTTTTTTAATCTCACAAAGAAATTAGTTAATATTTGTTTCATGTGACAATTTGTAGCCCATTTTCTTTGAAGTTTTAATCAAATGTTTGTTGTTTACATCTAATATTTGATTAACCGAAACAACTTTTACATCGTTAATGTCAGGAGTTATCAAATCAAAATCTAAAGAATACTTCATTACAACATTAACTATATCTTGTAATCTCTCTTTATTTAACTTTTCCTTAAAAATATTCTTAAATACAGATGTTATCTTACTATCACCTTCAACAAAATAATGAGTATCCTTATTAATAAATAGTCTTGCAATTAATAAGCCAGTATCATTTAATCTATTGTATTTTAAAGAATCAGAAAGAAAATTATAAATATTAATTACCCCACAGAATGAACGAGAATTATTTTCCTTGACGTAAGTAGTTTGATGGACCTGATGTGCTTGATCAAAATTAAAAATGTTGGAATGCATATTAAAAAGCAAGGTATCTCCTGAAAACTTTAATTTAGCATCAAAATCTCCTGACTCTTCATAGCTTACTGAAACGTTCTTATCAGTAATTCCATCGTCCAGTTTAATTGCTTTTTCCTTTAGTATCTCCTGCAAATCAGCAAAGATATCTTTAGTTATCTTAAAAATTTCTTGCTTTAATGACGATTTCTTATTTAATAAGTCAAGTATTTCTTTTTCAGATTCCATTAATAATTTTTTGCAAACAACACTCGTTTTTCTGATGGTTTACCGCTAAACAAGCACTCACCTGTCTCATTCTTTGAATCAATAGGAATACATCGAATTGTAGCTTTTGTCTCTTTTTTAATCAAATTTTCTGTTTCTGCAGTTCCATCCCAATGAGCATAAACAAATCCTCCGTCATTAATTTTTTTTATAAATTGATTTTTCGTGTTAACATAATAAGATTTGTTATTTCTAAAACTAGAAGCTTTTTCAAATAAATTATCTTGTATCTGATCAAGTGTAGATATAACTTTATCTTCAATGCCCTTAACTGAGCAAATCTCTTTCTCAAGTGTATCTCTTCTAGCTAACTCTACAGTTCCATTTTCTAAATCACGCATTCCAAGTGCAATTCTTACAGGAACACCTTTTAATTCGTATTCTGCAAACTTCCAACCTGGCTTGTGAGTATCTCTATTATCAAATTTTACTGAAACACCTCTTTCTTCAAGAGAATTTTTAAGGTTATTAGCTTTCTTTGAAACTTTCTCTAATTGCTCATCTCCCTTATAAATAGGTACTATTACAACTTGAAATGGTGCCAATTTTGGAGGTAAAACTAAGCCATTATCATCAGAGTGCGTCATAATCAAAGCACCCATTAAGCGCGTTGAAACACCCCAAGATGTTGCCCAGACATATTCTTGTTTACCTTCTTTAGTAGCAAATTTCACATCAAATGCTTTTGCAAAATTTTGTCCTAAGAAATGAGATGTTCCAGCTTGTAATGCTTTTCCATCTTGCATTAACGCCTCAATAGTATAAGTCTCTTCAGCACCAGCAAAACGTTCATTCTGTGATTTAGTACCTACTACAACTGGCATTGCCATGAAATTTTCAGAAAACTGAGCATAAATATTTATCATTTGTTCTGTCTCGCCAATAGCCTCCTTTCTTGTAGCGTGAGCAGTATGACCTTCTTGCCAAAGAAATTCAGCTGTTCTTAGAAAGAGACGTGTTCTCATTTCCCATCTTACTACATTAGCCCATTGATTTACTAAAATAGGCAAATCTCTATAAGATTGTATCCATTTCCTATAAGTATCCCAAATGATTGTTTCTGATGTAGGTCTAACTATAAGTTCTTCTTCTAATTTAGCATCAGGATCAACAACTACACTTTTACCATCTTCAGAATTCTTTAATCTATAGTGAGTAACTACTGCGCATTCTTTTGCAAAACCTTCAACGTGAGCTGCTTCTTTGCTTAAATAAGATTTTGGAATAAAAATAGGGAAATAAGCATTCTCATGCCCAGTCATTTTAAACATTCTATCCAGCTCAGCCTGCATCTTTTCCCAAATTGCATATCCATATGGTTTTATAACCATACAACCTCGTACTCCGGAGTTCTCTGCAAGATCTGCTCCATGAACAATTTCATTGTACCACTGAGAATAATCTTGTGCTCTTGATGTTAATTTTTTCCCCATTTTAATTTAAAAATGTAATTTTGTGTAATTATTTTCGTTTTAAATACATCTACAAAAATAATAAATTAAATGAGCAAAAGTTTATGAGTTTTAAACAAAAAAAATAACTATGAAACCTTTATTTCTTCCACTTTTCCTAATTCTCTTATTATCTTCTTGTTTTACTACCAACAATCAATATCATTACAGTGATCCTAACTACTTAAGTAATAGTGATTTTAGCTCTTATGAAGAACTAACTAAAAATACCGAATTAGAAGAAAAAATATATACATCAGACACGATTAGCGATTATTACTTGGCAAATGATTATTATGACTATAGCTATTCATCAAGAATTAGAAGATTTCACAGACCTTTGTTTAACAGCGGATACTTTGGTAGCATGTATACTGATTACTATTGGTATAATAATGATCCCTTTTATTGCGGGACAAGCATTTACTATGGATACAATTGGCAATCTCCGTATTATTCATATTACAGCTACTCCCCTTTTTATTATAATCATTATTCACCTTACTATTACGGAAATTATTTTACAGCAAGCCAATATGGACATTATCAATATTTGAACACAAATTATAACTCTGATAATTACGACTCATATTTATCAGGGAACCGAGGGAATCTAACTTCTAATACAAGTGTTAGAACAATAACAAATAATAGCAATTACATAACAAATAATATTAAAAAGAACTCAACTATAAATATAAGAAGTACTTCTCAAAAAAATTCAGAGATTAGAATTAATACAAATAAAACTCCCGTTGTTAAAAGTAACAATAATTTAAATAATTCATCATTTAAAGACAAATTTCAAAAGAATATTAAAACAACTAATCATCGTTCCAATAATGTTTCAAAAAACAAGAGTACAAATAATAGAACCTACAAATCAAACAATAACAGAACGAAAACTAATTCTAATAAACCTTCTAGAAACAACAGAAGAAATATAAACCCAAGAAGATAAATGAAAAAAATATTTATAATAATTATATTCGCCTCAATAGCGATAATATCAAATGCACAAAATGAAATTGATGCACTTAGATACTCAACACAAAACCATCTCGGTACTGCAAGACATGCAGCAATGGCAGGTGCATTTGGATCTCTAGGCGGAGAGTTCTCTGCTCTTAGTTCAAACCCAGCTGGAATCGGAATGTATCAAATTTCAGAGTTCACCTTTACGCCTTCATTAAGTTTAAATACAACTAAATCATACTACAACCAAAATAATCTACTTGCTTATAAATCACAATTTTCAGTTGAAAATATCGGAATAGTTTTTTCGGTTCCTAAAAATAAATCTGATTGGAGAAGAGTGAATTTTGGGTTAGGATGGAATAAATTAGCTGAATACAACAGTAATATTAATATCGAAGGTATAAATAATAGTAATTCAATTGTTGATAAAATCATAGATCTAACAAATGGGACACTAACTGGTGAATTAACTAATGGTAATGGAAATGCCTATTCACAAATGGCATGGAATACTTACCTTATTGACCCAGTATTTGACTCAAATAACAATCTAATTGACGGCGAATATTCATCAAATTTTTCATTAAACCCAAAACACCAACAAAAGAAAATAAGAAGTTCTGGAAGTTTAAATGAATTTATTCTTTCTATTGGAGGATCGTATAAAGAAAAATTATATATTGGAGCTACAATTGGAATACCAACACTAGATTACTATGAATATTCTGAATATTCTGAAGAAGAACTTTCTGACACTTCAAATAACTTAAGGAGAATGGTTCTTAACGAAGAAATAAGTACATATGGAACTGGCTATAATTTAAAAATTGGTGCAATTTACAGATTAGCAGAAAACATCAAAATAGGTGGATCAATTCATACACCAACTTATTTTAGTATCGAGGAAGACTACAACACATCATTAATGACATTTTTTAAAGATAGTACACTTGATTACTCTATGGGCTACTTTAATCCATTTAAATTTAACTTAATTACACCATTAAAAGCTTCACTGAGCGCATCTACTATTATCAATAAAAATATTATTTTCTCAGCAGAATATGAAGTCATTGATTATTCAAAAAATGAGTACTTTACTAATGGTTTTGAAGAAGAAAATGAAATTATTAAAAACATCTATCAAAATACTGAAAATATAAAAATAGGTGCTGAAATAACACTTAATCCATTTGTCTTTAGAGCAGGATATGCAAACTTCGGTAGTGCATTAAAAGATACTGATTTTTCTAGAGAAAACTTTAGTTATGGGATGGGACTTAACTATGGTAGCTATTTTTTTGATATAGCTTATGTGCTATCTAAAGAAGAAAATCAACATCAATTATATAGTGATGATTTGATTGACCCAATAAAAATAATAAGTACGAATCATAACATATTGTTTTCGTTAGGCTTTAGGTACTAGCTAATTTGAAATCCTATTTAATCCAGCTTTTGCTTTTTGATGAATTCCTCTTTGATAATCAAATCCTGACATTGAGATGCAACTATTAAAATAATATCTAGCTTTACTAAAATTATTTTGATCTTCATAAATCAAAGCAATTTGAAGAGCTGACATAGGAGCATAGTACTTCTTGGAATTAACTCCTTTTTCTAAAGACATATTATATGAATCAAAAATATCTTTTTGATCATAACTTAATTTTGAATAGATTCTGGCTAATCTGTACCAGTATTCAGCTTGCATTTCGGAAGATGAAAGATTTAATAACTTCACAAATTGCTTTATTTCAGAAAGGGATTGATAATAATAACCTCCATCATAAAGTAATCGAGATTTTATAAGTAACGGATGACTTAGTTTATTTTCTTGTGCATCCTTAAATGACACTTTATCCTCTTCTATAAAAAGGGTTCCTTTAGCAACAACATTATTTAAATTAGTAGAAGTTTCCTCTTGATTATTCTGTAAAAATGATATTAAGGCTAGTTTATGATAGGCTGACTTTATATAGTTCTTCCCCTTATAATTAGTTAAAAAATATCTGAATTTTTTCTTAGCACTATTTAAATCTAACTTATACAAGTAAGCCATGGCTTGCAAATAATCTAGATAATAAAAATTAAGCATACTTAAACTACTTGGTCTATCAGACAATATCTTTATGCACTTATCATTATGACCTAAAGTATAAGACAACCTGGCTGCAGTAAAGTTTAATAATATATTTTTTTTATATCTGTCACCTATCATATGTAAATACATAATATATGCAGATTTATCTAAATTCATTCTTATAAATGATATAATAAATAATATCTCGTTTTCATACATCAATAAATTAGTATCATTAAGTACTAAGTCTAACTCTTGTATCCCTAAAGCTATATCACCATTTAGATTAGTTATGTTTAATATCCATGAGAATTCATCAGGAATTGCACCTAAAAGTGTATGTAGTAAACCAAGACCTTTATTATTTAAATTAAACTCTGGAAACAAAATTTTATTTTCCTCCAGCATTCTATACGCACTTAACATCTCAAGTGATGCCTTAGCATATTGCCCAAACTTCAATCTAGCAAAAGCCCACTGCAAGTTAATTTCAGCTTTAGAATATAGAAAATATGGAGATAAATTATCATTATTATTAACAATAGAAGCTAATCTTTCTGACTTATAATTTTTATGAGAATTAAAATAATTAATATCCTCATTTATTATTATAGTTAAAAAGTCAATATAATTTTCGTGTAATAAAATAAATCCATTTTCTGGATTAATCCTCCTTTCTTGTTCTAATATATTTTTAGCAATATCAAACTCTAAATCAATAATGCTTGAGTATGAACGTTCTATATTACTATTTAAGTCAAATGAGGCAAAACTAATTTGACTATACATTAGAAATAAAAATATGATTTTTTTCATATTATCAAAAAAGGGATTCCATTAGCTGAAATCCCTTTTACAAAACATTTTTAAATTTTATTTTTCTTGTTCTTCTAAAATACCAACATCAACCATTACCCTACCGCAATGTTCACAGACAGTTACTTTTTTGTGCATTTGAATATCTAAATGTCTTTGCGGTGGGATTTGACTAAAACACCCTCCACAAGCACCCCTTTCAACTGAAACTACTGCTAAACCATTCTTAACCTTGTTTCTAATTCTGTTGTACCCAACTAATAAGCGCTCATCAATTATTTTAGACGCTTTAGAAGAATCATTCATTAGTTGCTTCTCTTCCTTGTCAGTTTCTGCAACAATTTCATCAAGCTCGGTAGTTTTTAAAGTTAGTTCAGCCTGCCTTTCCTCAATCTGCTCTTTACAAGCACTAATTATTTCATTTTTATGAATAATATTTGCTTCGTTCTGAGCTTTTTTCTTTTCAGCAATCTGAACCTCAAGTTTTTGGTATTCAACCTCTTTTGTCAAAGAAGTAAATTCCCTATTATTTTTAATGTTTTTTAGTTGTTCTTCATACTTCTCAATCGCATCATTAGCTAAAGAAATGGTGTTGCTATTAGCTGTAATATTCTCATTAATTGATGTTAATTCAGCTTCTAATTTTTCAAGCCTAGTATTTAATCCTTCAACTAAATCTGCTAAATCCTCAATCTCTAATGGAAGTTCACCACGTATAATTCTTATTTTATCAACCTTAGTATCAATAATTTGAAGTTGGTATAACGCTTTTAATTGTTCTTCTACGGATGAAGCTACAGTTTTTTTTGTTTTTTTAGCCATTATAGGTAATTTATTGGATTAGTGTTAACTTTTGATAATCGGACGGCAAATTTAGTAAAATTTTTGGTTAGCAAATCATAAATTAATTCCTTTGTGAATTGCTCACTCTCAAAGTGTCCAATATCTGCAATTATTATATCATCATCAGCATCAAAAAACTCATGATATTTGAAATCAGAAGAGATGTAAATATCTGCATTTAATTCTTTAGCATTTGACAAAAAGGCACTTCCACTTCCACCACAAACAGCAACATTTTTTATTTCATTTTTTGTTAAATTAGTATGTCTAATACAACTAGTTTTCATAATGGACTTAAGACTTATTAAAAAATCTTTAGCATTTACAGTACTACCAAGACTTCCAATAATACCATATCCAAAATTTAAATTTGGAGATAAATTCTTTTGACATAATACTTTTGTATCACGCAGTCCTAACCTTTTTGAAATAGTAGAACTTACTCCATTCTCAATACAATCAAGATTCGTATGTATTGCATAAATAGCAATATCATTTTTGAGCGCTTTAATTATAGTTCTTTGAATATAATCATTACCATTTAACTTCTTAATTGGATTAAAAATAATTGGATGATGTGCAATGATAAGATTACAACCATTTTGAATTGCTTCATCAACAACTAATTCAGTGCAATCAATTGTTATAAGTGCTGCATCTACTAATAGATTATGACTTCCAATTATTAAACCACTATTATCATATTCCTCTTGCAATGAAAGTGGTGCAATCTTTTCTAAAAAACTAGTAATCTCTGTTAACTTCATTCTCCAAAAATACAAAAACTCTTTTATAACATTTACCTATCTTTGTGCATGCGGTTAATTTTGTATGTACTATCACTCATTTATTCAATAATTATTTCGAGTAGAAATACTCTTTTTGATTACGGAATCTTTAAGTCTAAATTGATAAATATTCCAACAATTTGTATTGGCAATCTTTCTACCGGAGGTAATGGCAAAACTCCACTCACAAATTATATTGCAAAAATATTATCAAAAAATTATAATGTTGCTATTCTAAGTCGTGGATATGGTAGACTATCAAAAGGTTTTTATCTTGTAAATACAAACAGTGATCCATTAGATGCTGGCGACGAACCCTTGCAATTAAAAATTAGTAATCCAGATTGTATAGTAGCCGTCAACAGCAATAGACATAAAGGCATAATTAAAATAATGAAAAAATATCCACATACAGAGGTCATCTTAATGGATGATGGTTTTCAGCATAGATGGGTTAGAGCCGGATTAAATATAATTGTATCAACATATCAAAATTTATATGTTAACGATAATCTTTTACCTCTAGGAACATTACGAGAGCCAAAAAAAGAAGCGAAAAGAGCAGAAATAATAATAGTAAGTAAAACACCTTGCAATCTTAACCAGGATCAGAAAAGGAATATTATCAAAAATTTAAAGTTAAAAAATAATCAAACTGGTTATATCTCTTATATAAAATATAGTAAATATAAATGTATTTTTGATAACACTGAACTTAAGAATGAAGGAGATTATAGTATCACATTAATTACAGGAATCGTTAATTATAATCTTTTAGTAGAACACTTAAAAAAATTAGACAGAAAAGTAAATCTGGTAAAATATCCAGACCATCACAATTACTCTAATAAAGATATCAATGATATTTTATTAGCTTATAAGAGAGACAAGAACACAAAAAAACTTATCTTGACCACGGAAAAAGATGCGACAAAAATTCGTAAATTTGATATAAAATTTAAGGACGTTAAAGTTTATTTTATTCCAATTGAAGTAATATTTTCAAATAAAAAAACATTTGAAAAACAAATTTTAGAATATGTTAAAGAAAATTAAAGAAACATCGGATTTCTTAAAAGAAAAAATTAATAGCTCACCAAAGATTGGAATCATTTTAGGCACTGGACTTGGAGGTTTAGCAAATGAAATTAATACAGAATATTCAATTTCATATGAAGATATTCCTAATTTTCCTATCTCAACAGTTGAAGGTCACTCTGGCGAACTACTTTTTGGTAAATTAGGTGGAAAAGATGTAGTTGCAATGAAAGGTAGGTTTCATTTCTATGAAGGATACTCCATAGATAGAGTTGTTTTTCCAGTAAGAGTAATGAAACTTTTAGGTATTGAGTATCTATTTATTTCAAATGCTAGTGGAGGTGTGAATCCCGATTATAGCGTAGGTGATTTAATGATTATAAATGATCATATAAATCTTATTCCTAATCCTCTTATTGGATTAAACATTGATGAATTAGGACCTAGATTTCCTGATATGAGTGAGGCTTATTGTAGTGAATTAATTAGCAGTGCTGAAAAAGTTTCAAACAGTCATAATATAACGATTCAAAAAGGTATTTATATAGCACTCACAGGACCTACGCTGGAAACACCTGCAGAGTATAAACATATGCGAATTATTGGAGGTGATACAGTTGGAATGTCAACAGCACCTGAAGTAATAGTAGCCCATCATATGGACATCAAATGTTTTGCAATATCTGTTATTACTGATTTAGGAGTTGAAGGCAAAATAAAGAAGGTTACTCACGAAGAGATACAAGAGATTGCTGAAAATGCAGAACCAAAATTAACTTTGATTATGAAAGAAATAATAAAAAATATAAAATGAAGAAATACTTGTTTTTAATCACTCTTGCATTATTATCAAATAAAATAATGGCACAACAAGAGGCAACATTGATATACAATTGGAATGACTCAAATTTAGTTGGCTCATTTGCTTATGACAATACTTATAATGAATGTTGGGGATTAGCTTTAAATGATAAAGAATTTGCAATTATAGGAACAACAGCTGGTACACATTTTTTTGATATAACCAATCCAGAAAATAGTTCAGAAGTAGCATTTATTGAAGGTGGATTTACTGGAGGAGGAGTGATTCACAGAGATTATCATGATTTTAGCGGATATCTTTATGCAGTATGTGATGAAGGAAACACAAGTACACTCCAAATTTTTGACATAACTGATTTGCCAAATTCTGTCACTACTGTATATGATTCAAATGATTTATTCATCAAATCACATAATATCTTTATTGATACAGCAACTGCAAAATTATATGCATGTGCCTCAAATAATGCTATGGATGTTTATGATCTTAGTACCGTTTACGATAATAATCAAGTAATTATTCAGTCTCCCACTAATCCAAAATTAATCTACTCCTATTCTGGTGTTGGCCATGTTCATGATGCATTTGTCAGAAATGACACAGCTTTTTTAAATTGTGGTTACGATGGACTTAGAGTAATGGATTTCTCTATGGTTGATTCAATAGGAGATCAACCCGTGCTTCTGGGTTCACTAACTTCTTATCCAGATGCAGGTTACAATCATTCTGGTTGGCTAAGTGATGACGGAACAATTTACATAATGCAAGATGAAAATCATGGTTATGATGTAAAGATACTTGATGTGTCAGATTTAAATAATATTAACATCTTATCTACTTTTAATTCTGGTATAGACCCGAATTCAATGGCTCACAATGGAATTATTAAAGATAATATTGCATATATCCCTTATTATCATGATGGGTTGCGAGTTTTTGATATTTCAGACCCAAGTAATCCAATACAAATTTGGGAATATGACACATATTTACCAAATGACCATATTTCATATAAAGGAGCGTGGGGAGTTTACCCATATTTACCCTCAGGAAATATTATAGTTTCCGATATGCAAAGTGGCCTTTACATTCTTAAATTAAGTAATTCAACGAATATCTTAGAAGAAGATCATAATATGTTAATTTATCCTAATCCAATAAAAGATTATTTTGTTATAAAATCTAATGCAGACAATATTACACTTTACAATAGTTTAGGTAGCGTAGTACGCAATGAAAAACTAAATGATTATAAAAATATCATTTTAACAGAGGAGCTAAAAGAAGGTATTTATTTCTACTTACTCTCAAAAGATGGAAAAAGGACAAATTCTGGCAAAATACTTATTAACTAATGACATTAACAGAAAAATATGAAGCGGTTATCGGTCTCGAAATACATGCTCAGTTATTAACTAAAACAAAAGCCTACTCTTCAGATGAAAACATTTATGGAAAATCTCCTAACACCAAAACATCAGTAGTATCGTTAGGTCACCCTGGAACACTTCCAAAAAGCAATTCAAAAGTTATAGAATATGCTATAAAGCTAGGCTTAGCAATGAATTCTAAAATTAGAGAAAGGAATGAATATGCACGGAAAAATTATTTTTATGCAGATCTTCCCAAAGGGTATCAAATCACACAAGATAAAACTCCAATATGTAATGGAGGCAAAGTTTTAGTTAAAGATAAGAACGGGATTAAAAAAGAAATTAACATTACACGTATCCACATGGAAGAAGATGCGGGCAAATCAATTCATGACCTTGATCCATTTAACACTTTAGTTGATTTAAATAGAGCAGGGGTTCCTTTACTTGAGATTGTTTCAGAACCTGATATACGAACTTCAGATGAAGCACATCAATTTATTACTGAAGTTAGAAGACTATTAAAGTATCTTGATATTTGTGACGGAAATATGGAAGAAGGATCTTTAAGATGTGATGCAAATGTTTCAGTAAGATTAAAAGGAACAGAAGAATTTGGAACAAAAGTGGAAGTCAAAAATATGAACTCTAGTAGAAATGTCAAACGTGCTATTGAATTTGAAATTGAAAGACAAATAAGTCTAATTGAAAATGGTTTTAATATTGATCATGAGACAAGATCATTTAATGCTGCAAATAGCACAACTGTCTCAATGCGTCACAAAGAAGAAGCAAATGATTACAGGTATTTTCCTGAACCTGATTTGCAACCAGTAATAGTAACAAATCTATATATTAAAAAAATTAAACAACTAATGCCTCCTCTGCCTAATGAACTCTTTTTAAAATTTACAGAGAATTTTGGTCTTACCGATTATGATGCTGGAGTTTTAGTTGAAGAGAAAGAGATAGCATTATACTTTAATAAAGTTTGTTGTTTTGTAAAAAACTACAAATTAGCAGCAAACTTTTTAAATGGAGTTATAAAGTCTTATCTAAATGAAAATGGTAAGAAAATTCAAGATTTAGAAATAAGCTCAGAAAGATTAGCTGAATTAATTAATAGTGTTGATGATGGATTAGTAAGTAATACAATCGCTACTTCAAAGTTGTTTGAACTATTGTTAATTTCAAATAAATCTATTGTAGATATTATATCTGAAAATAACTGGAAAAAAGAAAGTAGTAAAGATGCACTTAATGATTATATTATAAAAGCAGTTTCTAAGTATCCTGAAAAAGTTATAGAATATAAATCTGGAAAAAAAGGATTAATTGGCTTATTTATGGGTGAAGTAATGAAAATATCAAAAGGTCAAGCAGATCCTAAGATAGCAAATAAATTATTAAGAACTGAATTAGAGAAATAAATTGAAAAAATATATATATTTTGCCTCAGATTTTCATTTAGGACTAGAAGAAACAAACAGTCACTACAGGGAGAAAATAATTGTTCAATGGCTTACTAAAATTGAAAAAGATGCAAAATCTATTTATTTATTAGGTGATATTTTTGATTTTTGGTTTGAATATAGAAAAGTTGTTCCAAAAGGATTCATTCGATTTTTAGCAAAAATTGCAGACCTGATAGACAAAGGAACCGAAATACATTTATTTGTTGGCAACCATGATTTATGGTTGAAAGATTATTTAAGTACTGAAATTGGATTAATTATTCACCATAAGCCTATTTTAATAAATGTACATTCTAAGAGTATATATATTGGCCATGGTGATGGATTAGGAGACGGAGATTATTTTTATAAGTTTTTAAAAAAAGTATTCACCTCAAATATAAGTCAATGGCTATTTACGAGATTACACCCAAACCTTGCTTTTACTATAGCTCATAAATGGAGTAGAGGAAGTAGAAGGGTGGAAGAAAATAGATTTATTTCTGAAGAAAAAGAAATTCTACTTGAATATTGCAGAAAGTTACAAAAAATAAATCCTATTGATTATTATATTTTTGGTCACAGGCACCTTCCGTTAAAATTAAAAGTTGATGAAAAATCTCAATATTATAATACTGGTGATTGGATTAATCATTTTAGTTATATTGTACTTAAAGAAGGAAAGTTATCTACCAAAAAATTTATTAAGTAGTTTACTATTTGTTTACTACAAGTTTTTCAGTCATAATTACATCACCATTACTCACAACTTTTACGAAATAAATTCCCTTTTCATATTTAGATAGGTCAACTGGTATTTCTTGGTAATTACTTATTAATAATCCACTATACAAATTAGTTATTTCTGATCCTAAAATATTAATCAAACTAATTTCAATGTTTTTATCAACAGCGTTCTCTAATGCAATGATTGTGTTTCCCTTAGCAGGATTTGGGAATAATGATAAACGTTCAACATTGTTTCCAGCTAATTGTAAAGCAGACTCCTCACCAATCAAAATATTATCTAAATAGAAATTATTTGAACGGCCATTAACAATATACTCAAACTTAAATCTGATATTAGAGTTTTTAAGTTGGGCTTTAGTAAGAATAATCGTGTTCCATTCAGATACAGATGGTCTAAAGCTAGAAGTATATAAACCAGCATTTGATGCTTCAACTGCACCTATAGTCTGTAGAGATTTCCAAGACTCACCACAATCATCTGAGTAAGTAACTTCAAGCTCATTAACAGGAAACGTATTCAAAGCTGCACCTGCCCATGAAAATTTAATTGCTGGACTTGAAAATGAACTTAAATCATATGATTTTGAAATAATTTCTGTGGATACTCCTACTAACATATTTTCGCCAGAAACTTTTATCGAAGACGTCCCATCATATGCAGAACCATTTTCCCATTTCCAAATTGTATTCTCACCAGAGTTAAAACTCCATTCACTTTCAATATTTGTTGATTCACTTAAAACCCAATCTCCACTAAGCTCTGATTCAGTTTCAAAACTATATGAATATGATGAAGCTGAAGATGATGAAGTTTGTGGATTAACACTTACAAATCCTTCTTTTGTTACAGAAGAAACACATGTGTTATTATAATAAGCTACATAAGTAATCTTTTCAAGCTCACCTCTAAAATAAGATGTATCATTCAAACCCCAATAAAGGCCGATACTATCTAAAGTGATTTCAGTTATATTTATTGCACCTTGGCCAATCAAATCAGTTTGAGTGCCCTGAACAATTAACATTTCAACAATAGAGTCATATGATGTTGCATTAACTAAATCTAAATCTGATAAAACAGCAGCTCTAGCTTCTGTAGTTTCACTATATTCTACAGTTAGGTTGACATCTAAAGAACCAGTTGTATTGTAGGTGTGAGAAATAAAATTATCACCAGAACTATCAGTATTTCCATCTCCAAAATCCCAAACAAAAGATGAAACATTTCCAGATCCAAACATATTTTGGTTTCCTTTTAACAAAAGAGATTCTCCTTCACAAATGGAAGAAGCACCATTCATAACTACAAACGTTGCTTCTTGTGTACAAGTAGGAACTCTGTATCCATCAAATGTGCCAGTTTTAGATACATTTTCATTAGACCACATGTATTCTCTAAAGCCAATAGTTGACAATCCTGTTTCCTCACTAATTATACCATCAAGGACTGAATTCATAAGTGCAGCTTGATCTTTTGTAAACATAGTAACATGAGCGTCACTAGAGTAATCCATATAGTTGACAAACATTTCACCTGCCCAATTTAATGAATCTCCTATACATCCCCATGCGCCAGTTTGACCAGCAGGTGGCGCAAGTCCAACATGGTAAGGATAATCAGATAAATTGATTCCAAAATTTGGGTCTCTAGCAGGAGGTGTATCTTTTATTCCATCATCTCCGCATGTTGCATCACCCCAAGTATGTCTCAAACCTAACCAATGACCTACTTCGTGTGTAAGTGTTCCACCAGAAACCATTTGGCTTGAAAGCAAAACAACACCATCAGTAGACATAAATCCTGAAGCAGGAAACTGAGCATAACCAAGTAATGTATTTCCATCATCTTGGGGAGCAAATTTCTTTACAGTCCATATATTAAAATACTCATATGAATTCCAGTAACTTAATGATTTGACAGCATCCCTTGGTGTAGGTTCATCAGTTAGTGTAGATCTAACTCTATTAATACCAGTTGTAGGGTTTCCGACAGGATCAATTTTTGCTAGCCTAAACTCTACTCTTGCTTCACCTCTAACAGCGGCAAAAACATCAGGTGTTTTTGCAAGAAAGTTTGAGCCTTGTCCATTAATATTTGCATTTAAAACATCTAAAGCACCTTGTATTGAAGCATCAGATATATTTTCATTTCCTAAATCATGAATTACGTGTACAACAACAGGAATAATCTTAATGCCATTTTCAGACTTAAGATTTTGAATTTTACTTAACATCAAGTCATTCTGTATTTGAAGTTCTGAATTTTTCTCTTCTAAACTGTTGTAGAAATGAGGATATTTTTGTTTTTGTTCTTCTAGTGAACCTTCATATGTTGCACATTTTTGAGCAAACACAAAATTGGTAGTAAAAAAAACAGCAATTATTAAGGGTAAAATTTTATTTCTCATATCTGTAAAGTTGATTCGTAATATTTATGACCACAAATATACTTTATATCGATAACAAATACAAAAAAAAATAAAGAAATAAAAACTAAAATTTTCTATAATATATGCTTCTCGGCGTGGTAAGAAGATCTAACTAAGGGACTACTCTCAACATGCTGAAATCCAAGACTTAAACCAATTTTTTTGTAATTTTCAAATTGTTCAGGTGTAATAAAATTAACTACAGGCAAGTGCTTTTTAGAAGGCTGCAAGTATTGTCCAATTGTTAAAATAACAACACCAACTTTTCTCAAATCATGCATAGTTTCAATAATCTCTTTCTCAGTTTCTCCAAGACCAAGCATGATTCCAGACTTCGTCCTAATACCACCATCATATAGATGTTTTAATGTTTCTAAGCTTCTGTCATATTTAGCTTGAATTCTAACCTGCCTAGTCAATCTTCTGACTGTTTCCATGTTGTGAGAGACTACTTCTGGAGCAACATCAATAATGGGCTGAATGTCTTTCAATCTGCCTTTAAAATCAGGAATTAACGTTTCCATTGTAGTTCTAGGGTTTTGCTTTCTAATTTCATTTATTGTTTCTACCCAGATACTAGCCCCTCCATCAGGCAAATCATCTCGATCTACTGATGTTATTACGGCATGCTTGACATTCATGAGATTAATAGATTTTGCAACTTTTTTAGGTTCAAGCTTGTCAACAGCAAGCGGTCTTCCAGTCATAACATTACAGAACCCACAAGAACGAGTACAGATATTTCCTAAAATCATAAAAGTAGCAGTACCAGCACCCCAACACTCCCCCATGTTAGGACAATTACCACTCTCACAAATGGTATGCAGATTGTGAGATTTTGTGATGCTTCTTACATTTTTAAATGCTTCTCCTGTTGGAAGCTTAACTTTTAACCATTTTGGTTTTTTTATTTCACTAATAATTACCAAAATTAATTATGAATTTGTTGTTTTTTGAGAATTACTACCAACGCCTGGACACTGTTCCTTATGAACAGCACATGAAGCAAGTAAAAGAATTGTAAAAATGATAAGAATTATGTGTTTCATTGTTTTTTTTACAAAAATACACAATATTAATAATAGAATAATATTTTTATATTGCACTTTCTATATTTGCAATGTTAATAAAATGAAAAGAGAAAAAAAAAAAATTATAACCCAAGAATGGGACAGAGTTTTACATGAGTGTTTTCAAAAGAATTATTTTAAAAAATTAATGCTTTTTGTAAGTAATGAACGTGAAATTAAAAATGTTTTTCCTGTAGACAAAGATATCTTTAATGCATTTAAAAAAACATCTTTTTTAGATTGTAAAGTTGTAATTTTAGGGCAAGACCCTTATCATAAAAAAAATCAAGCAAATGGACTTGCTTTCTCAGTAAATCAAAACATTAAAATACCTCCATCATTACGAAATATATTCAAAGAATTAAAGTCTGATTTAGGCATTGATAATTTAAATTCTGGTAATTTAGAAAAATGGTCTAATCAAGGTGTATTACTTTTAAATACAACACTAACTGTAAGAGAAAATGAAGCTGGATCTCATAAAGATCTTGGATGGGATGATTTTACAGATACAGTTATAACTAAGTTATCTAATAAAAAAGAACAAGTAATTTTTTTACTTTGGGGAAATTTTGCACAAAGAAAATCGACCTTGATTGATCAAAAAAAAAATATCATTTTAACTGCGCCTCACCCCTCTCCTCTTTCTGCTTATAAGGGTTTTTTTGGATGTAAACATTTTTCAAAAACCAATAAGCTTCTCATTCAAAATAAACAAGAACCAATAAGTTGGCAAATATGATTGAAAAGATTATTTTTATTTTAGTTAACATATTGTATATAAACACATCTGCTCAAGAAAATATCATTTCTAAAATTAAAAACTACTCCGATATAAAACTAAATGAGATTTTATTTGTGTCTGTAACTAATCAAAAAATGTATCACATAAAAGACAATATTATAATTAATAAATATATAATTTCAACATCAGAATTTGGAACTGGAAATAAAGCTGGTAGCAACAAAACTCCAATTGGTATGCATAAAATTAAATCTAAACATGGTGACAAAACTCCTATAAATGGCAGAATGATAGGAAGAGTTTTTAATGGTGAAATTTCAAAAATTTACACAGATAAAAAGAAAAGTAAAACCGATGATATAACTAGCAGGATATTTTGGCTTGAAGGGCTAGAAGAAGGTGTTAATAAAGGAAAAAATATTGATTCCTTTAAAAGATACATCTATATACACGGAACATCAGAAGAAGGGAGATTAGGATCACCTGCTTCGCATGGCTGTATAAGAATGAAAAATAAAGAGGTCGTTGACTTGTACAATAAGATTGAAGTTGGTACTTTGGTGCTAATTTTATAACTCAAAAAATTACTTATGGAATTAGGATTACTGGCATTACTTATTGTTATCGCTTTGGCAACTTATTTTAAAAAATCAATCAAAAGCGATGATATAGATTATAGTAAGAAAATTTTAGAGTTAGAAAAATCAGTTGCATCAAAAGTAGAAATAATTAATCAGATACAAAAATCAGAAGGCATATTGAATGCAAAAATGACATCTTTTGAGCAATTAAAAACTGAAAAGACCCAAGCAGAAGTACGTTTGCAAGCAACAGAACACGAATACAATGCTTTAAAAACAAAATTAACCACTCTCGAAAGCAAAGAAGAAAATAGAATTGAGTCATTAAGAAAATCACTAGACAAAAGCAATGCACTTCAAGAATCTCTAGAAAAAGAAAAAGAAAGACTTAATGATGAAAGAGTAGCTGAAAAATCATCATATTTTGAGAAAATGAAGAAAAAATGGGGCAACCATGAAAAAGATATTGAAAATCACATCCAATTAATATGCAAAAATCATATTTTAGAATACATTTCTCAAGAAAATTTTCCATACCCAAGAAATAAGCCTGACAATACTATTAAAATCTCAGATCAGTATATCATCTTTGATGCAAAAAGCCCACTATCAGATGACTTAAGTAATTTTCCAACATATATTAAAAACCAAACAGATAACCTTAAAAAATATGCAAAGCATTCAGATGTTAAAAAAGATTTATTTTTAGTTATTCCATCTAACACATTAAGTTCAATAGATAAATTCACTTATAATATGGGTGAATATAATGTTTTTGTAATCACTAAAGACTCTATTGAACCTATAATTATCAGTCTCAAAAAAATACAGGACTTTCAATTAGTTGAAAAATTAAGTCCAGAAGAAAGAGATGATATATGTAGAATAATTGGAAAATTTGCACATACAACAAAAAGAAGAATCCAAATTGATCAGTATTTTGCTGAAGAATTCTTAGATACACTTAAGAAATCGAGATCCCAACTTCCAAAAGAAGTATTGAAACGAGTGATAGAATTTGAAAGTGCTGAGAAATTAAATCCTCCAATGGAGAAAAGAAATAAAAAGATATTAACACAAGAACTAATTGACAAGAGAGTAGAATTAAATAAAGAAATACAAATAAGAGATATACCTCAAATTGATGCTAAAATTAGCTTTAAAGAAGACAATATAAAATGATTAAAGAAGAAAAAAATTACATCTTTGGAATTCGACCAATAATTGAAGCAGTTCACGCAGGTAAGACGATTGACAAACTTTTTATACAGAAGGGATTACACAATGACTTGTTTGCAGAACTTTGGAAACTAGTTCGAGTCAAAAGAATTAACTATAAGCATGTTCCTATTGAAAAAATTAATCGCTTAACAAAGAAGAACCATCAAGGGGTTTTCGCCTTCATATCACCAATTGATTTTCATAATATTGAAGATGTTATACCATCATTGTACGAACAAGCAAGAAACCCTCTTGTATTAGTTTTGGACAGAATTACTGATATAAGAAATTTTGGTGCAATTGCTCGTACAGCTGAATGCACAGGAGTTGATACAATATTAATTCCAGAACAAAATGCTGCAGCTATTAATGCAGATGCTATTAAAACTTCTGCTGGCGCACTACTAAGGATGAATATATGTAGAACATGGAATTTAAAATTAGCACTACAATTTATGAAGGAAAGTGGCTTACAACTGGTTGCATGTACTGAAAAAACACAAGATAGTATGTATAAACCTGATTACTCTTCACCAACAGCAGTTATTATGGGGTCAGAAGAAGATGGAGTATCTCCAGAGTTATTAAAAATGTGTGATGCAAGAGCAAAAATCCCTATGAATGGCAAGATCACATCATTAAATGTCTCTGTAGCTACAGGAGTAATACTGTATGAATTGATAAGACAAAGAAAAAAACATGAACATTAATTCCTTTAGAGCTTGTAGTATTTTTCATGAATGTTTAAGTGTACTTGCAACATGAATCAAGCTCTAAAATATTTAAAGTTATGTATAGAATTTTTACTTTAATAGATTTTAACTTTTTAAATCTAAAACACTGTTTTCACAAAAAAGATTAAAATGGTCATACTGAAAATTTTACTGCAAAATTGTTAGAAAAGAAACTATAATCTATTAATTGAAAATATACAAAAAAAATTATATTTATTATGAATTGGTACGCAAATTGGTTTAATTCTCATTACTACCATATACTATACAACAATAGAGATGAAAAAGAAGCTGAATTTTTTATCGATAATCTTATTAAGAGACTAAACCTTGTAACTCCAAGCAAATTAATTGATATTGCATGTGGCAAAGGAAGGCATGCTACTTATTTTAACACAAAGGGTTTTGATGTTACAGGTGTAGATCTATCTCAAAATAGCATTGAGCATGCAATTCGTCAGTCTATCAAGAAAAAGAATCTGTCCTTCAAAGTACATGATATGCGAGAGCTTTACAAAGCTAACCATTTTGATGTTGCAACAAATCTATTTACATCATTTGGCTACTTTGAAGATGAAACTGACGAACAAAAGGCTATAAATTCAATCTCACAAAGTTTAAAAGCAAATGGACTCTTAATTATAGATTTTATGAATGTCAATAAAGTCGTAGATAATTTAGTTGTGAAAGAACAAAAGATAATTCAGAGCATTACTTTTAATATCAAAAGAAAAGTTGAAGATCATTACATTATTAAAGACATTGAAATCTTAGATAGCAACAAGAAATACGAATTTCAAGAAAAGGTTAAAGCATTAAATTTAGATTGTTTTACAACATTTGTTAATGAGGCAGGGCTGAAAATTATTGATATCTTTGGCAATTATTCATTAGATAGATTTGATATTAAAAAATCTAATAGACTAATCCTTATTTGCAAAAAATGAACTACGTATCAATAATATTATTATTCGCTTCTGTGATAATTGGGGCAGCACTTGTTGAGATAATTAAGGTAAAAAATAATAATAAAATTCAGCTTCTTCTTACATTTAGCGGTGCATATTTATTGTCTGTTAGCGTACTTCATTTACTGCCCGTCATATTTACTTACGATTCACATAGATATATTGGTATCTATGTTTTATTTGGCTTTTTAATTCAAATTATTCTAGAGCATTTTTCAAAAGGCATAGAACATGGTCATGGTCATTTTAGAAATAGACAAATCATTCCGTTTTCTGTTGTTATAAGCCTATGCCTACATGCTTTCTTAGAAGGGATTCCACTTGCAGGACAGTTGCACAATCATGCCCATAATGCCCTTCTAACTGGAGTAGTATTGCATAAACTACCTGTTGCAATAGTTTTAATGACACTTTTTGTTCAGTCTAATATTGGTAAAAAAAGATCATATGCTCTTCTATTAATATTTGCAGCAATGTCACCTTTAGGTGTTCTAACAGGTGAATTATTTACAACATTAATGAATTATCAGAACGAAATTATGGCTATAGTTATTGGGGTCTTTCTTCATATTTCAACAACTATTTTATTTGAAAGTAGTACAGATCATAAATTTAGTCTTCAAAAAATTCTTATAATAATTACAGCTATCTTAATATCTATTTTCAGTGTGTAAATGAATAATAAGTACATAATTACAGGAGCGCCAGGTACTGGAAAAACATCAATTATTAATGACTTAATCTCACGTGATTTTAGTTGCGTAAAAGAAAACTCAAGAGAAGTTATTTCGGAACAATTATTAACTGGAGGAGATATACTGCCTTGGAAAAATCAATTAGCTTTTGAAGAAAAAATATCAAGATTAAGAATTCAACAGTACAAAAAAAATATGAATGACAATTTAGTTTTCTTTGACAGGAGTCCATTTGACTCATTAGCTTATCTAAATCTGAGTAATTTGAAATTTACTAATAATCTAATACGATCTATAAAAAAATGCAAGTTCAATAAATCAGTTTTCTACACTCCAATATGGACAGAAATTTATGTTAATGATAAAGAACGAATTGAAGATGTCAATAAAGCAAAAAAAATAGAAGACGCAATCATTAAAATGTACTCTAATCAGGGTTTTAACTTAATTAAAGTGCCAAAATTAGAAATAAAAGCTAGAACAGATTTTATTATTTCAAAAACAACTTACTTATAAATTTAATGTAATTTTGTAAAAAAATATCTAACCAAAAAAAAATAAAAAATGTCAGTATTAGTAGGTAAAAAAGCTCCAAACTTTTCAGCTCAAGCTGTTGTAAATGGAGGCGAGTTCGTTTCAAATTATACACTAGAACAATTTATAGGAAAAAAGCCGGTTTTACTATTCTTTTATCCTAAAGACTTTACGTTTGTATGTCCAACTGAATTATTTGCTTTTCAAAATGCATTATCTGAATTTGAATCGAGAAATTGTGCTGTAGTAGCTTGTTCAACAGATACTGAACAGTCTCACTGGGGTTGGCTTCAAATGCCAAAAAATGAAGGAGGAATTAAAGGCATAACTTATCCAATAATAGCAGATACGTCTAAAACAATAGCAGAAAACTTTGGAGTCTTAGCTGGAGATTATGAATTAGATGAAAATGACAACATGTGTGCAACAGGGCCAATGATAGCATATAGAGGTTTATTCTTAATTGACAAAAGCGGGACTGTTCAACATCAAATTGTCAATAATTTCCCTTTAGGCAGGAATGTAGATGAAGCATTAAGAATGGTAGACGCATTACAACATTTTGAAGAAAATGGAGAAGTTTGCCCAGCAAATTGGAGTAAAGGCAAAGAATCAATGAAAGAAAGTCATGACTCTGTGGCAAATTATCTAGCTAACAACTAAACAAAAAATCAAATTTTAAAAAACCCTAATCTTTTTGATTAGGGTTTTTTATTTTTGTTAAATGAAATTAAGAAATTTTTTAATTAGATTGTTATTAAATTTATACCCTCCAATTTTATTCAATAGAATAGTTATTAAAATGATTTCTGAAGATTTTACAAGTATGAAAGTCATACTTAAAAAATCAATTTTTAACATAAATTTTCACAAAACTATTTTTGGAGGTAGTATTTTTTCAGCATGTGATCCTTTTTTCCCTACAATGTATCACTATATTTTTAAAAAAAGTAACTATAATTTAATTATCTGGGTTAAATCTGCAGAGATAAATTTTTTAAAACCAGCAAATAGTTCATTAGAATTAAATTTTAACCTTTCTAAAAATGAAATAGAAATTGCTAAAAGAGAACTTGATAAAAATGATAAATTTGAAGCAGAGCACCTAGTTAATGCAAAAGATAATAGTGGGGTAATTTGTGCTTCTGCTACAATAAATATTTACCTTAGAAAAAAATAAAACTTACATTTGCTGAATTAATACAGTGGCATAGGCAGAAACACCCTCTTCTCTTCCTACAAAACTTAACTTTTCAGTAGTAGTTGCCTTTATTGAAACCTGATGTTTATCTATACCCATACATTTTGAGAGAGTTTCTTGCATTTGATCTATATAAGGAGCGATTTTAGGTCTTTGTAAGCATATTGTTGAATCAATATTTCCAATCTCATATCCATTGTTTTGAATTAGCTTGACAACTTTTTGTAAGAGTATCTTACTATCAATGCCTTTATACTTAGAGTCATTATCAGGAAAATGCCTTCCTATATCACCCAAATTAGCAGCTCCTAATAAGGCATCACAAATAGTGTGGACAAGTACGTCTGCATCAGAATGTCCTAAACCACCCTTTGAATGAGGAACGAGTATTCCTCCCAACCAGAAATCAAGACCTTCTTTTAGTTGATGTACATCGAAACCGAAACCTACTCTAATATTCATATAAACTCATTTTATTATTCAGATGCACCAAAATTCCAGGTCATAGAGAAACGCATTGTATTAGAAAGTGGATTGTTTCCATTAATTGATTTACTTGCATTAACAAGATATGAAAAATCAATGATAAAAACATTATATTTTACACCTGATCCAAAAGTAAAAAATTTCCTACCACCTTTAGTGTCGTGTTCAGAAAAATATCCAGCTCGGATTGCAAATTGATTGTTGTACCAATATTCTGTTCCTAAAGAATAATTAATCTCTCTCATTTCTTCACTAAATCCACCTGGCGCATCACTAAAAGATTGAAAAATTCCAGAAACAACCGCGACATCAGGATCTTTTCCAGAAATAATATCACCACTACCATCAGAAGCATATTCAGGAGGTGTTGGAACAAGCAGTTTGTTTATATCGAATGCAAATGACAACTTATTGTAATCATCAATATCAGCACCAATTGCAGTTCCAATTTTTAAATTAATTGGAATAAAATCTTTTACAGAAGTTTCAGAATAAGAAACTTTACTTCCTATATTTGATATATTCATTCCAAGAGCAAAATCTATATCTTTACCTGAAATACGTATTGGCTTTTCATAAAAACCGGCAAGATCAGCGGCAAAGGATTGCCCAGGTTTTGTTGCGACTTCACCTACATTCTGTCCTCCTGTCAAATTAGAATAAATATATCTTCCCGAAATTGCTAAAGCAAAAATATCGGAAAGCTTTCTTGAATATGCAGTTCCAACAGCAAATTCATTTGGCTTAAATTGACCAACTATGTCACCAGTTATGTTAGTAAAGGTTATATCTCCTAATGAAAAGTACCTTAACTCTACTCCAACAGCTTCATTTTCGTTTAATTTTTTGTAACCGCCAATGTAAGATAAATTAATATCAGGAACTAATGCTCGTAACCAAGGGACATACGAAACTGACATCTCTAAATCATTATCGGCGAATGCAAATTTTGCAGGATTCCAATGTAAAGAATAAGCATCTGGAGAAGTAGCAGCGCCAACATCACCCATAGCACCTGATCTAGAATCAGGACCAATTAATAAAAATGGAACAGCTGTAGTTATAGTGTTAAGCACATCTCCTCCACCTAATTCATTAGTCTCTATCTGAGCAGACAAATCTAAATTTAGAAATAGTAAGCTTAAGATTCCAATTATTCTTTTCATTAGTTTATTTTAGGTTGCAAATATAGTTGTTTTGTCAAAGGAGTTAACGTAACTATTCAGGTAATAGTATAATTCTAATAGATTTAAATGCAGAATCACCATCTTCACTCTCAATATATAAATTAGCTATATACATTCCAGGACTTAGAAATGTTCCATTATTATCTCTACCATTCCACGAAAGCGGTCCCACTCTATATCCCTGACTGTTATATTCTATTTCAGATATATTTTTGATTAATTTACCTGTAATCGAGTAAATATTTAAATCATATTTGAGATCTTGATTTGACTTATTATGTTGGAAATAAAGATCTGTTGATGAAGAAAAGGGATTAGGAGTAGATATAAAATCATCAATTATAAAATTATCATCATCTGTAACAAAAAAATCAAGCTCAGATTCAGAAGAATTATTAAAAACATCCCAAACCTTTAAGGATATTGTATGCTTTCCTGGCTCAATATTATAGAGTGGAAATCTAAGGGTACCTTTTGTAAAATCATCAGTATTTGATTCATAATAATCATTTAAAACAAAGGGATTATTAGTATTTCCATCAATAACCGCGGTAATATCATGTCCTATACCATTACCAACTGTATTTATTCCTGATACATCAATTATATTAGCTAAAAGAATTGGATTTGAATTTGTAATTCCACCATTTTTAAAAAGAGTATCGTTCATGTAAAGACTAATTTCTGCAGGGTCATAATCATAAATTATATTATCAGCTGTACCTCCAATTATAAAATTCTCTTCAGCACCATTAGCATCAAAGGGGTCTTCTTCATTATCATTAACTGCATAATATGATATCTTCCCATTCCCAAAATTATAAGATATATCTTTTGGAACGATAAAAGATATGTTAAACTCACCATTTTTAACTGTAGCCGCTCCCCTATAAAGAATATTATTTTGATCTCTATATGGCATTGGAGTACAACTTTCCTGACCTAAAGTTGTCCTAACAATTTCTTTATCAAAAACAGTTGCATAAATTAAACCGTTAAAATCAGAAATTAACATTCCATCATTTTCAATGTATCCAGTTATTGAAACTTCAGATAATGCTTTTAACGTATCATTTACAAATGTAGTTTTTACATCAAATTTAGGATAAGCTAAAGTTAAAGCAGGATTACCTAGCAAAGTGAAATTTCGATTATTTTCATCAGTACCAGCTAAAACTTTAGTTGTTTTAAATATATCGCCTAATCTTTGATGACTTGATCCATCTTTCTGAAAAATTGTCTCAATAAACTTTTTGTTGAGATTAAAATTTGGGAAAGAATAAACTAATCTAGTTGTACTTAAAAGTGCTATAGCCCCTCCATTAGGGTTTAAAAGAAGCTGTTCACCAGCTGATTTATTAGCTGGATCATCAAAGTATGAAAATTTGCATGTTGCTGTCATAAATAAAGGCAAATTGTCTAAATTATTCCAATTATTGATTTGTTCTAATTCTAAAATTCTTTCCTGAGTCCACCCTAAAGGACCACCATGACCAGTAAAATTAATCAAGAGTGCACCTTTATCAACTTTATTATTTATCGCATTTTGTGTAGCTTCACTTCTAGGGCCTGCAGGCGTTGATTCTTGCTCATAATTATCTAGATAAATCTTTTGAATATTAATCTCATCATAATTATCATCAATATGATTTGCTAAAGTATCTGACTGCCACATATGTAGATTTGCATCAAGAGCATCCCCGTCATCAGCAATAAAAGCAATATCATTTCGCCAACTTCCAAAAGATGATTGTTTGTAATATTGTTCAATTTTATCAACTAAGATATTTGCTTCTGATAAGGTTGAGACAGGAAATCTACCAACTCCAATATCTACTAAATCATTGTTAAACTCACCTTCATTTGGATCAAGCAAACCAAAAAAATCATCTGTAACATAACTATATACTGGATGAACTGAATTTTCAGATTGATAAGTTGGTATGTAGTTAGTGTTGTTTTGAATTCTATCTTTTGGATCAAATGAACCGTCACCAAATAACAAAAGATATTTTAACTCAGAATTTTGCTTTTCATATTGAAATTTCACAAAATCTCTTATAGCACTTACATCCTGCATTCCACTAGAATATTCATTATAAATTTCTTGAGGGGTAACAACTACAGAGATCATGTTATCATTTTCAAAGTGAAAATCTGCTAATCTATTGGCTATTGATAAAAATTTTGGGTGACATACAATGATGTACTCTGTGTTGGCTGGAGTAGCGTAAAGATTTTGATTTGCAATCTCACCATAGAAAGCAGGTTTATAAAATGAAGCTGAATTTTTGAATACTATATACTCATAGGTATTAATTAATGAATCACAAAATAATAAATAATTAGAGGTGTATGATGTTGACATCTTTCTTGATTCTAATGGATTGGTGATATCCCAAACCTGAGAATCTGATGCATCTTCAATTCTATACTCTCCAATAGTATTCTGTTGGCTAGCTAA
>JABICI010000076.1 GCA_018652335.1 Flavobacteriales bacterium
ACAAATAGTTAAGCAATATACCTTAACAGCATCTGCTGGGGATGGTGGATCAGTTAGTGGTGGAGGAACATTTGCAAGTGGAACCCAGGTAAGTTTAACAGCAACACCTACTTCAGGATATAGTTTTAGCGGATGGTCTAACGGAACAACAGCTAATCCTCTTACAGTTACATTAAACTCAAATACAAGCATTACAGCTAACTTTGAAGTATTGATAAATAGTTATACTCTGACTGTAGTATCTACAGATGGAGGAAGTGCAACTGGAGCAGGGGAGTATAATGAAGGAACAGAAGTGACATTAACTGCTACTGCAAGTGAGGGTTATAGATTTACAGGATGGTCAGATGGTTCAACAGAAGAGTCAATAACAATAACACTATCAGAAGATACAGCACTTACTGCTAATTTTGAATTAATAGTTATTTATAATTTAATATTAGAATCTGTAACAGGAGGAAGTGTTACTGGAGCAGGGGAGTATAATGAAGGAACAGAGGTGACTATAACAGCTATACCTGATGATGGATATGAATTTACAGAATGGTCTGATGGGAATACCTCAATTTCAAGGACACTTACAATCAACTCAGATATAAATATTCAAGCATTATTTGATATTCAAATTATAATTATTCAATTAGATCAGCATTACATTTCACAACCAAGTATAGTTGGATTTAATGATAAAGTTACTACTCATGAAACAACTGATTATATAATATCAAAGAAAGGGTGGTTAGGAATAACGAACGAAGAGTTACATAATGGTGGAAATTATGGAAATCGTCTAATAGAACCAGGAGTAGCTACTTTTTTATATAAACATATTTTAAATACCGATTTAAATAATGATGGCCTTCAAGATATTGTAATGGGTATAGATAGAAATCCACATACAGTTTCATCTTCTCAAAGTGGAATTCCTTTTTTCTCACTTATAAATTTAGGAGATGGAACATTTGAATTCTCTCAACAATATTTTTCTCAGGATTTTCAAAGATCACCAATGTCTATGTATAGATCTGTGGTTGATGATTTTAATGGAGATGGAAAAAAGGACTTTATTCTTGGTATGAGAAACGGGCCTGTTGTTAGCTTAATTGATGGAGGAATGAATAGTGGTCCTGCGTTGCCTTTGTTAGCCTTGTCTAGTGAGAATGGATATTTTGATAATTCTTCTAATTTAAGTGGAATTTATCCAGGTACTATAAATGAAAATGACTGTTGTGATATTAACGGATTTCCTTACTTTATAAGTGATAGAGGGATGGCATTAGGTGATTTTGACAATGATGGAGATATTGATTTTTTTATTACCAGAAAAATTCTTTTAAACGATGGTAATGGAAACTTTTCAATGAGTAATGAACAATTAAGTAATAACTTAATTCCAGAATTTATTGATCCACCTTGGAGTAATACATACGAAGCTCATACAGATGATTTCAATAATGATGGCTTTTTTGATATTGTCATTGTTCCAGATTCTGGTTATATATCACGAAATGGTGGATCAGGATGGATTGCAATTAGTAATGGAACTTCAAATTTTTCAGAATGGGAAAAACTTCAACTTCCAGATCCAATATATCTTAATAATTCAAAATTAAATGATTTGGAATCTACAGACTTTGACAATGATGGAGATATAGATTTAATTTTAGCAACAACAAGAGATAACCCATACTACGTAGGTCATGGAATTCAATTATTAAGAAATGATAATGGTAATCAATTTGTTGATGTTACAAATTCAAAAATTGATAATCAGTCATTATTTGACCAAAGACATGGTGAGGGTGAATTAATCATTAAAGATTTTAATAATGATAATAAAATGGATATTATTCATTTAATTGCTAATTATGGTGCTTCAACCCCTGGAATACAGATTTATGAAAATAATAATGGGTATTTTGAAATTTATGATACTGACAATTTACTTCCAAAAACAGGATGGAATCATCTTAAAGGATATGGTCAACAAGAGATAACCCCTACAATTAAAAGAGCATTTCCGATAAATATCAATAATGATGGTAAGTTAGACTTTATATCAATCCAAAGAGAAGTTGGAGAATTTCCAAAAATAACAACTAATGTTTTTTACTCAATAATTTCCAAAAATTAATCAATGAAAAAACTTCCTATATATATAAGCTTATTATTCATCCTAACCTGTGCTAAGGATGATTCTCAGGCACCCAATACACCACCCACACAAATAGTTAAGCAATATACTTTAACAGCATCTGCTGGGGATGGTGGATCAGT
>JABICI010000014.1 GCA_018652335.1 Flavobacteriales bacterium
CTGCCCCAGCAGGCAATAAATAAAGATCATTAGTATAAGATTCATTATTTAATAATTGAAAGAAATATCTTGTAATATTGAACTCATATCTTTCATTTTCTAAATTACCACCAAAATACACATCACCTCCTATAGTGAAATCTGATAAAAAGACATTATCTCCATCTTGATTTATTCTAACTAAAACTAATTTTTCATGTGCTGAGTATTCTGTTTGAGAACCATCTTTAAGTTTGAAAACAACACTCACTCTATTAATTACCTTATCCTCCAATACCGATTTGATAGAGTCTACATTATTAATTGACAGCTTAATTTTATACCCAGACATAGATTGAATATAGGCATTAGATTGATCTTGTATAAGATCGTATTCATTCTTTTGATTAAATAGGTTCATCCGCGCAACATCTCCTCCTAATTCAAAATCTAATGATAAAGTATCTCCGTCACTAGAATCATTATGATAATAGATTTTAAGAAAGGAATTTGTTCCATTAGGATTTAAATACAACATTGTGTTTTCTGCTTGAGCTAAAATACTAAGGCCTTTGAACTCCTGTAAGAAAGATTCATTATCTTGAAGTATATCAGACCCCAAATTAATGATTTGTTGTCCGAACTCATTTCTTAATTTAATTTTAATGAATGGATTTTCAGAATCATCAGATAAATTAAAACTTTCAATATTATCAATACTTCCAACAGACAGGTCGTATGAATTACTGTAATAAACTGTGTCTTTGTGAAGGTCAGTCTGAATTTGAGTTAAGTCTAAACCACTGAATTCTTCAAGCTCACCATAATATCCAGAATATGAATATGACAAAATTACAGAATCAACTATAGGGTTTTCTCCTAAATCTGTATTGTTTTCGGTTAATAAAATCTGAGTACGAAATGCCCCAATATTTGACCCAAATACTGGATCGTTAATTTCTCCTAAAATTAATGTAATTGCTTTGTCTGTTCTAATTGAGTCTTCAGATTGAGTTAAGACATCAAAATCATTAAGATTATTATTTCCTAAAATAATCTTATCAGAAGCCGGTTGCACCTCAAGACCTATTGTGTTTGGGTCTGTGCAAGAAAATAAAAAAAAGCTAACAATAAGAGCTGAAAAATATATTTTATTCATTTTCTTTATTCTCTAAAATTGATTCTTTGACACTATCTTCTTCTTTATCTATATATTGATCATAAAAATTCTGATAAGAATTAACATAGTCTTCATTACCAGGATAACTCATAAATGGTTTTTTAGAATTTTTGATATGTGTAAGCACGTCTTCATCTATCGTTGAGCTTGCTTGTACTACAGCGTCAGAATAATCTACTGCGTACTTATGCAGATTACTAATAGTTGATTTTTTAATATTAGAAACATCACTTTCCTCTAATTTCTCATATAATAACTTCTCAGTTATGTTTTCGCCTAACTCACCATTATAAGTATTATCAAAAACTGAATATATAACCTTAACATTATCAAATAATGGCTCATCAGCATAAAGTTTTTTAATGTACATAGGAACTAATGCAGAAAACCACCCCTGACAATGTATAATATCAGGTGCCCAACCAAGCTTTCTTACAGTCTCTATAACTCCCTTGCAGTAAAAAATTATTCGCTCATCATTATTAGTCATAAAATTACCTTCTGCATCATGAAACATCTGCTTACTTGGAAAATACTCTTCATTGTCTATAAAATAGACTTGCAATCTTAACTTTTGGATTGAAGCAACTTTTATAATTAACTGATGGTCAAAATCATCAATAATAAGATTCATCCCGGAAAGTCTAATTACTTCATGTAGCTGATGTCTTCTTTCATTGATTGTTCCAAATCTTGGCAAAAACATTCTGATATCTTTGCCACTTTCTTGTGTTTTCTGAGGCAGAAAACTTCCCACATCCCCCATAGATGTTTCACCTGTGTATGGAGTTATTTCCTGTGAAACATATAATACCCTTGGTTTTTTCATTGATTAGGTTTTTAGGTATGCAAAAATATATAAAAAATTGTGTAACATCAAAGCTTTTCAGTTAGTTTTGTTGTTAAAATAAATCTGAAATATCTATTTAAATGAAGATTGTTAAAACCACATCAGAGATTTTGTCTTTGCTACATAACTATAACAAAAAAAAGTCTATTGGATTTGTACCAACGATGGGGGCTCTGCATAAAGGGCACCTCTCTTTGATTGAAAGATCTAAAAAAGATTGTGACATTACTGTCTGTAGTATTTTTGTAAATCCAACTCAATTTAATAGCCAAGAAGATTTTAAAAATTATCCTAAGGAAATACATGTAGATATCCTTAAGTTACAAAAAGCTAATTGTGATATTGTATTTGTTCCTGAAAAAAGTGATCTTTACTCTAAGAACGAAAAAGCTAAAGAATATAACTTTGGAAAATTATCTAGTGTCATGGAAGGCGAATATCGCATTGGCCACTTTAATGGAATGGCAACAATTGTTGAGAAATTTTTAAATATTATTCAGCCAACCAAAGCATTTTTTGGAGAGAAAGATTTACAGCAATTACAGATTGTAAAAGAACTTGTTAAAAAAGAAAAAATATCTACTGAAATAATTGGGATATCTACAATTAGAGAACTTAATGGATTGGCAAAAAGCTCAAGGAATAAACTATTAACAGTAAAACAAAAAAGCGAGGCATCATTAATTTATAAATGTCTTTGCTATTGTAATGAGAAAAAGAGTTTAGGAATCACTAAATTGAAAGATTATATTTATACTAGTTTTAATAAAAACAAATATGTAGAGTTGGAATATGTTGAGTTTGTATCTCTTAAAACTTTGCAACCAATTCAAAATTGGAATGAAGAAAATACTAATGCCATTTGCATAGCCGCATATGTGAATAATGTAAGATTAATTGACAATATAATTTTATAATTTTGCAAAATGTCTAAACAATCAATTTTCAAGATTTTAAAATTTGTTGGTTCTCTTTCTTTATCTGCAGTTATTATATATTTTCTTTTTAAAAATCAAGACCCAGTAAAATTACTTCAAGAAATACAAATGGTTGACGGGAAATGGGTGTTTTTTTCAATGGTATTTGGAAGTTGGGCAATAGTAAATAGAGGATTACGTTGGATCGTTCTTATTGATGCTTTAGGTTACACATCATCAAAGTGGAACTCTGTTTCAGCAGTTGCATTTTCTTACTTTACTAATCTTTTTCTTCCTAGGGCAGGAGAAATCTCAAGATGCACTGCACTTAACCAAGCTGAAAGAATTCCAGTTGACAAACTGTTTGGGACAATTATTGTAGAAAGAGTAATTGATTTTATCTTTTTATTTGTCTTAATATTTCTAACTATGATTTTTAAGTTTAATGATATATTTAATTTCTATCTAAAGATTTCATCTCAAAAAAATGGAAGTTTTAATTCTAATAACATTATACAATTTGCAACAATCGTTTTAGCATTTCTACTAATTGTTATTATTACTAAAAAGTATCTTCAAAAAACATCTTTTTATGTTAAAATACAAGAATTTATTTCTGGTATTAAAATAGGATTCAAGAGTATTAAAAATATTAAAAACAAATCATCATTCTGGTTTCACACTTTTAGTATCTGGATCATGTATTTTTTAATGACATACATTTGCTTTTTTTGTATGGAGGAAACATCTAATTTAACAGCTGGAGATGGATTATTCCTGCTTGTTTTGGGAGGAATTGGGATGGTTATTCCAACTCCTGGTGGCATAGGCTCTTATCATGCAATAATGATGATTGGACTATCAGTACTTGGCGTAGGAACTATCTATTTAGGTGAAGGGGGAGACCCTTCAAATCCAGCACTACTTTTCCCAACAATAGTACATATTGCTCAGACATTAGTTGCACTTATCACAGGCTCAATTGGCTTATTAATTCTATTTTTATCAAAAAAGAAAACTAATGTCACATCTAACTAACATAAAAAGTAAGCTGTTCTCTATTGAAGAGTTAGAAGATAAAATAGGTACTTGGAGAGAAAATGGTGATAAAATTATTTTTACTAACGGATGTTTTGATATTGTTCATAAAGGTCATATTGAAGTGTTAGCAAAAACAGCTGATCTAGGCAATAAGTTAATTATAGGTCTTAATTCAGATAACTCAATAAAAAAAAATAAAGGCAGTACGCGTCCAATTGTAGATGAACAAGCTAGAGCTTTTTTACTTGCATCTCTTTGTTTTGTTGATGCTATTATTTTATTTTCTGAAGAAACTCCAATTAATTTGATCAAGATTCTAAAACCTGATGTTTTGGCTAAAGGGGGAGACTACACAATTGAAACTATCATTGGTCATAAAGAGGTTAAAAATTATAATGGTGAAGTAGTGCTTGTGCCATTTATAGATGGCTACTCTACAACAGATATTATAGAAAAAATTAAATCAATCTAATGGCAAAAAAGAAAACTCAATCTGCATTTTTTTGCCAAAGTTGTGGCACACAATCTCCGAAATGGCTTGGAAAATGTCCGCAATGTAATGAATGGAATACTTTTGTAGAGGAAATAATTACAAAAAATAATGATCCTAATGGTAGTTTTAAAAGCACTAAAATAAATAAACCAACACTAGTAAGTAATATTGATTATACAAATGAAAAACGAATAGTAACAAATGACAATGAGCTTAATAGAGTTCTTGGTGGTGGTATAGTTCCAGGATCACTCATTCTATTAGGGGGTGATCCTGGAATTGGGAAGTCAACTTTATTATTACAATTTGCACTAAGTTCAAAAAGCAAAAAAATATTATATGTTTCTGGAGAAGAAAGTGAAAAGCAAATTAAAATGCGAGCAGAACGTATTAACAGAAACTCTGAACATTGTTATATTTTAACAGAAACATCAACTCAAAATATCTTTCAGCAAATAGAAAAATTACAGCCTGATATACTAGTGGTTGACTCAATACAAACATTACACACCGCTAATATCGACTCATCTCCTGGAAGTGTTTCTCAAATAAGAGAATGTACTGCTGAACTTATCAAATATGCAAAAGAAACTAGTACTGCTGTTTTCTTAATAGGCCATATTAATAAAGATGGAGCAATTGCAGGCCCAAAAATATTAGAGCATATGGTTGATACTGTACTTCAGTTTGAGGGTGACAGAAACCATGTGTATAGAATTCTTAGAACAATAAAAAATCGATTCGGATCAGCATCTGAACTAGGTGTTTACGAAATGAATCAAGAAGGATTAAGAGAAGTAAGCAATCCCTCAGAAATTTTAATTTCAGAAAGAGATGAAGCAACAAGTGGCGTAGGAATTGCAGCTACTATTGAAGGTGCAAGACCACTTTTGGTTGAGATTCAGTCACTAGTAAGTTCTGCTGTATATGGCACTCCGCAACGATCTGCAACAGGATATGATACCAAACGAATGAATATGCTTCTTGCAGTTCTTGAGAAAAGATGTGGATTCAGATTAGGTGCTAAAGATGTTTTCTTAAACATTACAGGTGGAATTAAAATTGATGATACTGCAATCGACTTAGCTGTAGTATGCTCTATTTTATCATCAGATCATGATTTAGCTTTAAACACTTTAACATGCTTCGCAGGAGAAATTGGTCTCTCAGGAGAAATAAGAGCTGTAAATAGAATTGAAAGCAGAATTGCTGAAGCGGAAAAACTTGGATACAATAAAATTATAATTTCTAAATACAATAAATTTAATCCAAAAGGCTTCAACATTGAAATAATCCAATGCGGTAAAATTGAACAAGTTTTTAAGCTATTGTTTTAATCTATTAATAAAATTAAAAAGCTCGAATAGCACGTAAATATTCCTATTCATCATCAAAACCAATAATTAAAGAATTTTATTTGTATGATCTTTAGTTTTAACTTTTTTAATAATATCTTCAATTATTCCATTTTCATTAATGATAAAAGTTGTTCGATTGATTCCCATGTATTCTTTCCCCATAAATTTTTTAAGACCCCAAACTCCGTAATCCTCAACTACCTTTTTATCTTCATCAGAAATCAGTGGAAAGGGCAATTCGTATTTTTCTATGAATTTAATATGTCTAGAAGGACTGTCCACAGAACAACCAAGTACTACATAGTCATTATCTAAAAGTGATTGATAATTATCTCTAAGATTACACGATTGGGCAGTACATCCTGGTGTCATATCCTTTGGATAAAAATAAAGAACTACTTTCTTTCCTTTATACTGTTCTAAAGTAATTCTATCATTATTTTGATCTACAGAATTAATTCTAGGAGCTGTATCTCCAATTTTTAAGTTTTTCATTTTTATACTTTTATAGTGTACCTCGCTTTTCTTGTTCTCTTTCTATAGATTCAAATAAAGCTTTGAAATTACCTGCCCCAAAACCTCTAGCACCTACCCTTTGAATAATTTCAAAAAATAATGTTGGTCGATCTTCAACTGGTTTTGTAAATATTTGCAACAAATATCCTTCCTCATCTGCATCTATCATAATTCCAAGACCTTTTAATGTATCAATATCTTCTTTAAGTTTGTGGTTGTGTGTTTCTAGCCTTAATGGTACTGCCTTGTAATATTCATCTGGTGGTGTAGACAAGAATTCAATGCCTCTTGATCTCAGTTTACTAACAGTAGTAATAATATCATCAGTAGCAACAGCAATATGTTGAACTCCAGCTCCCTCATAAAAATCAAGGTACTCCTCAATTTGTGATTTTTTCTTTCCTTCTGCTGGTTCATTAATTGGGAATTTTATACGGCCATTTCCATTACTCATTACTTTACTCATTAAAGCAGAGTATTCAGTATTGATTTGCTTGTCATCAAAAGATAAAAAATTTACAAAGCCCATAACATCTTCATAAAACTTTACCCATTTATTCATTTCATTCCATCCAACATTACCTACCATATGATCAATAAATTTCAATCCAGTAGGCTCTGGATTATATTCAGATTCCCATTTTTGATATCCAGGAAGAAAAGTTCCTTTGTAATTTTTACGCTCAACAAATAAATGAACTGTCTCACCATATGTATATATACCAGAGCGAATAACTTCTCCATGTTCATCTTTTTCAATAGTTGGAGACATGAAAGATTTTGCACCTCTAGAAGTTGTTTCCTTCCATGCCTTTGTTGCATCATCTACCCATATTGCAATTATTTTAACCCCATCACCATGCTTTACAATATGATCATTAATTTGAGATTTTGAGTTTAATGGTGTTGTTAAAACAATCTTAATTTTATCTTGCTTTAAAACATAAGAAGCATATTCTCTATTATCTGTTTCAAGTCCTTTATAAGCATAAGATTGAAAACCAAATGCTGATTTATAAAAGTGTGCTGCTTGCTTTGCATTTCCAACATAAAACTCAATATAATCAGTTCCTAGTAGCGGAAGAAAATCTTTAGCATCTTTAAATATCTTTTCCAATCCATACTCAACATTCTCTATATTACTCATTATTATTTAATTTTTATCATTTTATAGCCACGACTCATGGTACTTTCCATCAGATAACTCGATCGCTGATTTTGTTAATTTTAATGGCGCAAACGTATCAACCATTACAGCTAGCTCATCAGTTTTAGTTTGACCAATACTTCTTTCCATTGCTCCGGGATGAGGGCCATGCGGAATTCCAGCAGGATGTAAAGAAATATTTCCTTGCTCAACATGATTCCTACTCATAAAATCTCCATCTACATAATATAGGACCTCATCAGAATCAATATTTGAATGGTTGTATGGTGCAGGAATAGATTCAGGATGATAATCATACATCCGTGGACAAAATGAACAAATTACAAATCTACTTGTTTCAAAAGTTTGATGCACAGGAGGTGGCTGATGTACTCTCCCAGTAATTGGTTCAAAGTCATGAATTGAAAAAGCGTAAGGAAAATTATATCCGTCCCAACCTGCTACATCAAAAGGATGTGATGCATAAGTATACTCATGAATCATTTGCTCCTTCTTGATTTTGATTATAAAATCACCTTGCTCATCATGAGTTTCTAAATTATTTGGAACTCTTATATCTCTCTCACAGTAAGGAGAATTTTCCATTAACTGACCAAAATGATTTCTGTATCTTTTTGGAGTATAAACTGGAGTGTATGATTCGACAATAAACAATCTATTATCAGATGTGTCAAATTTCATTGTATAAATCATTCCTCTAGGAATTACAAGATAATCTCCCTCTTTAAATTTTAAATTTCCTACAAAAGTTCTAAGAGTACCTGTTCCTTTATGAACAAAAATCACCTCATCCCCATCCGTATTTTTATAAAAATAATCTTCTTGCAAGTTTTTTGGTGCTGACAAAAGTATATTTAAATCATTATTAATTAAAATAGAAATTCTACTTTCTAGATGATCAGCAATCTTTGGGGCTTGAAAACCTTTTAATAAGTATGATTTCATATTTTTATCTACTGCTATTTCAGGAGAAACAGAATACGGGTCTTTAATAGATTTAACCTGAGTTGGTCTATGCAAATGATACAGCAAAGAAGACATACCATCAAAACCTATAGTGCCAAACAACTCTTCATAATGTAAATTCCCATCTTCTTTCTTAAAGGTAGTATGCCTTTTGTGTGGCATTTTACCTAGCTTATGATATCTTGGCATATGGCGTTTCTTTTTGCAAATATATATTTTAATATAGAAAGTATAAGTATCTTTATTAACACTAAAATATAAATTGATATTTTTGCATACGATGAAATTACTGAGTTATATGATAAGCGATTCCAAGATTGTTCAAGTTGGAGTTTTAAAGTCTGATATTATCTTCAATATGAATAGTTGTTTTGGTGACATCTCAATGATAGATTTATTACAAGTTAAAGATTATAAGGCAAAAATTGAAACTACAATTAAAAATAAACAATGTGTTCAGCATAGTATTAGCAGTGTTACATTGTTACCTCCAATTCCAAAACCAAATTCAATACGAGATGCTTATGCTTTCAGACAGCACGTAAGTACTTCAAGAACTAATAGAGGATTAAAAATGATTCCTGAATTTGATGAGTTTCCAGTGTTTTATTTTTCTAATCAAAATACCATCTATGCAGATAATGAGAAGATAGAGTTAATGCCTGACCATTTTGAAAAACTTGATTATGAATTAGAAATAGCAGTTGTAATTGGTAAAGGTGGAAAGAATATACTCTCAAAAGATGCAGATAAACATATAGCAGGATTCTGTATATTTAATGATATTAGTTGTAGAAGATTACAAACGGAAGAAATGAAACTTAATTTGGGGCCTGCTAAAGGAAAAGATTTTGCTTCTGTATTAGGTCCATATTTAGTAACTTCAGAAGAAATAATTAGTAACTGTATAGCAACACCATTTGGCAATAAGTATAATTTAGAAATGAGATGTACTGTAAACGGCGAGTTGCTATCTGAAGGAAATGCCGTTGATATGAACTGGACATTCGCAGAAATTATTGAAAGAGCGTCATATGGTGTAGAGCTTTATACTGGTGACATTATTGGTTCAGGAACTGTAGGCACGGGTTGCCTACTCGAACTTAATGGAACTGAAAAAATAAAAAACCCAAACTATTGCGAAAAATGGTTAAAAGAAGGAGATATAGTTGAAATGGAAGTTGAGGGGCTTGGAAAAATTACAAATAAGTTAGTTAAATCAAAATCTACACACTCTATTTTAAAACTAAAGAAATGATTAAAACTATAGACATCACCAACGGAGAAACTGATGGTTTGTACAAATATCTTTCATCAGCAATCACACCAAGGCCAATTGCTTTAGTAAGTACTATTGATAAAAATGGAAATAAAAATTTAGCCCCATTTTCATTTTTTAACATATTTTCTGTGAATCCTCCAATAATGATATTCTCTCCAGTTAAAAGTGCACGATTTGGAAATAATAAAGATACATTAGAAAATGTTAAACAAATTAGGGAATGTGTAATTGGTTTAGTAAATGAAAATATAGCTCAACAAGTATCTTTAGCATCATGTAGTTTTGACAAGGATATCAATGAATTTGAAAAGGCTGGTTTAATAGAAGTAAAATCTGATTTAGTAAAACCTTCTAGAATAAGTGAATCTCCTATTAATTTTGAATGTAAAGTAAATGACATTATTACTCTTGGGGATGAAGGAGGAGCAGGAAATCTAGTTCTAGCACAGATATTGAAAATTCACATTGATAAATCTATATTAGATGTAAATGAAGATATAGACCCTTTTAAACTAAATATTGTTAGTAGATATGGGGGAGATTGGTATGGAAAAACAACAAAAGACTCATTATACAAAATAGCGAAACCTATATCTAAAGTTGGAATGGGAGTTGATAGACTACCTAATTCTATAAAAAATTCATCTATTTTAAGTGGCAGTGACTTAGCTATATTAGCCTCTATTGAAGAAGTGCCAATTAAAAATGATTTACAATCTAATACAAATAGAAATTTAGAAGAAAAACATATATTAGCAAAGCAATTCTTGAAAGAAGGAAATGCTCTAGAAGCATGGAAAATATTATTATAAACAATTAAAAATAAAAAACTTATGTCATTCGAATTACCAAAATTACAATATGATTACAGCGCATTAGAACCTCACATTGATGCAAAAACTATGGAAATTCACCATAGTAAACATCATAATGGATATACAACAAATTTAAACAATGCCTTAAAAAATTCTGATCTTAAAAATAAATCAATTGAAGAAATATGTGCAAGCCCGCAGCTGAGCGGTGCTTTAAGAAATAATGGTGGTGGTTATTATAATCACTGTATGTTCTGGCAGATTATGAGCCCTAATGGTGGTGGTCATCCAACTGGATTAATTGCAGATGCTATAGAATCTGAATATGGAGGGTTTGAAAATTTTCAAAATGAATTTTCAAAGGCAGCAGCAACTAGATTTGGATCTGGATGGGCATGGTTAGGAGTTAAAAATGGAAAACTGTCTATATGTTCAACAGCCAATCAAGACAACCCATTAATGCAAGGGGAGTGTGGATGTACACCAATAATGTGTATTGATGTTTGGGAACATGCATACTACCTTAATTATCAGAACAGAAGGCCTGATTATATTTCAGCTTTCTTCAATGTTGTTAATTGGGAAGAAGTAAACAAAAGATACGAAGCAGCTTTATAATATTTTTATAAATTTGCCAAACTTAATAAACAAACAAATCAAAATGAAAAACAAATTATCACTTTTAACATTACTAGCATTTTTTCTTTTAGGATCTTATAATCTCTACAGTAGAGCACAAGATGACTCTGAAGAAACTGGATATGAAGATGATTACGCTTACGAAGATGAGGTAGACTACTCTGACGAAGATGAAGACGTGGAGGCTGATGAAAACGTTGAGACTGCTGAAGGAAATGTTGAAAAAGAAGAGATATCTGCTACAGAAGAAACTACTACACAGTCAGCATCTTTCCATCAAATAATTAAACAAAAATTTATTGAAGGAGGTCCTGGTTTTATGGGTATTGTACTGTTATGTTTGATATTAGGTTTAGCATTAGCTATAGAACGAATAATATATCTAAATATGGCAACTACAGATACAGATAAATTATTAAATAATGTTGAAAGCGCATTACAATCTGGTGGAGTAGATGCTGCAAAAGAAGTTTGTAGAAACACAAATGGGCCAGTAGCCTCAATATTTTATCAAGGATTAGAAAGATCAAATGAAGGAGTTGAAATGGTTGAAAAATCTATTGTTTCATATGGCTCCGTCCAAATGGGACTTTTAGAAAAAGGCTTGTCATGGATATCATTATTTATTGCCCTGGCTCCAATGCTTGGATTCATGGGAACAGTAATTGGTATGATTGGTGCATTTGATGCAATTGAAGCTGCAGGTGATATTTCTCCATCATTAGTAGCTGGAGGTATTAAAGTTGCATTACTTACTACTGTTTTTGGTCTTATAGTAGCTATGATACTCCAAATATTTTATAATTATCTGATTGCAAAAGTTGATTCATTAGTAAATTCTATGGAAGATGCATCAATTTCACTAATTGATTTATTAGTTAAAAATAAATAAGCATGGAAAACTTAATTAATATTGGAATAATTGTAACTTACTCTATGGTGGCTTTTGCAGCACTAGCAACTATTGGTTTTGGAGTAAAGAAAATGCTACAAAACACTGAAAATGCAAAGAAAACAATTTACACAATTGTTGGGCTTATTGTTATATTAATCATAGCATACCTTTTTGCATCAGATGCAACTGCAGGTTATGAAAAATATAAAACTACAGCAAAAACATCTAAGCAGGTAGGTATGGGTTTAATAACATTTTACTTCCTGATTTTTAGTGCTGTCATTGCAGTAGTTTATTCTGAACTATCAAACGTCTTTTCTAAATAATGGCAATTAATAGAAGAGGATTACCAGAAATTAATGCAGGTTCAATGGCAGATATTGCATTCTTATTGCTTATATTTTTCTTGGTAACAACAACAATGGATCAAGATACTGGTATAAACAGAAAGCTGCCACCTATGCCTGATTCTGAACAAGAAACACCTCCAGAAATTAATGCTAAAAATATATATGTTGTGTTAATAAACTCAAACAATCAACTTTTGGTAGAAGGAGAAATGATGCAGATATCAGACTTAAAAGCTGGTGCAAAACAATTTATCAATAATAATGGCATGAACCCTAGGTCTTCGGACAATCCAGAAAAAGCTATTATATCCTTACAAAACGATAGAGGCACAGAATACAAAACTTACATAAGGGTACAAAATGAACTTGCTGCTGCATATACAGAACTTAGAAATGATGCATCACTGGGTAAATTTGGAGAACGATATGCTGATCTAGATAAAATAAAGCAAAAAGAAATTAGAAAAATGTATCCTCAAAAAATATCTGAGGCTGAACCTAAAAATATAGGCGGAAATGAGTAAATTTAGAAAAAATGGAAAAAAAGGTATGCCAGCCATTTCAACTGCCTCATTACCAGACATTGTATTTATGCTTCTTTTCTTTTTTATGGTTACAACCGTAATGCGTGAAACAACATTATTTGTTAAAGTGCAAACTCCTAAAGCAACAGAAATCAAAAAACTTGAAAAAAAGTCATTAGTTAGCTATATCTATATTGGATCACCAATTAAAAGACTTCAAGCTTCTTATGGTTCGGCTGCTCGAATACAATTAAACGATGCATTTGCAACTGTTGAAGAAATTCAAGAATTTATTGCTACGGAACAACAAGCTAGAGATGAAAAAGAAATTCCATATATGACAACTTCAATAAAAGCAGATGAAACTGCAAAAATGGGGATCATAACTGATGTAAAACAGGAATTAAGAAAAGCAAATGCTTTAAAAATTAATTACTCTACAAGAAAAGGGACTTACTAAATCTATAGGTTTACATTTTTGATAGAAGACTTTTTTCAGTTTTCTTTTTTGTGTTTTTATAAAACAAATATAATAGTAAGGCAACTGCAATAAATGAAAATGTTGCAGACATAAGATTAACTTTTTCTTCCGAAAAAAGAGCATATGATCCTGTTTCTATGTTTATAGCTTTATATGATAGGATAACAGCAAGTGCATTATTAACAAAATGTGCAATAATAGGAATCCATAAATTTTGACTCCAAAATAGCAGATAACCTAGCAAAACACCAAGAACAAATCGAGGTAATAGTCCGTGAAAATGTAAATGTACTGCACTGAATAAAAAAGCAGTTAAAAGAATTGATAAATGTATATTATTAAATAAGTTACTTAATTGTTTTTGCAAATAGCCTCTAAAAAATAACTCCTCACCTATTGCTGGTATAATAGCAATGATAAAAAGATTATACGCTAAGTCAAAGAGACTATTCATTCTTAAAAAAGCTCTGACAATTGGCTCACTATCGTTATTTAAAAAAATTAAAAAATCAGGAACGGGAATCTGCATATTCCATTCTAATAGCAAGCTAATAAATGGTGGAATAAGAAACATAATTGCAAGAACTAATAAAAAATTCTGCCTATTTATTTGATTACGAAAATTCAGATTAAAGTTTGTTACATATGAATACAATAAAATAGGTATAATAAATAATCCTAATCCGCTTAATAGTTGTATAGCTTTTAAATAATTAACATATGAATAATTTGATAAATCTCTGTTGGCAATATCAAAATCACTAAATATCATATTAGTAATAAAAATTCCTATTAAAGTAATTATAAAAATAGAAATTAAAACTATTAAGAATAATAAACTTAATTTGTTAAAAGATGACTTATTTTTATAGAGTGCTTTAAATCTCAAGATTATGTATTTTTGCTGAAATGTGTGTAAAGATAGGAAATATAGATATAGGTGAGTTCCCGTTACTTTTAGCTCCGATGGAAGATGTTAGTGATCCTCCTTTCCGTGCTCTCTGCAAACAACATGGTGCAGATGTATTATATACGGAATTTATTTCATCAGAAGGACTAATTCGTGACGCTGAGAAAAGTACAATGAAGCTAGACATCTATGATTTCGAACGTCCAATTGGCATACAGATTTTTGGATATGATATTGAATCCATGAGATTAGCTGCCAAAATCTGTGAAAAAGCTAATCCAGAATTTATAGATATCAATTACGGATGCCCTGTTAAAAAAGTTGCAAACAAAGGAGCTGGTGCTGGGATTTTAAAAGATATTCCGAAAATGGTTAAAATGACTAAAGAAATTGTAAACAGCACTAATTTACCAGTAACGGTAAAGACAAGATTAGGATGGGATGAAAATACTAAATATATTGTAGATGTAGCTGAAAGGTTACAAGATGTAGGGATACAGGCTTTATCAATTCATGGAAGGACTAGAAAACAAATGTATAAGGGAGAAGCTGACTGGACTTTAATTGGTGATGTAAAGAACAATCAACGTATGCATATACCTATTTTTGGTAATGGGGATATTAGCACTGTGGAAAATGTAGTAGAAGTAAAAAATAAATATGGTATTGATGGAGTGATGATAGGAAGAGCAGCTATAGGAAATCCATGGATATTTAATGAAATAAAACATTTTCTTAAAACAGGAAATCATCTTGCAAGACCAGTCATTGCTGATAGAGTTGATGCTTGTAAAAAACATCTTGAGCACTCAATTGAATGGAAAGGAAAAATTCTTGGTATAGCTGAAATGAAACGACATTATTCTAACTATTTTAAAGGAATACCTCATTTCAAAGATTACAGAATAAAAATAATTACATCTGAATGTACAGATAAAATTTTTGAATTGCTTGATGAAATAAAGTTAAAATTTTAATTATTAAATATTTTCTTACTTATAATTTTAACTGGATACCATGATGCAAGCAAGCCAATTAAAACTACCGTTATTATTACAAAGAAGATATCTAATACTTTTACGGATACTGGATATGATTCTACCATAAAGCTACCACTACCCATACTTATAAAACCAAACTTATACTGCAAAAAGGAAAATCCTAATCCCAAAAAAAGTCCTAGTAATAATCCTGATAAAATTGTTAGCATTGATTTTTTAAAAAAAATAGATTCTATTTTATTTTTTGTAACACCAAAACTTTTAAAAGTTAAAATGTCATTTCGCTTATCAATCATTAACATTGTTAATGAGCCAATTATATTAAATGTTGATATAATTAAAATTAAAAGTAAGATAAGAAAAACTGCTAGTTTCTCAGTATTTAATATCTTATAAAGAAAATCTTGTTGTTGCACTCTATTTTTCACTTCAAAATCATCGCCAAGTCTTTCTTGTAAATAATCTTTAATCTCATTAACTTTATATTGATTTTTAACTTTTATTTCAATTGCTGAGATTAGGTTTTTTCTATCTGCCAAATTTTGAAGAAAATCTAAATTTATAATTATGTATTGGCGATCTAAATCAGCTTGTACACTAAAAATACCTACTGGGATAACTGATGCCTGCGTAAAAGCTGTTTGAGGGTTTAGTAAAGTTTTTGCAGATCTATTTGGAACAAAGATTTTCAAATGATCTAAAATACTCCCAAATCCCATAGACAAATAATACGCAATACCTTGGCCAATAACAGAAGTACTAGTATTTTTAGTTGAATCAATATATCTGCCATTAACTAATAAATCATCAAAATTAGTGAGGTTTTTGTATGAATTTGAAACCCCTTTTGCTGTAGCAATAAATTCTTTTTGATTGTATTTCAAAAGAACTTTTTCTTCTAGAACATATGCTTTTTCTATTATTTCATTGTGACTAATATCAATACTATCTACATTAAATACTTTTCCTTTAAGAGCTGTTATCTTTATGTCAGGGTCAAATGAGTTATACATTTTTAAAATTAAATCTTCAAAACCATTAAATACAGATAATAAAATAATTAATGCAGCTGTTCCAATTGCTACTGCTATCAAAGAAACCCAAGAGATAATATGTATAAAATTTTTATGCTTGCTGGTATTGAAATATCGTTTCGCAATGAAAAATGAAAAATTCATTCTAATTTATTTTTTCAAAAGAATATCAATCTCTTCAGCATATGCAGCTGAATCATCCAAAAAAAATTCTAAAATTGGTACAATTCTAAGTTGATGCCTAACCAAGTTACCAAGACTTTTTCTAATTAAACCACTATTGCTTTTGATGACTTTTAATGCCTCTTTAGGCTCTTCTGCAGGAAAAATACTTAAAAATACGTTAGCATTTGCTAAATCAGGAGAGACTCTAACAATAGTAACACTCACCATTGTATTTCCTATCAAAGCATGTGCTTCTTTATGAAAGATAGATGCTAGTTCCTTTTGTAATAATCGAGATACTTTTTTTTGTCTTGTTGATTCCATATTGCCAAAAATAAGGAATATTGACTACTTTTGTACTATGTATTATTTTTTCAGAATAATAAAATATATAAAACCGTATACATCCTATGCAATATTAAATGTTATATCAAACATTGTAAGTGTTTTATTTTCTTTGGTATCTCTTACAATGATAATTCCGTTTCTAGGAATTCTATTTGAAACTCAAGAAAAAGTATATAATCCGCAGCCTTTTAGTTTTAATACAGAATCTATCAAAGAAAATTTTTATGCAATTATTAGCTCTGTTATTGATGAAAAAGGAAAGTTAGAAGCGCTTCTTTTTATCTGTATTTTAGTTCTAATCACATTCTTTTTTAGAAATCTTTTTAGATATTCTTCTTTATATTTTCTCACTCCAATTCGTAACGGAATTGTGCACGATTTAAGAACAGATTTACATAAAAAAATTATTTCACTACCTCTACCCTTTTTCACAGAAAAAAGAAAGGGAGATTTAACTTCTAGGTTAACTTCAGATCTTGTTGAAATTGAGTGGAGTATAATGAGTTCACTTGAGATGATCTTTAAAGATCCATTAAACATAATTATTTACCTAACTACATTAATTATTATAAGTCCACAATTAACAATATTTGTTGTTATTTTATTGCCATTAACTGGTATATTAATTGGTGTAATAGGAAGATCTCTGAAAAAATCATCAGATAGGGGACAAAATAAAATGGGAGATCTACTTTCTATAATTGATGAAAATATTTCTGGACTAAGAATCATTAAAGCGTTTGATGCAGAACATCATATAAACTCTAATTTTGAAAGAGAAAGCAGAAACTATAAAAAAATAATGACCAAACTACTTAGAAAGAAAGATTTGTCTTCACCAATGAGTGAGTTTCTTAGTACAATTGTTTTAGTAATTGTAATGTGGTTTGGTGGTCAACTTGTTTTAATGGGAGAAGGTAATCTATCAGCTGAAGAATTCATTGGATATATTTTAATCTTTTCTCAAATTATTCCGCCTGCTAAATCGTTAACAAGTTCATATTACTTTATTCAAAAAGGAAGTGCTGCTGCTCAAAGAATCTATGAAGTTCTAGATACTGAAAATCAAATTTCTGATGCAGTTAATCCAAAGCATATAAAATTACTGAATACCCAAATTGATTTTAAAAATATTTCATTCAAGTATGATAATACAGAAGTATTGAAGAATATTAATTTCAGTATTGAAAAAGGGAAAATGATTGCTTTAGTTGGACAATCGGGTAGTGGGAAGTCTACTTTAGCTGATTTATTAGCACGTTTTTACGACCTTGAAAAAGGAAAAATTCTAATCGACAATCATGAAATTAAGTCGATTGCATTAACTGATTTAAGAAGATTAATGGGTATTGTTAGTCAAGAATCTATTTTATTTAATGATAGCATTTATAATAATATTCGACTAGGAAAACTTGATGCGTCTAAAGATGAAATTATAAATGCAGCTAAGGTTGCAAATGCACATCAATTTATTTTAGATTCTAAGAATGGATATCAAACAAATATTGGTGATAGAGGAAATAAATTATCCGGTGGACAAAAACAAAGAATAAGTATTGCTAGAGCTGTATTGAAAAATCCTGAAATTCTTATTTTAGATGAAGCAACATCTTCGCTAGATACTGAATCTGAAAAATTAGTTCAAAATGCTCTTGAAAAACTAATGAAAGCTCGCACATCACTAGTAATAGCTCACAGACTTTCAACAATTAAAAATGCTGATGAGATTATTGTTTTAGACAAAGGTGTTATCGTAGAGAGGGGTACGCATGATGATTTAATATCAAAAAATGGACATTACAAAAAACTATCTAAGCTTCAATCTTTTTCTTAGTACAAGAAACTATTATATGGGTATCGCTTTTCATGTAATTCCTTAATTCTGCTATACATTTCATTTTTCAGTTCCTCAAAGTGAGTTTTATTGAGTGCAGAAATAAACATAGTATTGGTTTCTATCTTAGACATCCAAGTTTTTTTCAAATCTTCTAAAGAGTTATTTTCTTTTGTTGATGGAGTGAGATCATCTTCTTCTTTCTTAATAAACTTGTAGGCATCAATTTTATTAAATACAATAAGCGTAGGTTTATTATTGGCTCCAAGTTCCGCAATAGTTTTGTTAACGACATCAATATGGTCTTCAAAGTTTGGATTTGAAATATCCACTAAATGAATCATAAAGTCTGATTCTCTAACTTCGTCCAATGTAGATTTAAAGCTTTCAACTAATTGATGCGGTAATTTTCGAATAAATCCAACTGTATCAGTTAATAGAAACGGAAGATTACCTATCACCACTTTACGAACAGTAGTGTCTAGAGTGGCAAATAATTTATTCTCAGCAAAGACTTCAGACTTAGCTAACCTATTCATTAGCGTTGATTTTCCTGCATTAGTATATCCAATCAATGCTACCCTTATAAGATGTTCTCGACCCTTTCTCCTTGTATGTGATTGTTTATCAATTTTTTTTAATTTCTTTTTTAATAAAGTAATTTTGTCTCTTATTATCTGACGATCTGTTTCAATTTGTGTCTCCCCAGGACCTCTCATGCCAATACCTCCTTTTTGGCGTTCTAAGTGAGTCCATAAACCAGTTAATCTTGGCAATAAATATTGATATTGTGCAAGCTCGACCTGTGTTCGTGCTTGAGATGTCTTCGCTCGACTAGCAAAAATATCAAGGATCAAATTACTTCTATCTAAAATTTTAACTTTTCCTTCAAGTGCTCTTTCTATATTTTTCATTTGAGAGGGAGTTAAGTCATCATCAAAAATAACTGAGTCAATATTATGATCCTCAACAAAAATTTTAATCTCCTCAATTTTTCCTTTGCCAATGAATGTTTTATTATTAGCTGAAGATAATCTTTGCGTAAATAATTTCACAGGCTTAGCTCCAGCTGTTTTTGCTAGAAATGATAATTCGTCTAGATATTCGTATGCCTGATCCTTAGCTATATCAGGTGTTATTAAGCCAATTAAAACGGCTTTCTCCATTTTAAAAATTAATTAGTTGAAAAAAAGTCAATTATTTGGACCTATTCGCAATGAAACTTCTTATAAAATATACAAAAGCTGTTAATGAAGAGAGCATCATAATAGAAACTCTAAATAAGCCAATTCCTCCTTTTTCAATTTGAGAACCCAATGGTTTTCCAAGTCCTATTAATATTAACACTGTTACCAGAACACCAATATGTGCAATAATCTTGTTACTATTCTTTATACCCTTACTACAGAGTAATAGAATAAATCCAAAAATTACGGGTATTAAAGCTGTCATTGACATACCTGTTTCAGGCATAGGAGTATTTACATCTATAAATCCCCACAATCCAAAGATCATGAGAATTAAACTATTGATGGAGTTAATTTTATGTACTTTCATTTTATTTTTTTTATTTAACAAATTAACAAATAAAATTCAACTTAATTTGGTATTTTCACGGCATTAATTTGTTTAAATTATGATTTTAAGAATAGCAGTCATTCTATTTTTTTGCACACAAATTTTTGCGCAAAATATAAAACCTACTAATGGTGTCTCTGAAAATTATCAACCAATATTCGCTTTTACAAATGCTAATATCATTATAAGTCCTAATACTAAATTAGAAAATGCAACATTATTGATTAAAGGAAATAGAATTATCGCTGTTGACACAAATCTTGAAATACCCGTGGGATCAATTGTGACTAACTTAGATGGAGATTATATCTATCCTTCATTTATTGACTTATACTCAAGTTACGGAGTTGAAAAAGCAACAAAAGCGGCATATAACTATCGTCCACAGTATCAAACTTCTAAATCAGGACCATATCATTGGAACGAAGCAGTCCATCCTGAAATAAGCGCAAGTAGTAATTTTAAAACAAATGAGAAAACCGCTAAAGAATATCTCTCTAACGGCTTTGGAACTGTACTAACTCATAATAAAGATGGTATTTTAAGAGGGACTGGAACACTAGTATCTCTATCTCAAAAATCAGATAGTGAAAACATGTTACTTACTGATGGTGCATCTTTTTATTCATTTAATAAAGGTGTTTCAAGGCAAAAAAATCCATCTTCTTTAATGGGGAGTATTGCTTTAATTAGGCAAAGTTTTCTTGATGCTGAATGGTATTCACAACAAACTAATCAAAAAAATTTATCATATGAGGCAATTAATGAGCAAGAAAAATTACCTAAAATATTTAGTATAACTAATGAATTAGATTATAACCGTATTTTTAAAATCGCTGATGAGTTTGAACTTGATTTCATATTTAAAGGAAATGGAAAAGAATTTCTTGTTATTAATGATTTGATTGATATTAGCTTCCCTGTAATTATTCCTCTTTCATTTCCAGATTCCTATGATGTAAGTAACCCTGAAGCTACAGATTGGATTAGTTTAGAACAACTTAAAAATTGGGAATCTGCTCCATTCAATCCTGGAATATTAGCTACAAACAATATACAGTTCTGTATCACATCTGATGGGTTAAAAAATTCAAAAGACTTTCTGAAAAAATTAAGACTAGCAGTTAAAAAAGGCTTAAGTCATGTAGATGCTTTAGCATCACTAACAACAACCCCAGCATCTATCATGGGAATAGAAGATAAATTAGGAACTCTTAATCAAGGGATGCTTGCTAATTTTATTATTGCTTCAGATAATATATTTGAAAGAGGAACTATTTATGAAAATTGGACTCTTGGGGTCCAAAATGTTATCTCAGAAAAACAATTGTTTGATATTAGAGGTCATTACACATTTAATTCTAAAGAATTTAATAATAAAAAAATTATAATTGAAGGCAATAAATCTAAACCTAAAACAACTTTCCCTTTTCTTGACACTAATTCAATATTGACATATCTAAAAGGTGATAATGTAACTATCTATACAAATGATGGAAACTTTAGGTCTACAGGTAAATTAATTAAAGACAAGATAATAGGAAGATATCAAAACAAAGAAGGTGAGTATTTCAATTTTTCTTTGCAACTTGACTCACTCTTGCAAGTGAAGAAAAAAGTTGAAAAAAAGGAAGATATTAATCATACACCTCCTGTAAACTGGCTTCCAAACAAATCATTTGGGTTTAATGAATTGCCAAAGGTTAAGAATATCTATTTTAAGAACGCAACAATTTGGACAAATGAGAAAGAAGGTATTTTAATAAATTCTGACTTAATTATTGCTAATGGAAAGATTATTGCTGTTGCTAGTTTTTTAGATCCTAATGAATTTTTTACTGATAATTTATTTGAAACTATTGATGCAACTGACTTACATTTAACATCTGGCATAATTGATGAACATTCGCATATAGCAATTAGCAGGGGGGTAAACGAAGGTAGTCAAGCAGTTTCTGCTGAGGTTAGAATTGGAGATGTTATTAATCCAAACGATCATAATATTTATAGACAATTAGCAGGTGGAACAGTTGCTTCACAATTATTGCATGGTTCTGCAAATCCAATTGGAGGTCAATCAGCAATAATAAAGTTACGATGGGGATCAAGTGCTGAAAAAATGAAAATAAAAAATAGTGATGGGTTTATTAAATTTGCTCTTGGAGAAAATGTAAAACAAAGTAATTGGGGTAGCTTTGAAAATGAAAGATTTCCTCAGACTAGAATGGGGGTAGAACAGGTTTTTTATGATGCATTTTATAGAGCAAAATCATACAAAAAATCATGGAAAAAATACAATAACCTTTCACTAAAAGAAAAACGAAAAGCTATACCTCCTAGAGAGGATTTAGAACTAAACGCATTAGTCGAAATTTTAAATTCACAAAGGTTCATTACTTGTCATTCCTATGTACAGTCAGAAATAAATATGCTTATGCATGTGGCGGATTCTATGAATTTTACAGTTAACACTTTTACACATATTTTAGAAGGATATAAAGTTGCTGATAAAATGAGAGAACATGGTGCTGGGGGATCAACATTTTCAGATTGGTGGGCTTATAAGTTTGAAGTAAATGAAGCAATTCCTTATAATGCAACTCTTTTGCATAATGCAGGTGTAGTGACTGCAATAAATTCGGATGATGCTGAAATGGGAAGAAGATTAAATCAAGAAGCAGCTAAAGCAATAAAATATGGAGGTACAACTGAAGAAGAAGCATGGAAAATGGTAACACTTAACCCTGCAAAACTTTTACATTTAGATAGTCATATGGGTAGTATAAAAGAAGGAAAAGATGCCGATATTGTTTTGTGGTCAAGCAATCCTCTTTCGGTATATTCAAGAGTAATACAAACCTATGTTGATGGTAAACTCATGTTTGATCTTGAAAGAGACAGAAAATTAAGAAAAAGAGATTTAAAAGAAAGAATGCGTATTATTAAGCTTATGAGCGAAGATAAAAATAGTAATCAAAAAAATAAACCAAAAAAAATTAAAGAAAAATTATACCATTGTGATACTGAATATGATGAATAAATTTATTTTAACATTAATCGTAATTTTAATTACAATAAATACCATGGCGCAGAAACCAATTTTGTTTATTGGTGGGATAGCTCATATTGGTAATGGTGAAGTAATTGAAAATTCAGCGATTAGTATTAAGGAAGGCTCATTTGATATAGTAGCAGATGCGAATTTAATAAGGATTGATCCAACAGCATTTGATACAATTATAAAGCTCTATGGGAAACATATCTATCCATCATTTATTGTTCCTAATACAACTTTAGGAATTACAGAAATTGATGCTGTCAGAGCTTCTAGAGATTTCAATGAAATTGGAGGTGTAAATCCAAATATAAGATCATTAATAGCTTATAATTCTGATTCAAAAATAACCAAAACAATTAGGACAAATGGAGTACTTATTGCCCAAGTAACACCAAGAGGAGGATTAGTATCAGGGCAATCTTCAATTATGTTTCTAGAAGGAAATAATTGGGAAGATGCTGCATTAAAAGTTGATGATGGGATTCATATTAACTGGCCTAATTCCTATTACACTACAGGATGGTGGGCTGAGCCAGGAGAAACAAAAGAAAACAAAAAGTATTCAAAAAAGATTTACGAGCTTAACAGATTATTTTCAAAGGCTAAGTCTTATTATTCTTCATCTGAAATTATAGATTTAAAAATGGAGAGCATGAGGGGACTATTTAATGGTTCAAAAAATTTATACATACATGCTAATAGTGCTAATGAAATTAGAGATGCTATTGAATTTTTTGAAAATTTCAAAGTAAATAATTTGGTAATTGTAGGTGGTGAAGATGCCCTCAAAGTTTCAAATATACTAGTAGAAAAAAATATCCCTGTTATTCTAAACAGAGTTCATAGATTACCAAAATCACAAGACAGTCCAGTAGATGAACCTTATATTCAAGCTAAAAAATTACAAGATAAAGGAATACTTTTTTGTTTGAGTTATGAAGGAGATATGGAAGCAATGGGAGCAAGAAACATTGCATTTACTGCAGGCACTACAATAGCATATGGACTGAAATATGAAAAAGCTGTACAGTCTATTACTTTAAATACTGCAAAGATATTAGGCATTGATCATCTTGTAGGGTCTATACAATCAAATAAAAATGCAACCTTTTTTATTAGCTCTGGTGACGCATTAGATATGCGCTCAAATAATGTTGAAAAAGCATATATTAACGGCAAAGAAATAAATTTGAATAATCACCAAAAAGAATTATTTAATAAATATAAATAATTTAATATCCGATATTTTTTCTAACTCTAGTTAAGACTTTATTGGCAATTACACTTGCTTTTTCAGCTCCTATCTTTAACTCTGTATCTAAAATATGTTTGTTAGACATTAAATCGTTAAACTTTTCTCTTTCATCTTTATATTTGTCACATATAAGCTCAAAAAGTTCTTGTTTTGCATTACCATAACCAAAATTCCCAGCTTTATATTTTGTACGTAATTGATCAATTTGCAAATCAGTTGCTATCAATTTATAAATCTGAAAAACATTACATGATTCAGTATCTTTAGGTTGCTCTAGTGGTGTTGAATCTGTTTTAATGCTCATTATTTGCTTTCTTAACTTTTTGTCTGAGAGAAAAATATTAATGCAGTTATCATACGATTTACTCATTTTTTTTCCATCAGTTCCCGGAACAATCATCACACGTTTATCAATTTTTATTTCTGGGATGGTAAATGTATTTGGAAATTTATTATTAAATCTTGATGCAATATCTCTTGTAATTTCTAAATGTTGGGCTTGATCTTTTCCCACAGGAACTATTTCAGCATCATAAAGCAAGATGTCTGCAGCCATTAAAACAGGATATGTAAACAGTCCTGCATTTATTTCAGAAATATGGTCACTCTTATCCTTAAAAGAATGTGCCAATTGTAATCTATTAAATGGTGCAAAACAATTAAGATACCATGAAAGTTCACATACATAAGGTAAATCTGATTGTCGGTAAAAAATATTCTTTTCAGTATTAAATCCAAAAGACAACCATGCTGCTGCTGTTGCATATGTGTTTTCTCTTAGCTGATTGGCATCTCTTATTGTTGTAAAAGAATGAAGATCAGCAATAAAAAATAAACTTTTATTTTCAATATCTTTGGACAATGAAATCGCTGGGATAATAGCTCCTAACAAATTTCCTAAATGAGGTGCCCCTGTACTTTGTATGCCTGTAAGTATTCTTGCCATTTATTTATAAATTATATGTTGTAAAAATATGATTTTTATCTTTGCATCTATGAAATGGATACTCTATCTTTTAAGTAGTATTTGGAGACTTTGGTTTTTTTTAGTCTTTATAACTGTATTTATTACTTTTATTCCAGCTTTATTTTTTTTCACAGCTATTATTAAAAATCACAGAATAGTTGCTAAATTAACTAGTTATTGGAGTAAACTTACTATCTGGCTTTCTTTCATCATTCCAATTGTTGAATGGGAGGAAGATATAAATAAAAAAAGTTGTTATATATTTTGCCCTAACCATGTATCAACACTAGATATTCCATTAATTTTAGCTGTTTTACCAGTTCCTCTACAATTTATAGGCAAAGCAGAAATTGCTAAGTTACCACTCTTTGGGTATTTCTATAAAAACAATTCAGTTATCGTTAATAGAGAAAATAGAAAAGATTCTTACACTGCGTTCGTTAGAGCTGGATTAAGGTTAGAAAAAGGGTTAAATATGTGTATCTTTCCAGAAGGAGGTATTCCATCAGAAAATATCTTTCTGAAAAAATTCAAAAATGGTCCATTTCGTTTAGCAGCAGACAAAAATATTCCTATTGTACCTATAACATTAGCTGATAACAAAAAGATGTTTCCTCAAGAATATTTTAAAGGTAGACCAGGTTTTGTAAGATTGAAAATTCATAAACCAATCTATCCAAATAAAATTTCAGAAAATTCAATAAATGATTTGAATAATTCAGTTTACAATACTATTTTTGAACAATTGAAAATTTATGCGAAATAAAATCATAGTCGACAATAAATTAATTGAAAATTTATCAAAACTTGCAAAATTAAGATTTGATGAAAAATCTTCATTAAAAATGAAAGCTGACCTTACAACAATTCTTGGATTTATTGATACAATTTCAAAAGTTGACACAAAAAATATTCAGCCATTAATTTATATGAGCGAAGAAAACAATGTCTTACGTGATGATAAAATTAATCATATTGTTTCACAGACTGATGCGCTCAAGAACGCTCCTCAAAAGGATTCAGATTATTTTAAAGTTCCTACTGTTTTAAAAAAGTAGTTACAAATGAAACCAGCTTTCTGCCCTTACCTTATTTTTTAGAGAAAATTTGATATTATTATAAACAAACTCATTTGTTTTATTGTTATAATTATAATCAGATGACCAATTTTGATGATTTTCAGATAGCTCTTTAATAGCCTTCATAATAAAGTCAACTTCATCATTTGTCATTGTAGGATGAATTGACATGCGTACCCACCCTGGTTTTAATGTTAAATCGCCTTGATTAATTTTTGATGTTATCTCAGATGATTTCTTCTTTGCAACGTCCAATAAGATATGACCATATGTACCAGCACAAGAACATCCTCCTCTAACTTGAATTCCGTATTTATCATTTAATAGCTGTACTGCTAAATTAAAGTGTAAATCATCAATATAGAAAGAGTATATGCCTAGTCTTTCAGAAAAATTATCTGCTAAAACATGTACATTTTTTAATTTCATAAAATTATTCCACACTATTTTATGTATTTCATGTTCTCTATCTATTATGTTTTGAACACCCATTTTATCTTTCAGCTTTATTGCAAGTGCTGTCTTAATTGTCTGTAAAAATGCTGGAGTACCTCCATCTTCTCTTGCTTCTATATCATTTACATATTTATGCTCTCCCCAAGGATTAGTCCAGTCAACAGTTCCTCCTCCAGGGTTATCTGGAATATTATTTGAATATAAGTTCTTATTAAATACTAAAATTCCAGTTGATCCAGGCCCACCTAAAAATTTATGTGGAGAAAAATAAATTGCATCTAATCTTTGTAATGAATTTTTTGGATGCATTTTGATATCTATGTATGGAGCTGAGCACGCAAAGTCAACAAAACATAATCCATTGTTTTTATGCATAATTTCAGCAATTTCATAATAAGGAGTGAAGACTCCTGTTACATTTGAACAAGATGTAATTGCTGCAATTTTAAGTTCTCTATCATTAAATTTATTCAAAAGATCCTTAAATGCATCTAAATCTATCTTACCATCTTGCAAATAAGGTATAATCTTTACTTCAGCAATTGTCTCTATCCAAGAAGTTTGATTAGAATGATGCTCCATATGTGTAATAAAAACAATAGGTCTATTACAAATTTTAATCTGTGGCTTAAATTTCTCATGTATTTTTAATCCCAAAATCCTTTGAAATTTATTTACCAACATTGTCATCCCTGCTCCACCCGAAATTAAAACATCACTTTCATTAGCTCCGATGTGTCTCTTAATGATATTTGAAGCTTCGTTAAATGCTAAACTCATTGTTGCTCCAGTAGTAGAGGTTTCGGTATGAGTATTTGCTACAAATGGGAATACTTCCTTATTGAATTTCTCTTCAATACCTTTATAGATTCTGCCACTAGCTATCCAATCTGCATAAATAATTTTTTTTTCACCAAATGGTGAGGAAAATGTGCTGTTAATCCCCACTATATTATCTCTGAATTGTGTAAAATATTTTTCTAAACTCATTTTTAAAAATCCTGCAACAAACTTACATTATTTTCTTCGATATTAAGTAAAGAATTTATTCCCAAAATAATTGATCTATTGTCAGTTAAATGTCCTGAAGGGAATCCAAAACATATTGGAAAATTATGTTCTTTAACATGAGAAAAAATAATCTCGTAAGCGCTCTTACCATAAGGGATATTATTATCTTTCATGTCAGTCATTCCGCCAACAATCATTCCTTTTAAATGTTTAAACTTATTATTTCTTTTTAAATTAATCATCATCCTATCTAAATGATATAAATACTCATCTATATCTTCAATAAATAATATCTTCCCATCTGTATTTAAATCTGATTCTGACCCGATAAGACTATATATAATTGATAAATTACCACCAACAATTTCAGCTTGCACTCTACCTAATCTATTTAAAGAATTTGTAGAACAATAAATAAAATTTTTTTTTTCAAAAAGAATATTTTTTAAACTTAGTAAAGTATCCTTGCTATTATTTTTGAAGTTGATCGGCATAGTTGCATGTAAAGATGATATTCCATATTTATTTAGATGAGAGTGTAAAACAGTAACATCACTATAACCAATTAACCATTTTGGATTTTTTCTTAAATTACTAAAATTAACGCTATCAATTATTTGTACTGTTCCGTAGCCTCCTCTAGCGCATAAAATTGCATTAATTGAGGGGTCATCAATCATTAACTGTAAAGCAGTTGTTCTTTGAGGGATTGTACCGGAAAACTGATGGTCTTCATAAAATAATGAATCAGGTAATATTATTTTTAATCCCCAACTTTTTAAAATATCAATAGCCGGTTGAATTTCTGTCATTGTAATTTTCCTAGCTGTAGAAATTAAACCTATCTTATCTCCAACTTTTATTTTATTTGGAATTTTCAATTTTAATATATTAAAATGTAAAACATATCTTTGCTAAAATAAATCTTTCTTACAAAATGAGCAAAAAAAGATACTTAGTTACATCTGCATTACTATATGCAAATGGGCCTGTACACATTGGGCATGTTGCTGGAGCATATTTACCTGCCGACATTTATTCAAGGTATTTAAATGGTAATGGGCATGATGTAGCCTTTATATCTGGATCAGATGAGCACGGTGCAGCAATTACATTGCAAGCAAAGAAAGAAGGTGTCTTACCGAATGAAATAATTGATAAATATCATAATTTAAATAAACAATCTTTTAAAGAATTGGGTATCAATTTTAGTATTTATCACAGAACATCGGAAGAGCTACATCACAAAACAGCTCAAGAAGTATTTACTGAGTTAGATAAGAAAAAAGTCTTTACCAAAAAAGAATCTAAACAATTCTATGACAAAGAACATAAACAATTTTTAGCTGATAGATATATTACAGGCGAATGTCCTAAATGTTTTGCTTTAAATGCGTATGGAGATCAATGTGAAAAATGTGGTAGCACCCTAAGTCCAGATGAATTAATAAATCCAAAATCAGTTTTGAGTGGAAGTAAACCTATCAAAAAGAAAACTACACATTGGTATCTTCCTATGCAAAAACATGAAAAATGGCTTAAATCATATATTGAAAAAGGAGAGCTAAATCACAAAAAACATCATGATGTTAGGGCTTGGAAAAGTCAAGTTATTGGTCAATGCAAATCTTGGTTAGATTCAGGCTTACAAGAAAGAGCAATGACTAGAGATTTAGATTGGGGGGTAGAAGTTCCTGTGGAAAAAGCAGATAATAAAGTATTGTATGTTTGGTTGGATGCTCCTATTGGATATATTTCTGCCACAAAACAATGGGCAATAGAAAATAACAAAAATTGGGAGGATTTTTGGAGAGATGAAAACACAGAGTTAATACATTTTATTGGTAAAGATAATATTGTTTTTCATTGTATTATTTTCCCAATTATATTAAAATCTCATGGAGATTTTATACTTCCTAAAAATGTTCCTGCAAATTCTTTTTTAAATCTAGAAGGTGAAAAACTTTCTACTTCAAGAAATTGGGCAATTTGGCTACACAAATATTTAAAAGATTTTAAAGGTCATGAAGATGCTTTACGTTATGTTTTGTGTGCAATGGCTCCTGAGAACAAAGATGCAGATTTTACTTGGGCAGAGTTTCAAGCGAAAAATAATAATGAATTAGTTTCTATTTATGGAAATTTCATAAATAGAGTAATTGTACTAATAAACAAATATTGGGAAGGAAAGATCCCGACTCAAAACCAATTAGATAGTTATGACAAAGATGTTTTGAAAAAAATTGATTTTATTGAAGAAAAAATTAGTAACTCTATTGAGAAATTTAAATTCCGGGATAGTCTTTCAGAACTCATAAATCTGGCAAGAATAGGAAATAAGTATTTAGCAGATAAGGAGCCATGGAAACTTAAATCAACTGACGAAAGAGCTACACAAACAATAATGAACATTGCTGCACAAATTGCAGGATCATTAGCAATTCTATCAGAACCATTCTTGCCTTTTTCATCAAAAAAATTAAAGGAAATGATGAATATTACTCATCTAAGCTGGCAAAATAATAGTGCTACAATATTTGTAGAGGGTCACCAAATTAATAAAGCCTCTCATTTGTTTAATAAAATTGAAGATGAGAAAATCAAAGAGCAAATAGAAAAATTGAGTGCTTAAATTTTAACTATATTTATACCAAAATGAAAAAAATACTTATACTAATTCTATCTGTTATAACATCAAACATAATTTACTCGCAATGCAATGGGAGATACCAAACTGAAATTTTTAATTCAGTAAATAAAGTTACTGTTAATTATTCCGATATATACAATGATGGATTTCATGAAATGGATATCTATACTGCTGATGGTGATACTGAAATAAATAGGCCTGTAATAATATTCATGCACGGCGGAACTTTTATAGGGGGAGATAAAAGTACTTCTGATTGTGTTGATTTTTGCGAATCATTTGCTAAAAGAGGGTATGTTACTATATCAATGAACTATAGAATAGCAAATAATGTTATTTCATTCCTAACAAGCAATGAAACACAATTTGAAACAGTATTAAAAGCTGTATATGATGCAAAATCAGTAGTAAGATTTCTAAGAAAAGATTTTGAAAATGGCAATAACTATAGTATTGATACAAGTACTATTTTTGTTGGTGGGTATTCTGCAGGAGGTGTAATAGCAATTCATCAAGCCTATATCGATGCTATTAATGATTTACCAACTTCTTTTGTTGATAATAATGGTAGTATACTGAATTTTCAGAATTTAGCAACAACTATTAGTGGAATTCATGGGTTAGAAGGTGATGCTGGTAATTACGGGTTCTCATCTAAAGTTAGCGGTGTTATTAGCTATGCTGGTGGAATTCATGATGTTGGTTGGATTGATGAATTTGATGAGCCACTTGTTAGTGCACATGGGACATCAGATCTAACAGTAAATTATAATTGTGGACCTGGTCAAAATAACCCTCTTGTTATTACACTCTGTGGTTCTGGAGAAATGCAACCACAGGCTAGTTTAGTTGGAATTAATAATGATGCTCTGATTTTCAGTAATGAGGGGCATTCATGGGCTGTAAGTGGAAATGCAAATCCTAAGTTCGTTCAGGCTAATAATTTTACAAGTGATTTTCTATTTCCACTTCTTCCTTGCAATACAATTACATCAACAAATAATATTAAAGTAGATAAAGAAATAATAGCAATCAAGAATGTATTAGGAAAGTCAACTATTCCAAAAATAAATACACCATTATACTATATTTTCTCAGATGGGACTGTAGAACACAGAATGATAATTGAATA
>JABICI010000035.1 GCA_018652335.1 Flavobacteriales bacterium
ATTTGTATTCACTACAAATTTTTACAACTTTTTGAACGTCTTCCTTTGTTTCGGCAAAAACAACACCATCAGGTAGCTCAGACTCGTGAATAGTCATTGTGTGAGTATGTTGTTCGAGAATACTTTTACTATTAGAAAATTGTTGACCAAACTCATCTCTGATTTTATTCACACAAAGCTTAATGCTTTCTTTGCTATAATCACTTTCTGTCCACGCTGATATGCTACCGTCCATATTTAGAAACCTTTTTTTAAATTAATTATTTATTTACAAAATTTTACCGGGGTTCATTATCCCCTTGGGATCAATTTCTTCTTTTATCAATTTCATAAAGTCAACCGCAGGACCTAACTCATCAATTAAATATTGTTTTTTACCCTGACCAACTCCATGTTCACCAGTACATGTCCCATCCATACTAATAGCCCTATGCGCTAATCTTTCTAAAAAACCATTTGCGACGTCAATTTCTTCCTGTATTTTTGGATCAATCATAAGCTGAACATGAAAGTTACCATCTCCTACATGACCTACTAATGGACCAAAAAGATTATTTTTTTCTAGATCATCAATTGTTTCAGCAATACACTCAGACAATCTTGAAATAGGAACACAAACATCAGTTGCTATATAATCAGCTTCTGGCCTACAAGCTTTTACAGCATAATAAACATCGTGCCTCGCCTTCCACAACCTGTTTCTTTCTTCAACATTTGAATTCCATTCAAAATTATCTCCTCCAAAATCTTTAGATATTTCATTAAATAATTCTGACTGTTCTTGCACAGATGATTTACTTCCATGAAACTCAAGTAACAACAAAGGAGATTCAGGCAAACTTAATTTTGAGTAATTATTTACAGCTTTTACTTGAGCAATATCTAACAACTCTATTCTAGCAACAGGAATTCCAGCTTGAATAGTCATTATAACTGCATCAGTTGCATCTTTAACAGTTGGGAATGTACATCTACCTGCACCAATTTCTTCTGGAATACCATACAACTTGAGAGTAATTTCAGTTATTACCCCTAAAGTACCTTCAGAGCCAACTATTAATCTTGTTAAGTCGTACCCGGCAGAGCTTTTCCTAGCTCTACTAGCTGTTTTTATTATTTCTCCGTCAGGCATCACAACTTCTAACGAAATAATATTATCTTTCATTGTTCCATAACGAACAGCGTTTGTTCCAGAAGCTCTAGTAGAAGCCATTCCTCCTATGGAAGCATTAGCACCTGGGTCAATAGGAAAAAATAAACCAGTATCTCTTAAATATGTATTTAATTGTTCTCTAGTTACTCCAGGTTGAACTACTACTGTTGAATCTTCAGGATGAACTTCGATTATATTATTAAGATTATTCATATCAATTGAAATACCGCCAAAATTAGCATTTAGATGTCCCTCAAGAGAGGACCCTACCCCAAAGGGAATAATAGGACATCCATACTCACTGCATATTTTAACTGTCTTTTGAACATCTTCTTTATTATAAGCAAAAACAACACCATCGGGTAATTCAGGTGCATGTACAGTAGTTGTGCTGGTATGTTGCTCACGAACAGATTGAGAAACTGAAAATTGTTGCCCAAATTCGTCTTTAAGAGCCTGAACTGCACCTTTAATATTATACTCAAATTTATTAAAAAATTCATTATTGTGTATATCTATAATTGTCACTTATAAACCTCAATTACTTCTAATAGGTAATTATAATAATAATATCATATTTTAAAAAAAATATTGAGTAAATTGTAACATTTCAATAAGAATTATAATCACCATTTCTTAGAATTGTATTTCTTGGGATCAAAATGAATAAGAATCATAAAAAAGCTATTTTTGTTGGTGAGTGCATGATTGAACTTAATGGAGATATTTCTTCCTTAGGAACTTCAAATTCAAACATGCAAGTCAACTTTGGCGGCGACACTTACAATTCTGCAGTCTATTTCAAAAGATTGACTGATCATAAAACTAATACGTTTTACTGTACTGCGTTAAGTAATGATAATTTTTCAAAAAAGATGATTTTAAGATTTAAGAATGAAGAACTAAATTGTAAATATATCAGGACGGATGGCAACACACCACCAGGGCTATATTCAATTGAAATAGACGAACGTGGCGAAAGAAGTTTTTCATATTGGAGAGATCATTCGCCATCAAAAAAAATATTTACAGGTACAAATGGAAAAAATCTTATAAAAAATATTAGTAAAGCAGATACTTTTTATTATTCTGGTATAACTCTTGGTATTTTAGACGAAATTCAACAAGATCAACTTATTGAGATTGGCCATACTGCAATAACTTCTGCTTTTGACCTTAACTTTCGAAATCAATTACACTCAGACAAAGAAAAATATAAAAAATTATTTAAACAAATTAACAAGTCTATAGATATTCATTTTATATCATATGATGACGCCAAAGATTTGTTTAATATAAAAAGTCCAGTTGAGATATTTGAAATACTAAATAATAATAAAAACTTAGTATTAATTAGGTATGAAAATAATATTATTTTTAGGGATAAATATGAAGAAATAAAAACTATTAAGGTCCCCCACGGAGACGTTGTAGATACGACTGCTGCCGGTGACTCATTTAATGGGGCTTTTCTAGCTCTATTTAACAATAATAAAAATATCCAGATTGAAGATAATATTTTAAAGTCCCATTCTATAACTCGTGAAGTAATTAAACATAAGGGTGCTATAATTTCTAAAGAATTTATGCCAAAACTGAATTAACAACTATAAAGGAATTTTTTAAAATGCAAAAAAACCTACTTATAATGTCAGAAATGCCTCAGTATTTTATAAATCTTGCTGATAAAAATTTTAATACTCATAAATTGTGGTTACAAAATGACGAGGACAAATTCATATCTGAAATACAAGAAAAAGTAGATGCAATTGCTGTGATGGGTGGTTATAAAATTACCCCAGAATTGATGAAAAGTATGACTAATTTAAAAATTATTGCATGTTACGGTGTAGGTTATGACGCAATTGATATAGCTTACGCTAAAAGTTTAGGAATTAAAGTTACAAACACCCCAGAAGTATTAAACGATGAAGTGGCAGATACAGCAATAGCTTTGATGTTATGTGTTTATAGGAAAATTCTTGAGGCCGACAAATTTGCTAGAAACAATTCCTGGATTAATGGAGAATTTCCATTAACAAAGAAATTTTCTGGATCGAAATTAGGCATCGTTGGTATGGGAAGAATTGGTAAAGCAATAGCAAAAAGAGCAGAAGCCTTTAATTG
>JABICI010000012.1 GCA_018652335.1 Flavobacteriales bacterium
ATAATTCTCTTTTTTGCAGAAGCAGTATCATCTTTACCTCCTATAATCGCACCTGCATGACCCATTTTCCTTCCTTTTGGAGCAGTTTCACCAGCAATAAAACCAACTACTGGTTTTTTGTTACCATTATCTTTAATCCATCTAGCAGCATCAATTTCTAGTTGACCACCAATCTCTCCAATTAATACTATAACATCAGTTTCATCATCATCCATAAATAATTGCACAGAATCTAGGAGTGTTGTACCAATTATTGGATCACCCCCTACTCCTATTGCAGTTGAGATTCCAAATCCAGACTTTACAACTTGATCTGCAGCCTCATAAGTAAGTGTTCCAGATTTTGAAACAATACCAACATTACCTTTCTTGAAAACAAAACCTGGCATAATACCAATTTTAGCTTCCTCTGGGGTAATTATTCCTGGGCAATTAGGACCAATTAAGCGAATATTTTTTCCTTCTATGTATGAAACAACTTTAGTCATATCACCAATAGGAATACCTTCAGTTATGGTTACAATAGTTTCAATATTAGCCTCTGCAGCTTCCATTATTGCATCTGCTGCAAACATAGGAGGTACAAAAATTATTGAAGTATTGATGTCTTCAGATTTTAAAGCATCCGCAACACTGTTATATACAGGTTTGTCTAGATGTTTAGTACCACCTTTTCCAGGAGTAACTCCACAAACAACATTAGTTCCATATTCAATCATTTGTTCAGAGTGAAATGTTCCTTCACTTCCAGTAAAACCTTGAACTAAAACATTAGAGTTTTTGTTAACTATAATACTCATTTAGTGTAATTTTTGACAAATTTATTTTATTCTTTCGATATACTGACCTTTTTCAGTATCAATTTTTACTTTATCTCCTTCATTAATAAATAATGGAACATTAATCAATGCTCCTGTCTCTAAAGTAGCTGGTTTTAATGCATTTGTTGCTGTATTCCCTTTAATCCCTGGTTCTGTGTGAGTAACTTCAAGAACTACGCTTAAAGGCATATCAACAGACAATGGATTGTTGTCTTCAGTATTAATAATTATGGTGACATTCTCACCTTCTTTTAAAAGACCTGGATGATCAATTTTATTTTTATCTATTGTGATTTGATTATAATCCTCAGTATTCATAAAATGAAAATGATCTGAATCGTTATATAAAAACTGATATTTACTTGTTACAACCTTAACTTCTTCAATTTTATGACCAGATGGAAAAGTGTTATCCAAAACTTTACCATTTGTGACACTTTTGAGTTTTGTTCTTACAAAAGCAGGACCTTTTCCAGGTTTAACGTGAAGAAATTCAATTACCTTGTAAATATCATGATTATACTTTATGCATAAACCTTTTCTGATGTCACTTGTACTTGCCATATATCTTAATTTTTTTGAAAGTAACCTTTCATTATACCTCTTTGTGAATTATCGATAAATTGAATAATCTCATCTCTTTCAGGAGTAGCATTTAGTTCAGCTTGTATAATTTCCATAGCCTGGGTATTGTTATACTTTTTCTGATATAATATTCTATAAATATTTTGAATTTCATGAACTTTCTTGCTGTCAAAACCTCTTCTTCTTAGACCTACTGAATTTATTCCAACATAAGATAGAGGCTCTCTGGCAGCCTTAACATAAGGAGGGACATCCTTTCTTACAAGTGACCCACCTGCAACAAATGAGTGTGAACCAATTTGACAAAATTGATGTACAGCAACAAAACCTGAAAGTATAACATAGTCACCAACGGTTATATGACCAGCAAGGGTACTATTATTTGAAAATATACAGTTATCCCCTACAAAACAATCATGCGCAACATGAGAATAAGCCATTATTAAACAGTTCCTACCAATTCTAGTACTACCTCTATCTTTCGTACCTCTATTTATAGTTACACATTCTCTAATAGTTGTATTATCTCCAATTTCACAAATTGAATCTTCTCCTTCAAATTTTAAATCCTGTGGGTTTCCAGAAATAACAGAACCAGGATAAATAAAACAATTTTTACCAATTCTAGCACCTTCCA
>JABICI010000011.1 GCA_018652335.1 Flavobacteriales bacterium
TAATTGTTCCAAAAATTGGAACAAAAAATATCATTATGATAGGAACTGTTATACTGGCTTTTTGCCCTTACTTATTGATTGTTGTAGATACATATTTGAGCTTCATGCTTGTTGCTTTTCCTTTTGGTGCTGCAATTGGTTTTGTTATTCCTAGTAATCAAACCCAAGTATCCAATATAGAAAATAAAACTAATAAAATTTATACCCCTATTTACCAAGCTGCGTTTAGTGCAGGTTCTTTGAGTGGAGCTTTAATGGCAGCCTATGTTATTCGTCAAGGTATTGACCCTGAAATTACATTTAGTGTGATGGGTTTTATAATTTTATTATCTGTGTTGATAATTTATTTTCTTGGATTACCGCGTAGTGAAGACAGTGTAGATCCTATAAGTAAATTTCAATTACCAAAGAAAAATATATTTATTTTTGGTATTTTGTTGATGTTTAATTTTGCAACGATTGGTATTATTATTGATTGGTCATCTTTATGGTTAACAAGAGATTTGTTAGCCCCACTTTTTTTAGGTGGACTTGTTATTGTGTTTTTTAATGCTGGAGAGATAGTAGCAAGATTATTTGCTAGCAGTTTTATTAAATTACTTGGAGAAAAGATTGTAGGTGGATATTTATCAATAATCGGTGCAGTAATTTTATTTACAAGCATTTTAACTTCAAATTTATATCTCATTATTCCAGCACTCGTTTTATTTGGCTTATTCACAGCGAATTTCATTGCCATTGTCATCCGTCAAGCAATTAAGGTGACTACTGATCCTATATCCTTGACTGTCTCTAACTTAACAACATTAGGATTTTCAGGTTTTATTTTTGGACCAGCCATTGTTGGGTATACAGCTAAATATCTTGGACTAACATTTAATATGTATGCTCTATGTGTAATCTGGGGTTTTAATGGTCTTTGTTTAATTTATTTAATGTCAAAAAAAAATCTTAAGAATTAAATATTTTTAAAAAACTATCTTATTAAAAGTTTTTAGTTATTCCAATACCAATTGTGCTTTCAAAACTAACATTTAAACTATTTTGCAATTCAATATTATAATTCAAAGCCCAACCTGAATTAAATTGTTTATCATATTGTATTGAAAAATGCGCAATGTTGTCACTTGATGAATTTGAATTAAAACTCAGTTCTGCATTTTTTTTCATTAAGTAAGATCCTGCAAAATTTATTGTGTTAATGTTGCCACCATCAATTTGCTCATTCCTTTCAAAGCTCCCAGAATAGAACCAGTTTTTCCCAATATCTAAATCTGCCCCAACACTGATTCTGTAATTATCTGAATGTTCGTTAATTCCTTTGTAAGTATAATTTGTATCTGGGTATGCTGTATAATAAGAAACTATTGTGTCATTAGAAACAACACTTCCTTTTCCATACTCTAGTCGACCAAAAGGTTTAAGATTATAATTATCCATTTCTAATGAATTATTTATAAGAAAACCAAATGAAGATTTGGCAGTTTCAACTTTCATCTCATTATATTTTAAGGCTGAAATTTCTCCACTATCTAAGTATTCATCTAAAATTGTGTACCCTAAATCCACTCTTCCATATGGAGAGATATTCAAGTCCTTTTTAACAAATTCACCTCCATAAACAAAGGATCCAAAAACTTGTTTACCGTTTCTATTACCTTCGAGATTCCCTGCAGTATGATTACGTCTTGAATCAATTTTCAGTCCACCAATTCCAATGTGAGTGTCTATAAAAGTATTATTATTAAATGGAAGTGTTGCATAAGTAGACAAACTAAACATGTCGGTTTTTAGGTTAGTATCTGCTGTTCCAATATCAACATTGTCATGTCCTACTCTAAAAGCAAAACCATACATTTTTTTATCACTAATTTTTTTATCAATACCAACAGTAATACCCGTTGTTTGAATTTCCTGCAGTGAAGCAAGAGAAGTATTATCTTTCTCACCTAAAGTAACAGTACCCTCACTCCAGAAAGCCCAATTATTATGAAATAAATCTTTTGTTCTATTTATATATTTATCAAAAGTGAATGCGGTAGCAATGTCTGTAAATGTTTCGTCACCAAAGATAAATTTTATACCTTGTTCAGATAAATTGTTTACATCTTTATTTCTTCTTAACCACTCCATTCTATTCAATACAGCATAGGATGATTGCTCTATGAAACGTTTAGAAATTTCTCTTTGAGCATCTATTAAAGCAACTACATCTTTTTCATTAAATGGATTTTCTAAATCTTCTTTTAAAAACTCTGCAGTGAATGTTTTACTTGATGCTGGGATAACATTATTTTCAAAATCTTCTACCGTAGCCCCTATCGCAGCATATATTTTTTGTTTACTCGTAAAATTACTTACAGGATCTATAGTGATAATTGTCTTAGCTGAATTAATTGTTGCTACAAAAGGAATATCAGCTCCGTTAGCATCTGTATCTTTTAATGTCATTAAGCTACCAACATTGGAGTTTGTTAGAGCAGAGTCGTCTAAATTTCGAACTGCTTCACTAAAGGTAAAAGTAATATCTGAGTTAGTAGCGATTGAGGCGGTTATGACGGCTTCGATGTCTACAGTTGGTGGCAACTTATCTGCAGCAGTAAAAATTCCATAATGTATGGCATTTAAAGCATTATCATAAGAGTCTTCAACTGTAGGCCCTATAGCTACATAAACTGTTTGTTCACTTGAAAGATCGTTAACTAAATCAATAGTTATTTTAGTTTTATTAGAATTAATTACAGCATCAAAAGCTAGATCATCTCCACTGGAATTTGTATCTTTTACAGTTAATAAAGCATCAACATTAGTATTATTTATTTCTGAATTGTTAATTAATCTTATCTCTTCATCAAAAATAATAATAACATCAGTATCAAGAGGAACTTTTGTTGAGCCATGTGCGGGATTCATAGATACAGTTGGCGGCTCAGTATCTGTCACACTAAATGTTCCTGATGTGGACGACATTGAGTTATTCGACGAATCTTCCAGCGCTTGAATTTCTACATAAACAATCTCACCATGTATAAAATCTGAATCTGGATTTATTGTTATTACTTTTTTATCTGAGTCAATTGTTGCAGTAAAATCAATAGTTGTATTATCTGATACATATTCTAGAGTAATTAAACTGCCTACATTGGAATTCGTTAATTCAGAGTCATTTGTATTTCTTACAGCTTCATTGAAGGTTAAAGTAACATTTGCAGTAATAGGTATTCCTGTGGAAGTATCAGCCGGATCAAAAGTTACTACCGGTGCTGTTGCGTCTGCTGAAGTAAAAGTTATGGAACTCGCACTAATAGCATTATCTGATTCATCCTCTACGGTTGCTCCAATTGCAACATAAACAACTTGTTCACTGGAAAAACTATTATCTGGCGTAATAGTAATTAATTTTTTATCTGTATTAATGACCGCTTCAAAATCAATATTAGAACCATTAGCATTAGTTTGTTTTAAGGTAATTAGACTATCAACATTGGCATCTGTTAATGTTGAGTTATCAATATTTCGAACAGATTCATTAAAAGCAATTGTTATATCTGAATTTATCGCAATTCCAGTATCGGAGTCTGCAGGAGTAAAAGTAAGCGTTGGAGGGGTTGAGTCTGCTGCTGTAAAAGTTATGTCAGTTGCTGTTATAGCATTATCCGAAGAGTCCTCTACTGTGGCTCCAATTGCCATATAAACAATTTGTTCGCTAGAAAAATTACTATCAGGATTGATTGTTATAATTTTTTTATCTGAGTCAATTGTAGCGTCAAAACTAATATTATCTCCATCTTCATCTGAATCTTTAAGTGTTATCAAGCTATCGACATTAGAGTCGGTTAAAGCTGTATTGTTTGTGTTGCGTATTGCTTCATTAAAAGTAAGAGTGATATTGGAACTAACAGTAACATCAGTATCGGAGTTTGATGGATTAAAAGTAATAGTTGGTGCCGCAGTATCAACCACTGTAAATGTTATAGACGAGCTTGATATCGCATTATTATAATAATCTTCTACGGTTGCACCAATTGCTACATACACTACTTGACTGCTAGAAAAGTTACTTGAGGGGTTGATCGTTATAACTTTGTTAGTACTATCTATAGTAGCATTAAAAGGTATTCCAACTCCTGAAGAGTTTGTTTTTCTTAAGGTAATTAAACTGTCAATATTTGTATCGGTAATATCTGTATTATCAATATGTCGAATAGCTTTATCAAAAGTAATAGTAATATTGGTATCAACAGCGATACTAGCACTGTTATCTGAAGGACTAAATGTTAATGAGGGTGGAGAAGTCGGAGCAGCAACAGTAAAGGTTATATTTGATGCGCTTATTGCATTATCAGA
>JABICI010000051.1 GCA_018652335.1 Flavobacteriales bacterium
CCACCAGAAATAAATTTTAATTTATCTTTTGTAATTGTAATTACATCATCAATGGAGGACTTTCCTGTTACAAAATCATCTAAAGTAAATTTTGGATTAATACCTAAAAGTATGTGAGAATTTGCCATACCTAAATCAGCATCTAATAATAGTGTTTCTTTATTTTGTAAGGCGAGGCTCAAAGAAAGATTTACAGATATTGTGGTTTTACCTACTCCACCTTTACCTGAGGCAATTGCGATTGTTGTAGTCATAATTGGTCCTATCAAACTCTATTATAAAGATAAGTTATTCATATATTGTGCCAAAACTTCTTTTTTAGCAAAGGCTAGGGATCCAATAACTGATCGTGATCCTGATAATATGCCAACTTTACAGTTTAGCTCTCCTAAAATTGACAATTCTTCAGCACATATGTGAGATTCATCAAGTTTTGTCAGAGCTATTGTAGGAAAAGTGTTTTTATAAAAGTTCATTGTTGAATTTATCATACTTTTATTTGAACTAGCTTGAAGAGTTAAAATATTTATAAATTTTTTATTTAATGATAATTTTTCAAGATATTGGATATAGCCGGTTGTGTCTTTATTTTCTTGGGAAACGTCAACAATCACTTTGTTATTTTCCTTATTAGCCTCAACAAAAGTAATAAGATCTTCTAGATTTGAAATATTATTAACATTTAAATTTAATAGTCTTCCAAAATTGAGAAGTTCAGAGTGATTAGTTGATATGGGTGCAAAATTAACAATAGATAATTTATGTCTTTCGTTACCACTAAATTTATTATCTAAAATATATGAAGCAATTTTTGAGCAAAGCGTAGTTTTTCCTGAACCACTTGATCCATTTATAAAAATAATATCTGCTTCTAAAATTTTATCTTCACATGGAGAAACTAATTTATTTGCCAAGCAATGGAAAAAAATTAACTCAGGGTCAATATTTTCACTGGTCATAATTTTTTCTTTAAATTCAGATATTATTTTTTTAGAAAAACCTTTTTTTAGAAGCTCTATTCTGAACGATTGATTGTTACATATTTCATTATCACTAATGTCTGTGATAATCATATTTTCTAGTAAATTCTCCATTTTTTTTGTAAAATCAACTAAAGTTTTATGATTTACAATGTCAACATTTGAATTGGTTTGATCTATGTTGTTAATGGATTTTTCCTCTTTTTTTTCATTAACAATTGCGTCTAATTTTCTAACTTGTGTAACTTCTTCTAATTTATGATTCGAAAATAAATGACTAAAACTTGATTTTTCTTTTTTTCTTTTTTTTGCATTTGACGAAGCTATATCTTGAATATTATTAGAACCTAAAATTTCAATCTTTCCGTTAACTTTATTAGTTTCTAATATAACGGCATCCTTACCAAGAACCTTTGAAATTTGATCCATAGCTGATAAGCTATCTTCTGCAATTACTCTATGTTGTGTCATTTTTGTCTCCTATTCTTTTATTTCTAAAATTTAATTATTACTTTCTTCATCTGATCCAATATTTGCCACTACTTCTATTTTTTTATTATCAGGTAGTTCAGTGAATGAAAGGATATCTAATGTAGGTATATGTTGCCTTAGCATTTGTGATAAATCGCGTCTTATCACAGGTGCCGTAATCATAACAGCTTTCCTATTTTCAGTTTGCATTTTTTCCATTACACTATTAATCCCAGAGACTATTTTTTGTATTAAGCTTCCTTCAAGAATTAATCCATTTGCACCTGTTTGTTTGGCTATATTCACGATCATTTGTTCTAACTCTGCTGAAAATGTTATTATTGGAAGTGCGTTATTTAATGGAGCTATTTGTTGAATTAATAAGCTAGAAATTGTTGGTCTTATAGCTTCAGCTAATTCAATTGGGGACATGGTTTTAACATTAAGACTTGCTAATACTTCTAATATCCTTTTTAGATCACTAATAGGCATTTTTTCAATTAACAATAATTTAAGTATAGATGTAAGAATATTTAAGGGAACTAATTTAGGTACAGTTGATGACACTAATTGTGGTGAAGTCTTTGACAAATTATCTAATAACGCCTGGACATCATCTTGACCTAGTAAATCAGCAGCTTGTTTGGATAAAATTTGATTTAAATGAGTTGCAATTACTGCTTCTGGTTCCACAACCATATAACCTAAATTTTCTGCTCTAGCTTGCTGATGAGGTTCAATCCATGTGGCATCCATGTTAAAGCTTGGATCTTTGACATCTGTTCCTTCAATTTTTGTTTGTGCGGAATCACCTGGGATGGCTAGTAATAATTGAGGAAAAATTTTATCCTCAGCTACAATTTCTTGTCCAATCCTTATCCTATAATGGTTTGCCTCTAGGGATAAATCGTCTCTTATTCTTACCTGAGGAATTATAAAACCTAAATCTTTTGAAATTTGTTTTCTTACCCCAGTAATTCTTGCTATTAATGGCCCGTCATTTTCATCATCAACAAGTTGAATAAGTCCATATCCTAACTGCATTGAAATTGCAGAATTATCAGCTATTTCAGATAAAGACAAAGCATTATCATCGTCTGTATTATCTAACTTATCTTCATCATTTTCTTTAACACTTTTATCATTTATCTCTCCAGAAGATTCCTCCTGTTTTTTGATAGTCCACCAAATAAAAAATGTTAAAGCTGATGCCGTTAAGAATAGCAAATTTGGCATCCCAGGAATTATACCAAGAAGAAATAAAACACCTGCACTTGGCAACCAAGCTTGTTTAATGCCTATTTGTGTACCAATTTGCTTTGATAGA
>JABICI010000092.1 GCA_018652335.1 Flavobacteriales bacterium
GATCTGGTGGACCATACAACAATTTACAAGCAGCTGGAATAACTGCGCCAACGCCTGAGACTTTTACTCTAAATGAATTAACATGGCATACGTTTACAATCTTTGATTCATATGGAGATGGAATTGATGCAGGATATGGAGCAGGTTCATTTACTGTTACTGATGCGAATGGAACAACTCTTGCGTCAGGAGGACAATTCACTAGTGAAGATGGAGGTGCATTTAAAACTGGATCTGTAGTTGTTGCTGGCATAAACAATATTGATAATACATTATCAATTTACCCTAATCCAGTTCAGAATAAATTAATTATTAATGGAATTTATTCTACTGTAGATATTGTTGATGTACATGGTAAATTAGTATTATCATCAAAACAAATTGATGAAGTAAATGTTTCAACACTTGCTGATGGAGTTTACATGCTAAATATTACAACTGAAAGAGGAATTAATAAGCAAAAAATAACTATTGCTAAGTAGTTAAAATACTCATATAAGAAGCCCTGATTATTTAATTAGTCAGGGTTTTTTTTATTAAAAATAGAAATAAAAGAATTTAGGCTGTAGAATAATTAATCTATATTTGTATAAAAATAAAACATGTTTAAAAAAACACTTCTCACATTCTTGACAGCTATTTCAACTATAACTTTTTGTTTTTCACAAACTAAAAGTCTTCCAAACGTAGATCTTAAAACTTTAGATGGCAGTAAATTCAATATAACAGAGATTGAAAATGAGGGCGGCCCAATTGTAATATCTTTCTGGGCTACATGGTGTAAACCCTGTAAGAAAGAACTAAATAATATTGCTGAAATATATGAAGATTGGCAAGATGAAACGAATGTAAAAGTAATTGCTATATCTATTGATGATTCAAGATCAATGTCAAAAGTTAACCCCTATGTTAACGCTTCTGATTGGGAATACGAAGTATATCTCGATACAAATAGTGATTTAAAAAGAGCTATGGGCGTCTCAACTGTTCCCCATACATTTCTTTTAAATTCTCAAAAGGAAATTGTTTGGCAACATAAAGGATATATTGAAGGTGATGAAAATGAATTATATAAAGAAATTAAAAAACTAGTTAAATAATTTATGAAAAAAATTATATCATTGTTTGTATCAATACATTTTTGCTTTTTTGCTTTTTCTCAAGAATCTAACATTGGTGTTATAACTGGAAATTTTAATTTAAATCTACAATCATATCAGGAAGATTCAAAAATTGGTGCAGAAGCTCAGGACGAAATTATTCTTAATAATGCATATCTTAATCTTAATTATACAAGAGGTAATTTTGCTTCTGGCATAAGATATGAAAGTTATTTAAATGCCTTAGCAGATTTCGATCCAGAATTTAAAGGTAATGGCATTATGTATAGATATGCAACTTATTCAATTGATAATCTTGAAATAACAGCAGGTAATTATTATGAACAACTTGGAAGTGGACTAATCTTTAGATCATATGAAGAAAAAGGTCTAGGCATTGACAATGCAATGGACGGAGTTAGATTAAAATATGTGCCAATTGATGGTTTATATTTAAAAACATTTATAGGAAAAAGCAGAACACATTTCACGTATTCTGATGGTATTTTTAGAGGAGCTGACGCAGAATTAAATATTAATGAAATTTTAAATTCAGAACTTAAAACTAAATTTATTCTTGGTGGAAGTTTTGTAAGTAGGTATCAGCAAAGAGACAATCTTATTTTTCAAATCCCTCAAAATGTAAGTGCATATGCAAGCAGAATAAATTTAATGCACGGTAAATGGAGTAACTTCGGTGAATATGCATACAAGATAAATGATCCAGCAAATGTTTTATCTCAAAGTCAGATGAATTATGCTAATGGGACAGCATTTACCCAAAATATTACATTCTCTAAAAGAGGTTTTGGTATATCCGCTGAAATGCATAGAACAGATAATATGACATTCAAATCTGATCGAGACAGAGATGGAAAAGCATATATCATAAACTATATTCCAACTTTAAGTAAGCCTCACACTTATTCACTATTAGCTCTATACCCTTGTGCAACACAAGCAGATGGTGAACTAGGAATCCAGTTTGATATTTTTTATAAATTTAAAAAAGGAAGTCGACTAGGTGGAAAATATGGGACTAAAATAGCTATTAACTATTCCCAAATCAATGCATTAGAAGGAGGCCCTTCATTTTTAAACGATATCAGAACACACAAACCAACTTTTATCAATTTTGATGAAGTATTACATTATCAAGACTTTAATATTTCTGTAGCAAAAAAAATAAACAGAAAACTTAATACAAACTTTATTTTTGCAAATCAAACATATAATAAAGATGTCTTAGAAGGTAAGCCAATAGGTGATTATGGAATACTTAATTCAACAATACTTGTATCAGACATAAGTTATAAAATTAAAGCAGGCCATACAATAAGACTTGAACTACAATCTCTTATATCTTCACAAATTGAGGATGGGAAACAGCCAAAAGAAGGTGATTGGAGTATGAGTCTAATTGAGTACACAATATCTCCGCATTGGTTTCTATCTATCCAAGATATGTATAACTATGGAAATGAAGATATTAATAAACAACTGCATTATGTTAATATTAATGCTGGGTTTATTAAAGGGGCCAACAGATTTGAAATCGGTTATGGTAAGAAAAGAGAAGGAATATTTTGCGTGGGAGGTGTATGTAAAACAGTTCCTTCATCAAATGGGTTTAGTTTAAGTGTATCATCAAGTTTTTAAAAATGAAAAAATATTTATTTATAACTAGTTTAATAATTCTGAGTAATTCATGTGATATAGTTGAGGGGCCATATATTACAGATTCTAATTCATATGTTAATCCTGAAAAAAATGTTCTAATTGAAGATTTTACTGGACACTTATGTTCTAACTGCCCTGAAGCTGCAAGAGAAATTTCTGCAATACATGATGTCTATGGGGATCAAATTATTGCTTTAGCAATTCATACTAGCACATCATTTGCGAGACCTTATCTTGCTTCTCAAACAGGATTCCAGTATGATTTTAGAACTACATGGGGTGAGGCTTGGGATAACAATTTTGGAGCATCAGCTATTGGACTTCCAAGAGGAATGGTAAATCGCATTGGAGGGCAATCACCTACATTAAGTAAAGATGAATGGGCTGAAGTTGTTGCAGATGAGCTAAAAAAAGAAATTGACTTTAAAATAGAAATTTCTTCTGATGCTAATTCCGTTACAATAAGTGTAGAATCACAAAAAAATTCTTCAGGAGCATATAATTATGTTATATGCTTAGCAGAAAGTAATATTATTAATTGGCAAAAAGATGGATCTTTAAATGTAGAAAATTATGAGCACAATCATGTGTTAAGGTGTGTGTTAGCAGATGATAATTTATCCTCATCATCAACTTTTTTATCTGGACAACTTATAGAAAAAACAATTGAATATAATCTTGCAGACCTACAACAATTTAATATAGACTACTCCAGTCAAACTGCAGAAGCTGGTAATGGTAATGCTGGTAATTGGAATCCTGAAAACATATCAATTATTGCATTTATATATAATACTAATACAAATGAAATCTTACAAGTAAAGGAAGTAGATTTAAATAGCTGAAACTTATAACTAATGAACAAAATCTCTTTTATAATTTTAATAAGTATCTTATCTCTAAATGTTTATAGTCAAGGTACAATTTTGAAAGATGATATCTCTGATGGCCAAAGAATAATTGAGGCTTATTTCAATCCATTAGCTGAAAGCTTAGGTGCTGGATTAAATAATGGTTGGTATAACACTGCCAAACCACATAATTTTGCAGGTTTTGATTTTACTATTAGCCTTAGTACAGTAATAATTCCTAACGAAGTTAAAACATTTAGCATTGGAAATAATTTTGGCAATTTTACCTCAAATAATACTGATGCAGCTACTATATTTGGTGAAAATAGTACAACAAGTATGTTGTATAATGAAACTTCCACTAATCATCAATGGGACTTTAATCTTCCAGGTGGCTTTAATATTCCAGCTATGCCAACTCCAATGCTACAGGCCGGGATTGGATTAATTAAAAAAACATCAGTAGATGTTAGATACATGCCTACATTAAATTTAAGCGATATCACAACAAACTTATTTGGTATTGGAGTTAAACATGATGTTTTACAGTGGATACCAGTAATTGGAGATGCGATACCTATGAGTCTTTCTTTACAAGCTGGCTATACCGAACTTAATACCTCTTTGGATATATACGAACAGAAAGTATCAATGAAAACTACAGCAACTACAATTAATTTAATTGCTTCCAGAAAACTATTAATATTAACAGGATACGTTGGCTTAGGTTATAATACCTCTGTAACTAACTTGTCAGCAGATGCAGGATTTAATCTAAGTGGGGTAGATTTTGGTGATAAAATTGAAATTGAGTTTCAGTCTGAAAATAAATTAAGAACAAATATTGGGCTGAGATTAAACTTAACTGTTGTAACCATTCATGCTGATTATACATTCTCTGAATACCCTACAGCTTCTTTAGGTCTTGGTGTAAGTCTACGTTAAATATGTTTAATAAATTTTCAGTTTTAATAGGATTATTGTTACTTGGTTCATCCGTTCAATCACAATCATTTGGTGGTGGTACTATTTTTGGAATTAGTACATCACAAGTAGGAGGCGATGATATTTCTGGTTTTAACAAAGCAGGATTATTGTTAGGTGTATTTGCAAACAGGAAACTGTCAGATTTGACTGCTTTTCAAATGGAAATTACATATATCCAAAAAGGAAGTAATAACCCAAAAATGAACGAAATTGATCATCCGAACTATTTAAAAGCAGATATTTCTATGTCATATATTGAAATCCCGTTTTTAATTCAATACAAACAATCAGATAAAATTAATATAGAAGGAGGAATACTATTAGCATGGTTAATAAATGGATATTATAATGATTTCAGTGGAGAAATACCATCAGAGAATTTACCATTTACAGAATATGATATTGGATTATTTGTTGGAATAGATTACAAATACTCTAAAAAAATAAGTTTAAATTCAAGAATTTCAAATTCAATAATTCCAATAGGATCTGAAGATTATAATACTGTTAATGTATTTAATTCAACATTAAAAGGAAAATATAATTCTGTCATAAGTTTTGCGTTACATTACAATATATAAATATGAAAAAACATAAAATAATAGTAGCTGTTACTGGTGCTAGTGGAGCAATTTATGCTAAGGTTTTATTTGATAAGCTTGCTGTATTATCAGATCAAATTGATAAAGTTGGTGTGATTATGTCAGACAATGCAAAATATGTTTGGGAACAAGAATTAGGACACACAAAGTATACAAATTATCCATTTACATTTTACAATAAATTGGATTTTATGGCTCCTTTCGCAAGTGGATCTGCAAACTATGGAACCATGATAATTTGCCCATGTTCCATGGGGACTTTAGGTCGTATTGCCAGTGGCACAAGTAACGATTTAACTACGAGAGCTGCAGATGTAATATTAAAAGAAAGAAGAAAGTTAGTTGTAGTAGCAAGAGAAACTCCATTGAGCCTAATACATATAAATAATATGAAAACAATTACTCATGCAGGCGGAATAATTTGTCCGGCAACACCATCATTCTATAGTAATCCAAAAACTTTTGAAGATATAGCTGCCACAGTAATTGATAGGATTTTAAATCTTATTAATTTAGAAAATGACTCTTATAGCTGGAATGAAGAACAATAAATATTCTAATTATTAGTTATTACTATTATATCAAATTATAATTATGTTAGAATTTAGTAAAAAAATATTAAGCAAAGTTAGTTTCGATAGAAAACTATTTAAAAAAGAACTTAGAAAAAGTATCTCTTGGGTAAGTAAAACGGAGGTAATTGCATTAAAGATATGGACTTTAACAACTTTTTCTCAATATAAACAAACTATATTAGAAGTATTTGACCAGATATCTTAAAAAAGATTTCCTTGATCTAAAGGTTTAACTTTTCCTAAATGACGGTATGCAAGTTCTGTAACCTGTCGCCCTCTTGGTGTACGCATTAAATAGCCTTCCATTATAAGATATGGCTCATAAACTTCCTCAATAGTTCCAGCCTGTTCACCTACTGCCGTTGATATAGTAGTAAGACCAACAGGCCCTCCTTTAAACTTGTCAATTATTGTAGTTAAAATTCTATTATCCATTTCATCAAGGCCGTGCTCATCAACATTTAAAGCATCTAAAGAATACTGAGTAATCTTTAAGTCAATTTTCCCGTTTCCTTTTATTTGAGCAAAATCACGCACACGTCTTAATAAAGCATTAGCAATACGTGGTGTTCCGCGACTTCTTCTTGCAATTTCTAATGCGGCTGCTTTATCAATATCAACATCTAAAATTGAAGATGACCTTTCAACAATTTTAGATAATAAATCTAATTTATAATATTCTAGTCTTGAGTTTATTCCAAATCTAGCCCTTAAAGGAGAGGTTAATAAACCCGAGCGAGTAGTTGCACCTATTAATGTAAATGGATTAATTTCAATTTGAACTGATCGAGCATTTGGACCTGATTCAATCATAATATCAATTTGATAATCTTCCATAGCTGAATACAAATACTCTTCAACTATTGGATTTAATCGATGAATTTCATCAATAAATAAAACATCTCTTTCTTCAAGATTGGTAAGGAGACCTGCTAAATCTCCTGGTTTATCTAATACAGGACCAGATGTTGTTTTTATATTTACATCTAATTCATTTGAAATAATATTTGCTAGAGTAGTTTTCCCAAGACCTGGAGGTCCATGTAATAACACGTGATCCAAAGCATCTTCTCGTTGTTTAGCTGCTTCAATAAATACTTTAAGATTATCAACTATTTGATCCTGGCCCTCAAAATCTGTGAATAGTTTTGGCCTTAAAACTTGCTCTATCTCAACATCATGATTGAGATTACTATCTTCTATATCATAATCATTATTCATTCCAAAACAAAAGTAACTATAAAAAAAGGGTCAGACTAATCTGACCCTTTATAAAATATCAACAAAAATCGTTATGTGTGTAAATTTTTTGATTCATCAAGGAAAGGATGATTTTTAGTCTCTAAAGGTTGCTTTGTTAATGCATTCAATGTAATATATATTAACAATCCTGCAAAACCTAAACCGATACCAATCTCAGTAAATCCAATATGACCGTGTGTATTTAATGTTCCAGGTGCAACTAAAAGATATGAATTTAACCAGTGCCCGAAAAGAATAACACAACTAACAAAAATTAAACGTGTATTATTTCGCTTAGCATCTCTACTCATTAGCAATATTATAGGAAATAAAAAGTTTATTAACATAGAAAACCAAAATAAAAATTTATAGTTATCTACTTCAAGCCTAGCTGTAAAATATGCAACTTCTTCTGGTATATTCGCATACCATATCAACATAAATTGTGAAAACCACATATAAGTCCATACTAATGAAAAAGCAAAAATCCATTTTCCTAAATCATGAATATGATTTTCGTTTACGTGATTAAGATATCCCATTCTTTTAAGATACAATGTAAATAAGAAAATTGTAGTAAAACCTATTGCACTCCACTCTGCAAAGACATACCAACCAAAAAGTGTAGAAAACCAGTGAGTATCAATAGACATAATCCAATCCCAAGATGCCATTGATGATGTCACAGCAAAAAACACCATAAACCAAGCTGATGTACTTATACCCATTGAATGAATTTTTGAGCCTACTGATTGATCTTCTAGTATTGATAAAGATCTTAGTTTTTTTGCAAAATAGTTCCATCCAAGTAAGTAAATGATTGTTCTAATAATAAAGAAAGTTGCATTTAAATATGGTTCTTTTCCTGCAATAATCTTATCATAATGTTCATTTGCAGGATCCATTATACCTTCATGCAACCAGTGATATATATGATTCCAATGCATAATTGATGCAATCATAATAAAAAGCATGATTAAACTAAAAATTGGCAACGCACCCATTACAGCTTCTGGAACTCTTTTTAGAACAATAGACCAACCTGCTTCAGCTACATACTGTAAGGCTACGAAAAATACAGCAAAAATTGAAATTCCTAAATAAAAATAGGTGTTAAATAAAAGTGCGGGCCATGCACCATGTGGATTGGAAATAAAGCCATAAATTAATGCTATTAATCCAATAATCATTAGTGATATTGTGAATTTTTTCGCTTTTTGGTCTATTGTAAACATTCTATAAATATTTTATTCTTTTCCTTATTTTTGTAATTTTTCTTGCACATATAGTACAATTTTCCACCGTTCCTCTTCAGTTATTTGAGAAGCATGAGGACCCATAGCATTCAAACCATAAGTAATGGCGTGAAAAATGTGTCCAGCCTCCAAATCGCACATTGGAACTCCACACCTTCGTAATAATTTAGAATCATTATAATGTGGGACAGCTGAATATATTGGATGTTGCACACTTCCATCTCCTGCACCTGAAGCGCCATGACAATGTTGACAAAACATTCCATAAAGGGCTTCACCATCTTTTATATTCTCCTCATTATTTACTAATGGATTACTGAAATTTTTTCCAGCAGATAAATATCCCTCTAAATTATTTTCATAATTAAAAGTCACTAAGTTTCCTCTTGAAACAGTTCCATTGACAGGTATTCTATCAAAGTTCTTTATTGAATGCTCTTCGTACGTCTCAATACTTGGTGATCTGTACATATTTGGCATAAACTCATATCCTCTGCTTGAATCACTACCGCATGATGACAAGAATATTGCTAAAATAATGAATATAGATTTTGTTAATGTATTATTCATAGTTAATCGTCTTTTTCATTAATTTCTAAAGCTCCTGTTTTTGCAAGAATTTCTTTGACCTTAGATATGTCTCCATCAACCTCAATTTCCATTAAAAACTTGTCATCAGTAGTTCTTGGATCTGGATTTTTTTCAGAACTACCAGGAAATAAACCACATCTAATCAAATAAGTTATCGACATTAAATGAGCTGCAAACATTACAGTGCATTCAAATAAAACAGGAACAAAAGCAGGAAGATTATGATAAAATGTAAAATTAGGTTTTCCTCCAATATTTTGTGGCCAGTCAATAATCATGATATTATATATCATCAACGCACCAAGTGATAATCCTACACAGCCATAAATAAAAGCTGTTATTGCCATTCTAGTTTCTTTAATTCCTAATGCTTTATCAAGACCATGAATAGGAAATGGAGAATACACCTCCTTAATATCAATCTTATTTGCACGAATTTCTTTTACAGATGAAAGTAAAATTTCTTCATCATCAAAAATACCATGTAATGTTTTTGTACTCATTATTTTTTGTTTTTAAATTCTGATCCAGAAGATTTAAGAATAGTTTTAAGTTCTGCTTGAGCAATGACTGGAAAAGTTCTTGCATACATTAAAAATAATGTAAAGAAGAAACCAATTGTCCCAAGGTAAATACCTATATCGATAAAAGTAGGAGAGAACATTGTCCATGATGTAGGTAGAAAATCTCTATGTAGAGATGTAACAATAATTACAAATCTTTCAAACCACATACCTATATTTACAAAAATAGATAATATAAAAGTTGCTACAAATGATGTTCTAATGGATCTAAACCAATACAACTGAGGTGTTAAAACATTACACGTCATCATAATGGCATAAGCCCACCAATATGGCCCTGTAGCTCGATTTAGAAAAGCATATTGTTCAAACTCAACTCCTGAGTACCATGCCATAAATAATTCTGTAATATATGCCGTACCAACAAGTGATCCTGTCAATAAAATAATGACATTCATATATTCAACATGCTTTATTGTAATATATGCTTCTAGATTCACAACTTTTCTCATGATAATTAACAAAGTTTCTACCATAGCAAAGCCTGAAAACAAAGCTCCTAAAACAAAATATGGAGGAAAGATTGTAGTATGCCATCCAGGAATAACAGATGTTGCAAAATCCATTGATACAATGGAATGTACAGAAAATACAAGTGGTGTAGCAAGTCCAGCAAGAACTAAAGATACTTCTTCAAATCTTTGCCAGTGTTTTGCTCTTCCGCTCCAGCCAAAAGCAAGAAATGCATATAGTTTCTTTTTCATTGGAGATAATGTTGAACTCATTCTGTCTCTTAACATGGCAAAATCTGGAATTAATCCAATATACCAAAACACTACAGAAACAGATAGATAAGTTGATATAGCAAATACATCCCAAAGCAAAGGTGAATTAAAATTTACCCATAAAGAACCAAATTGATTTGGAATTGGTAGAACCCAATACGCAAGCCATGGGCGACCCATATGAATTAATGGAAATAACCCTGCTTGTACAACACCAAATATAGTCATCGCTTCAGCAGAACGATTAATTGCCATTCTCCATTTCTGACGAAAAAGTAATAAAACAGCAGATATTAATGTTCCGGCGTGGCCAATACCAATCCACCAAACAAAATTTGTAATATCCCAAGCCCAGTTTACAGTCTTATTTAATCCCCAAGCTCCAATTCCAGTTCCAATAGTGTAGGCAATACAAAGTACACCCCAAATGAACAACAAAAGTGATAAGGAGAATAATATCCACCAATATTTATTAGCCTTTCCCTCAACAGGGCGAGCAACATCTACAGTAATATCATGATAAGTTTTATTACCTAAAATTAACGGATCTCTAATTTCTGCTTCTTTTTGCATGATTATATTTTAAGCTTTGTTTCTAATTTTTGTTTGATAAAATACAGAAGGATCTGTATTTAAATGTTCTAATAATTTATACGCTCTTGGAGTCTTTTTGAGAGCTTGAACTTTATGTTTATCATCATTAACATCTCCAAATACTATAGCATTTGTAGGGCAAGCAGATGAACAAGCAGTTTGAGCATCTTCATCTTTTACTCTTTTACCAGATTTTTTTGCATCTAATTTAACTTTTTGTATCTTTTGTATACACATACTACACTTTTCAATAACTCCTCTTGAACGAACAACTACATCTGGATTTAATACCATCTTCCCATAATCATCATTCATATTGAAATCAAACTTATCATTGTCAGAATATTGAAACCAATTAAATCTTCTAACTTTATATGGACAATTGTTAGCACAATATCTTGTTCCAACACATCTGTTATAAGCCATATGATTTAGACCTTCTGCACTATGAGATGTAGCGGCAACTGGACATACAGTTTCACATGGCGCATGGTTACAATGTTGGCACATAACAGGCTGAAAAGCTACTTCGGGATTAACTGATGGCTCCTCCATTTCTGAATACATGTCGATTGGAGATACTTTTTCTTTTGCTGATAATTCTTTTGTCATATCAGATGAAAAATACCTATCAATTCTTAACCAATGCATATCCCTTGATTTTCTAATCTCTTCTTTACCAACAACTGGAACATTATTTTCAGCATGACAAGAAATAACACAGGCAGAACAACCTAAGCATGAAGTCAAATCAATTGACATATTCCAAAAATGTCCGGTTGAGTGATCATGTTCATCCCAAAGCGTAACCATGTCTGCAGGCTGTTTCCCTTTATGAGTTGAATATGTTTCCTTATGATTTCCAGATTGAGGATCTTTAATAAAATCAGCAAGAGTAGTTTCTTTAATAATCTCTCTTCCCATCATAGTATGATGTAATTGAGTAGCTGCAAATTCGTACTCCCCTTCGAGTAATTCTATTTTTGCATCTCCATTTCCTAGAGTAAATGCATTAAATCCAATACCATTTCCACATTTTCCAGCTGATTCTCTTCCATAACCAACTGCCATGGATACAGTATCTACAGCTTGTCCTGGTTGAATCATTACAGGAACATTTTTGTAAGTTTTATTATTAACAGTTATATTCACTAGACTACCGTTGAGTGCACCATTTGAAACATTCCAATTAGTAACACCTATTTTTCTAGCAGTAGGAGCTGACATTGCTAAGTAATTATCCCAACACGCTCTAGAAATTGGGTCAGGTAATTCTTGTAGCCATGGGTTATTTGATTGAGTTCCATCTCCCATAGAAATTTTTTCATACATCTCAAATTCGATTTGAGTATTTTTGGACAAATTGAATGATTCTACTTTACCTTTGAATGAAGATACCTTCACATCTTTAGTATTTTTAGTGAAATATCCATCATGTACTGATTTGTTCCAGTCGATATCTTTATAGAAACTTTGTAAATAATTATGATAATCTGATGTTCCTATCCAAACCATTAAGCTTTCTTGAAACTGTCTGCTATTAAAAAGAGGAGCAATTGTAGGTTGCATTAAAGTATATTCTCCATGAGCTGGATTCGCATCTCCCCAGCTTTCTAAATAATGATGATCAGGTAAGACGTAAGTCATTTTAGAAGCTGACTCATCATTATAAAGAGAAGTAGATACTTTTAAAGAAACTTTTGATAAGCCCTCAACAAATGACACTGAATCTTGCAAAGTGTATGCTGGATTAACATTGTGTGTAAAAAGTGCTGAAATATTTCCATTATTCATATCTTTGATTAGAGCTGCAACGTCTTTGTTGTTTCCTTGTTTCAAATATGAAGGTCTTGTTAGAGTAATCGTATTTTCATAATTACCTAATTTATCGTTAATTGCGTTTACTAGAGTTTGTACTTTAACATCATTACTATTAGAAATAACAATAGATTTTCCTTTGCTTGCTAATAAATCTCTTACAATTTTTAAAATTCTAGAATCTGCTTTACTTCCGCTAAGTGCATTATATAAATTAGTCAATAGTCCCGACTGCTCAGAAGGTTTAATTTGTATTCTTTCATCAGCATTAGAACCTGACAATGACAATGCAGATTCAATTTGATAGTGTTTAGACATCATTCCACTTTCTGGATTTCTATTGCTAGCATAATCACTAGCATAATCACAATTTAACCAATTCCCAAGAAAATCAGCTCCAAATGAAACCACTACATCAGCCTTGTCAAAACTATAGTTAGGCAAAGCTCGTACACCAAATGCAAGCTGATTTGCTTCTAGCATACCGTCATATGAAATTGAATCCATCTCAACATGAGATACATTTTTATAATAAGAAGTAAAATTCTGAATTAATTTTTTTGTTGATGGGCTGATAACTGTAGAAGTTAAAATAGCAATTTTACCATTTTGTTGCTTTATCTTATTTAATTGAGAAATAATTTGACTATCAACAGTATTCCAATCTGATTCAGTATTGTTAATCAAAGGGTTCTTTAATCTTGAAGAATCATAAAGCGAAAGAATAGATGCTTGTACTCTTGCATTTGGAGCAGATTTGTTAGCATCTATTTTAATGGGTCTTCCTTCTCTATTTTTAACCAATACTGATGCATAGTCATGACCATCATACATTGTAGTTGCATAATAATTAGCTATGCCTGGAATTATTTCATCTGGTTTTACAACGTAAGGAATTGATTTAATAATAGGAGCCTCACAAGCCGCTAATGTTGCTGCTGCAGTACTAAAACCTAAAAATTTCAAAAAATCTCTTCTTGATGTTGATGTAGCAGATATTTCTTTATCTCCTAAAAATTCATCTACAGGAATTTCTTCAGTAAATTCATTTTGCTTTAACTTTTCAACTAAAGGACTATTATTTATTTCAGCTAATCCTTTCCAATATTTTTTTGCTTTTGTCATCTTTTATAAAAAATCTAATTCTTTATTAGTAGTGGCACTTCCCGCACTCCAGTCCTCCAATTTTATCAACTGTAATTTTTTCTCCAGCATACTTTTCTTTCATTTTTTCATGCATGCTTGTATAGTAATCATTACCCTCCATTTTTACTTCTGTTTCTCTATGACATTCAATACACCATCCCATAGTAAGTTCTGAGTGTTGTTTAACGACATCCATTTCCTCAATAGCTCCGTGACATTCTTGACACTCAAGCTGGCCTACTGTAACATGCTGTGAATGATTAAAATAAGATAAATCAGGAAGATTATGTATTCTAACCCACTCAATTGGTTTTTGTTCGTAACCTTCTATATAAGTTCTGGAATCTGGATCATAACCTACTGCATCATATATTTTTTGTAGCTCTGTAGTGCCAGCTATAGACCCTTCTACAATACTTGCATGACAATTCATACAAACATTAGCAGATGGTATACTAGAATGCTTAGATTTTCTTGCAGAAACATGACAATAATTACAATCAATCCCGTTGTCACCTGCGTGAATTTTATGAGAAAAAGCTATTGGCTGTTCAGGTTGATAATTAGTAGTAACACCAACACCCATCATGGCATCGTAAACAAACTTAAGAATAATAATTGCTAGAAATAAAACAACAAATAGTTTATTAAATGTATTTGAAAGAAATAGTAGAATATTTGATTTTACAGCTTCAGTGACAGATTCTGTTTCTTGCCCTAAACTCTCTTTTAAACTATTCTTAACAGACGTTAAAATAAAAATAAATATCAAAAGAATTAAAGCTACTATCATCAACTGAGTAGAAGTAGAAATCTTTTCTTCAGCAACCACAGTGGCTTGTGTAGCAACTACTGCCTCTTCTACTGGTGGGGCATCTAAATAAGCAAATAAAGCTTCAAACTCTTCATCAGAAAAATAAAAATTTGTCATTGCAACTTTGTTATACTCCTCAAAAATTGCTATTGCATCTGCATCACCAGAAGCTATTAATTCAGATGAATTATTAATCCACTTTTTCAACCATTCCTTATCTCTTTTTTCTGTTATTCCTTTTAAGCCTGGGCCAATAAGCTTAGTTTCTCCAAGAACATGACATGCAGTACAATTTTGCTTAAAAATTTTAGCACCATCTTCTTGTGAAAAAGCTTTAATGGAGAAGGTAAATAATAATGTCAGTAAGAAATACTTTTTAAAATACTTAGTTTGGATCATGTCTTTTATAATATTCATTTTCGTGCGCAAACTTAAAACTTTAATCTCATTTTATTTGAGAAAAATACTGCAATTAATACAATTTATATTAAATCTAAATAAGACTAGTGGAAGAATGTGAATTGAAATAATTAATTAAATTATAATGATGAAATCTCAACAACTTCTTTAACTTCAGGAACTGCTTTCTTAACAACTACCTCAACGCCATTTTTTAATGTCATCATACTAATATTACAGCTACTACACGCCCCTATTAATTTGACTTTTACAATCCAATCATCTGTTAATTCAATAAAATTAATGTCACCTCCATCACTTTCTAAAAAGGGGCGGATCTCTGCAAGTGCATCTTCAATTTTATCAATAATTTTTTTATCAGTAATCATTATTTGTTTAATTATTTTGAGGAACAACCCTTAGAATTGGTTAATTCAACAGCTTTAGTTGGTGCAAAATTAGCATTTCTTTTTTTAATAGAAGACAGAATCTTCTTGGTCATGTTTAAATAATCAAGGGCAATAGGAGTTGCCCCCTGCAATACAGCAGGCCTACCAGCATCAGAAGCTTCTCTTACTGATTGTACAAGGGGAATCTGAGCAAGAAAATCAATTTTTAACTGCTCAGCTAACACTTTAGCTCCATCCTTGCCAAAAATATAATATTTATTTTCTGGTAATTCTTGCGGCGTAAAATATGACATATTCTCTACTATTCCCAAAACTGGCACATTAATACTATCCATCATAAACATATTAACTCCTTTTTTAGCATCAGCCAAAGCAATATGTTGTGGAGTACTAACAACAACTGCTCCAGTTAAAGGAATAGATTGAACTAAAGATAAGTGAATATCTCCAGTACCAGGAGGCAGATCAACCACTAGAAAATCTAATTCTCCCCAGTCAGTATCCCAAAGCAATTGGTTTAATGCCTTTGATGCCATAGGGCCTCTCCAAACTACTGCTTGCTGACTTTGTGCGAAAAAACCAATTGATAGTAACTTAACTCCATGACTTACTAAAGGTTTGATTTTTGATTTGCCATCAACCATAACAGTTTTAGGAGATTCACCCTGTAAGCCAAACATAATATGCATAGATGGTCCGTAAATATCTGCATCAATGACACCAACTTTATAACCCAAATCAGCAAGGCCAACTGCAAAATTTGCAGAAACAGTAGATTTTCCTACCCCTCCTTTTCCAGATGATATCGCTATAATGTTTTTAATACCAGGAATTGGGACTCCCTTAATCTGCGATTTTATTTCTGGAGCATTAATAATTAAGTTAACTTTTACCTTTGATTTCTCAAAGGCATAATCATGAATTGCTTTAATGCAGTCAACTTCTACCCTTTTTTTGTATTGTAAGGTTGGCACCTTTATCTCAACATCTAATTCAACATCAGTACCAAAGATTTGAATATTCTTAACTGCTCCACTGTCAACAATATTTTTTCCTTCATTTGGCAAGGTAATATTAGAAAGTGCCGATAAAACAACTTCATTAGTTAATTTCATTTTAATTTATTTTCCTAAAACAAAGATATTATTTTTGACAATGAAATTTAATATTTATTTAAAAGAAATCTAAGGTATGTTATTGGAATACCTTTTTCTAAATATATCTTTTCATAATGTGTCTTTATATCCATATTCTCTCTTATTACTTTTGATGCGTATAAGTCATTCGTACTATCAATTAACATATGTTTTTCTCCTGAAATAACCCCTAGTGTAAAACCATGTAAAAATTGACTGTCAGTTTTCAAATGGATTGGAGCATTATTTGCTAAAATATTCTTATATCTTCTTAGAAAAACTGGATGAGTCAATCTTTTAGTTCCCCGTCTCTTCTTA
>JABICI010000010.1 GCA_018652335.1 Flavobacteriales bacterium
AAGGAGCTGTCTAAGCAAAAGAGAAAAAAAAACCAATCCTTTTTTAGGTCATTAAAAAAAGTAAAACCAAAAACTTTAGATAATATTATTCATAATCTTCATGATGATGTTTTCAATTACACAGATTGTTTAATGTGTGCTAACTGTTGTAAAACTACAGGCCCTTTATTTACTAATAAAGACATTCAGAGAATCTCAAAATATCTAAAGCTAAAACCTTCTGTTTTTACAGAGAAATATTTGCGTGTAGATGAAGATAACGATTATGTTTTACAAAATTTGCCTTGTATATTTCTTAATAAAGATAATTTTTGTGGTATATACGAAGTTCGTCCTAAGGCTTGCAAGGAATTTCCTCATACTGACAGGAAAAAACAATCACAATTATTAAGTGTTACTGAAAAAAACATCAGCGTATGTCCTGCCGTTTATGATATTGTTGAAAAGATGAAAGACAAATTAATAAAGTAGATATTTCTTTCTTTTTTTATTGAATTTAACTAAGTCTTTAGTCCAAGATTTCTTGATTTCACTTGCCGAAAAACCATCTATGATTTGTTTTCTTAAAGTATCATTTCCTGATAGCTTATCAAAAAAACTATTAAAAAAAACTTCTTTCTCTGGACAGTTTTTATAAGTTTCAATAAGCCAATCTAATTTTATTTCTTGTAAATATTCTTTTTGGTTTTTTAAAATTTTGCCAAAACATTTGATGTTTTTATGTTTTGGGTTTTTACTTCCGCTATTGCTTTTGGGAATGAAACTATATTTACTTTTAACATAAGGAGCCCCAAACTGTTGAAATGGATATTTTGTTCCTCTGCCAACACTTACATTTGTTCCCTCAAAAAGACATAAGCTAGGGTATAGGTTGATGGAAACAGCATTCGGTAAATTTGGAGAAGGTTTAACTGGTAAGTCATAAAATGCCTTCCGATTGTAATTTTCCATTTTAATGATTCTTAAATTACACTTAGGAGTTATCCAGTTCTCTCCATTTATCATCAAAGCATACTCACCAATTGTCATCCCATGAACAATGGGAACAGGGTGCATGCCCACAAAGGATTTAAATTCTTTCTTTCTTACTGGTCCATCAATATAATGCCCATTAGGATTAGGTCTGTCTAAAACAATCAATGGTATATTGTATTCTGAGGATGCTTCCATTACATAATGTAAAGTTGATATGTAAGTATAAAATCTTGCACCAACATCTTGAATATCAAATATAATAATATCAATATCCTTTAATTGTTCTTCAGTAGGCTTTCTACCTTTTTCACCATATAAAGAAATGATTGGTTTTCCTGTTTTTAAATCAATACCATCACTTATCTTTTCTCCTGCATCTGCTTGTCCTCTAAATCCGTGTTCGGGAGAAAATACTTTTACAACTTCAATTTCTAATGAAATCAAGCTATCTACTAGATGAGTTTGATTAATAATTGATGTCTGATTTCCAACAATAGCAACTCTCTTTTCCTTTATATAAGGATAATAATCTTTAACTTTTTCTGAACCAAGTATAAGATCTTGTGAATTACTATTATATCCAATTAGTAATAAAGCTATAATAATTATTTGTTCTATTTTTGCCATTAAGATGAATGTTGAATACTTTATTGCAAAGAAACTCTTTTCTTCAAAGAAAAAAAATAATTCTTTTACAAAACCAATTATAAACATTGCAATTATTGCTGTTGCAATTTCTGTATCTGTTATGTTAATCTCTATAATTGTTATAAATGGTTTTAAAAAAGATATTTCTTCTAAAGTTGTTGGTTTTGGATCTCATATTGTAATATCTAACTTTTCAAATAATAATTCTTATGAGAGTGAAGCATTAAACGCAAGTTTAGAATTAAAAAATTCATTAAAAAAAATTAAAGGAATTGAAAGTGTAAATGCATTTGCAACAAAAGCTGCGATAATTAAAACAAAACAAGAAATACATGGAGTAATTCTAAAAGGAGTTTCACATAATTATGACTGGAGTTTCTTTAATGATAATTTGATAGATGGTGAGCCGATAAAATTAGATTTGAATTCTAAGTCATCTGATGTTTTAATTTCTGAAGAAATATCCAGCCGTTTAAAGCTCAATGTTTCAGATAAGCTTATTATGTATTTTATGCAAGAGCCTACAAGGGTTAGAAAATTTAATGTTAAAGGAGTTTACAGTACTGCAATGGTTGATTTTGATGAATTATATGTGCTTGGAGATATTAAGCATATTCAATCTTTAAATTCTTGGACTGAAAATCAGGTTGGAGGATTTGAATTATCTATCTCTGATTTTAGCCAGTTAGATCAAATTACAAATGAAGTATACGAAGCAATACCTTATAATTTAAATGCTCAAAGTATTAAAGAAAAAGTACCACAAATATTTGATTGGCTTGATTTGCAAGATATGAACGTAATTGTAATTCTAATACTAATGTTTTTAGTTGCTGTTATAAACATGATTACTGCACTTTTAATTTTGATACTTGAGAAAACAAAATTAATTGGTATACTAAAAGCAATGGGTGCAACAAATTGGAGTATTAGAAAAATCTTTGTCTATCTTGCTGTTCATTTAACCATTAGAGGTTTAATAATTGGCAATAGTATTTCGCTATTACTTGTTTTTTTACAGTTGAAATTTTCTATTATTAGTCTGGATCCTCAAACTTATTACATGAGTACTGTTCCAGTTTATTTTGACTTCTCTCAGATTTTTATATTAAATATATCTGCTATTATTATTTGTTATTTTATTTTAATTATACCTTCAATGATTATAAGTAGAATCTCTCCAGTCAAAGCAATTAGATTTCAGTAATTTTTAATAATTTTGCTTGCCAATTTGAAAAGATGAAATACTACAAAAATATTTTAGAAACTATAGGAAATACTCCTTTAGTTAAGTTAAATAGAACTATAGAAACAGATGCTTTAGTCTTAGCTAAAGTTGAAACCTTTAACCCTGGCCATTCGATTAAAGATAGGATGGCATTAAAAATGATTGAAGACGCAGAGAATGATGGGAGATTATGTAAAGGAGGCACAATTATTGAAGGTACTTCTGGAAATACAGGAATGGGATTAGCTCTTGCAGCTATTCAAAAAGGTTATAAATGTATTTTTGTCATGGCAGATAAGCAGTCAAAAGAAAAAATGGATATTTTAAGAGCTGTTGGATCTCAAGTGAGAGTCTGTCCAACTGATGTAGCACCCGAAGATCCGAGATCTTACTACTCTGTTTCTAAGGCTTTATCTGAAGAAATCCCTAATTCATGGTATGTAAATCAATATGATAACCCCTCTAATGCTAAAGCACATTATGAGAGCACAGGGCCTGAAATATGGGAGCAAACTAAAGGAAAGGTAACACACTTAGTCGTAGGTGTTGGTACTGGAGGAACTATTTCTGGAACTGCTAATTTCTTAAAAGAAAAGAATCCAAATATTAAGGTTTGGGGAATCGATACATATGGTTCTGTTTTTAAAAAATATCACGAAACTGGAGAATTTGATGAGAAGGAAATCTATTCTTACATAACTGAGGGGATAGGTGAGGATATCCTACCTGAAAATGTTGATTTTAAAATTATTGATCATTTTGAAAAGGTTACTGACAAGGATGGTGCTATTATGGCAAGAAGAATTAGTTGCGAAGAGGGAATTATGGTTGGTTACTCCGCAGGAAGTGCAGTAGCTGGTTTAAATCAAATGAAAGACAATCTTTCTGAGAATGATGTTGTTGTAGTAATCTTCCATGATCATGGTACTAGATATATCGGTAAGATTTTTAATGATGACTGGATGAAATCACAGAATTTTTTATAATTAGTAAAACTTACTAACATTTTAAAAAATCATTTCATAAGACATGTTATGATTTTTCTCTTTTCTTAAATTTACATTATAATACAACAAACTATAATGTATCTTATTTTTGACACAGAAACTACTGGCTTACCTCAAAATTGGAAAGCTCCTTTAACTGACTTTGATAATTGGCCAAGATGTGTTCAGATTGCTTGGCAGATGCATGATAAAGAAGGTAATCTTATTGATGTTAAAAATTACATTATAAAACCTGAAGGCTATGATATCCCTTTTAATGCAGAAAAAATACATGGAATTTCTACAGAAATAGCAAATAAAAAGGGTATTGATCTTGCAATTGTTTTAAATGAATTTGTTTTAGATGTAGAAAAATCAAAATTTGTTATTGGGCATAACGTTAGCTTTGACAACAGTATTATTGGATGTGAATTGTTGAGAAAATCAATTCCAAATATATTAGCTAAATTTCCCGCAATTGATACAAAAGATTGTTCAACTGAATATTGTGCACTTCCAGGTGGGAGAGGGGGTAAATATAAATGGCCAAATCTATCTGAATTACATTTTAAATTATTCGATGAGGAATTTGCAGAAGCCCATAATGCTTCCGCTGACGTAGAAGCTACAGCTAGATGCTTTCTTGAGCTAATTAGACTAAAAGTCATAAATCAAGAAAATACCGGACTTAATTTAGATGAGTATAATTTATTTCTAGAAAAAAATCCTGAACCATTTAAATTAATTGGTATTAATATTGAGCCTTATAGTATTGAATTTAAAGATGTTACTAGCGAAGAGGTTTCTACAGCAGAAGAAAAGATTACAATAAGAAAATCTAATTCTGTCTTTTCACATTTACATGTTCATTCTCAATACTCAATCCTACAGGCAACAATTGACGTTAAGTCTTTAGTTAATAAAGCAGCTTCATTTGGTATGCCAGCTATTGGATTAACCGACCATACTAATATGTTTGGAGCTTATAAATTTATTGATACAGTATTGAATCACCCTATTAATGCAAATAAGCAAGAGGATGAAGATTTGCCTTTAAAAGCTATAATTGGGTGTGAGCTAAATGTATGTAAAGATCATAAAGATAAGACTGCTAAGGATAATGGATATCAGATTCCTTTTTTATGTAAGAACAAAAATGGCTATCACAATTTATCTATGTTATCATCTATTGGTAATATTGAAGGGTTCTACTATGTTCCCAGAGTTGATAAGGAGTTAATTAATACTTATAAGGATGATTTAATTGTACTTACAGGAAGTACTTATGGATCTATTCCTAATATGATTCTTAATATTGGTGAACAGCAGGCTGAAGATGAATTTAAGTGGTGGCATGAAACATTTGGTGATGATTTTTATGTTGAAATCAATCGCCATAACTTAGAAGAGGAAGATCACGTTAATAAAGTGCTTCTATCTTTTGCTCGGAAATATAACGTTAAAGTCATAGCCTCAAATAATGTTTATTATTTAGATCAGGAAGATTCTACGGCTCACGATATACTTCTTTGTGTTAAGGATGGCGAGCAACAATCAACCCCTAAGGGTAAGGGACGTGGCTATCGGTATGGATTTCCAAATGACGAATTTTATTTTAAATCTTCTGATCAAATGCAGGAAATATTTTCTGATCTTCCTAAAGCAATTGATAATATTTCAGACCTTTTAAATAAAATAGAATCATTTAGTTTATCTCGTGAGGTTTTACTTCCTAAATTTAATATTCCCACTGAATTTATTGATCCTGAAGATGAAAAAGATGAAGGTAAAAGAGGAGAGAATGCATTTCTAAAGCATTTAACTTATAAGGGAGCTAAAGAACGTTATAAAGAAATAACTGATGAAATTAAAGAACGAATAGACTTTGAACTTCAGGTTATTGAAAACTCTGGATATCCTGGTTATTTCTTGATTGTTCAAGATTTAATAAAGCAAGCTAGAACTATGGACGTTTCAGTTGGTCCTGGCAGAGGTTCTGCCGCTGGTTCTGTTGTTGCCTATTGTACAACAATAACTAATGTTGATCCAATTAAGTACGATTTACTTTTCGAGAGATTTTTAAACCCTGAGCGAGTATCTCTTCCTGATATTGATATTGATTTTGATGATGAGGGTAGGGGACGTATAATTGAGTGGGTTGTGAATAAGTATGGAACTGAAAATGTTGCTCAGATTATTACATATGGTACAATGGCAGCTAAATCTTCAATTAGAGATACCGCTAGAGTTTTAGACTTACCACTTTTTGAGGCTGATCGAGTGGCAAAGTTAGTACCTGATTTAATTTCATTAGATAAAATTTTCTCATTAGAAGATAAAAAACTTAAAGAAAAAGTTAAATCTGATCAATTTGCTAATGTTAAGCAATTAAAATCGCTCTCAGAGGGTAATGATTTAGTTTCAGATACAATTTCATTGGCTAGAAAGTTAGAAGGAAATGTTAGAAATACTGGTACGCACGCATGTGGTGTTATTATAACACCAGATCCATTAATGGGATTGATTCCTATGACAAGGTCAAAAGATTCAGATTTGATGGTTACTCAATTTGATAATAGCGTTGTTGAAGATGCTGGTTTATTGAAAATGGATTTTCTTGGTTTAAGGAATTTAACAATAATTAAGGATTGTGTAAAAATCATCAAAAAAATTCATAATAAGGATGTAGATATTGATAGTATTCCTCTTGATGATGAGCCAACATATGAGATCTTTCAAAATGCAGCAACTTCAGGGATTTTCCAGTTTTCATCTGATGGAATGAAAGCACACTTGAAACAGCTGAAACCTGATAAATTTGATGATTTAATTGCAATGAATGCTCTCTACCGTCCAGGACCTATGGAGTATATTCCTAATTACATTAAAAGAAAGCATGGTCAAGAAGATATATCATATGATCTTCCTGAAATGGAAGGTTTTCTCTCTGCAACTTACGGAATAACTGTTTATCAAGAACAAGTTATGTTGTTGTCTCAGCAATTAGCTAGTTTTTCAAAAGGTGATGCTGATATGTTAAGAAAGGGAATGGGTAAAAAAATTAAATCTGTTCTTGATAAGTTAAAGCCAAAATTTTTTGATGGTTGTGCCAATAATGGTTTCGATGTTAATACAGTTGATAAAATTTGGACTGACTGGGAAGCCTTTGCTTCATATGCATTTAATAAATCTCATTCAACATGTTATGCTTTAATCGCTTATCAAACAGCTTATTTAAAAGCACATTATCCATCAGAATTAATGGCATCATTGCTTACCAACCATATGAACGATATAAAGGATATTACCTATTACATGGAGGAGTGTAAGAGAATGGAAGTAAAAGTATTAGGGCCAGACGTTAATGAGAGCTTCTATAAGTTTGCAGTTAATGAAAAAGGTGAGATTAGATTTGGCCTTGGCGCTGTTAAAGGAGTGGGAGAAGGAGCTGTTGATGCAATTGTTAGCGAGCGTAAAGAGAATGGAGATTTTGAAAGTTTTGAAGATTTTATGAAAAGAGTTGATTTACGCTCAGCAAATAAAAGAACCTTGGAGAGTATGGTTTATTCTGGTGGTTTTGATTCTTTCAATTTAAATAGATTTGAGTATTTTGCTAAAGATGTTCATGGAAATACATATATAGAGAATATGATCAAATTTGGTAATAAGATTAAGGATAAACTAAACTCAAATCAATTTGATATGTTTGGCGATAGTATAGATGCTATTATTCAAGCACCAACACCATCTATATCTGCTGAATGGTCAACTATGGAACTTCTTTCTAATGAAAAGGAAGTTGTAGGAATTTATATTTCTGGACACCCTCTAGATGATTATACATTAGAGATTGATAATTTTTGTAATAGTAATTTCTCTGTTCTAGCTGATTTAAATAAAGTTAGAAATAAAGATTTAAGGTTTTCTGCAGTTGTTACTAAAGTCGAGCATAAAGAAACCAAAACAGGTAAACCATTTGGAATTTTACACTTAGAAGACTATCATAGTTCGTTTAGTTTTTATTTATTTAGTGATGATTATATTAATTTTAAAGCGTTCATGACGGTTGGCTGGTTAATTCATGTTCAGGGAAAAGTTAAGAAGAAATTCTACAATGATGACTTAGAATTTAAAATCTCTTCAATGTCGCTATTATCTGAAATTTTAGATAAGGAAGTTAGAGAGTTAGTTTTGAAAGTAAATCTTAATGATATAACAGAAGATTTTACAAGAGAAATCACAGAAATTATAACACAAAATTCTGGTAAACATTCCTTGATTATTAAGGTTGTAGATGTTCTTAATAAATACGAAGTTGATTTATTGTCTAGAAAAGTTAAGATAAATCTTGATAGTGAATTTGTAGATAAGATTAACAAAATGAAACAACTTAAAATGAAAATAAAATAAAATATAAAAATGAAGAAAATATTTATTGCATTATTATGTATTCCTTTCATCAGCTTTTCTCAAAATGGATTATTATTCTCAGAATATGGTGAGGGTAGTGCTTTTAACAAATGGATTGAAGTCTATAATCCTTCTTTAACCCAAAGTGTTTTATTGGATAATTATAGTTATAATTTTTGTTGGAATGGTTGTGATAGTCTTGAATGGGAATTTTCTATTTCGCTTGACAGTGGGTATGTTCTATTACCTGGAGAAACATATTTGATAGTTCATTATAATGCTGATACAGCTCTACTTAATGCATCAAATCAAATTACTAATATTCTGGGTAATGGTGATGATGTAGTGGCTCTTTACAATAAATCAACAGATATGATTGAAGATATAATTGGTGTTTTTGATAGTATAGGTGTTAATGACGGATGGAATATTGGAGATTCAATTCATGCTACTAAAAACCACACACTAATTAGAAAAACAGGTGTATGTACTGGAAATATGGGTGATTGGAGTCTATCTGATGGTTCTATAACTGAACCAGAATGGATTGTTGGAATTAAAGATAATTTTGATGATGTCGGAATTCACACCTGCTACAGTACAAATAGTGTAATGGAGTTTACTTCAAAAAACAAAAGTTTAATAAAAATTGCTAATATTTTAGGACAGCAATCTAATGATTACAATAAAATGCTATTGTATATATATGATGACGGATCTGTGATTAAAAGAATTGTTATTGACTAGATTTATTTTCATATGTTAATTCATATTTTGTTTTTAAGAATTATTTTTGCATAAAATAAAAAAACAAATTACTCAAAAAATAAAAATGAAGAAAGTACTATTAACAGGGATTTCAGGCTATATTGGTTTGCATTGTGCCACAGAATTATTAAAAAAAGGATATTCAGTTCGAGGTTCATTAAGAAATTTAGATAAATCTGCTAAAGTAGTTGATGCAATTAAAAAAGAAATAGATCCTTTAGATAACCTAGAGTTCTGTGAACTTGACCTCTTAGAAGACAAAGGTTGGGATAAGGCCATGAATGGTTGTGAATTTGTTTTACACGTTGCATCACCATATATAACTACTGAACCTAAAGACCCTAATATTTTAATAAAACCTGCAATTGAAGGAACACAAAGAGCATTAAATGCTGCCAAAAAAGCAGGTATTAAACGTATTGTTGTAACTTCCTCAGTTGTGTCAATGTTGGGTGATGCAAATCAATCTATAAATATTAATGAAAATACATGGTCAAATGTAGAAGCTAGAAATGTTTCTTCTTATGCTAAAAGCAAAACTTTAGCTGAGAAAAGCGCATGGGACTTTATAAATAATCAAGATAATACAAAGCTAGAATTGACGGTTATAAATCCAGGGCCAGTTTTTGGTCCTTCTCTTAATGGTAATACAGATGGAGCATCAATGAAGATGTTTAAAGAAATGTTAGATGGTAAAATGCCGTTGCTTCCGCAGTCTTCAATTAACATGTCAGATGTAAGAGATATTGCGCAAATACATGTTCAAGCTCTTGAAAATCCAAATGCTGCTGGAAAAAGATTTATTGTTACAACTGAAAATCCGTATAAATTTCAGGATATTGCTCAGGTTTTAAAAGATAATGGATATAAAAAAGTTAGTACAAAAGAAGCGCCAAACTTTTTTCTTAATTTCATGAGTTATTTTGTTAGTGATATTAGAGGTATGAGACCATTTATTGGAAAAACATATACTGCCGATGTTACTAATACAAAAGAAGTGTTTAATTGGCAACCTATTAAACTTGAAAAAACTGTTTTAGATACTGCTAAATCATTAGAATAATTAGTAGCTTACTTTAAGACTATTGAGTCAATTATTAGCTTAAAATTCTCATTCTTTTTGTTTCCAATAAGTATTGAAATTTGCTCAATTGCTTTTTGACTGAAATTTTCCATATTTAGTCTTGTGCCTCTGAAAGAAGGATACATCATATCAAGTTTAATACTAATTTCCTCCCATTCGCCAGATGTTTTAAATGTTGAAGTGTAAGAGAAGTAGTCTTTATTGCTTGCTCTAATTCTTAATTGATATTTTTTTCCATCTCCTTTAATTTTTAATATGATTTTTGTATTATTTTCTACTGTTATCTTGCCACAGTTATATCTTAATGAAGCAAAACCACCGTTGTTATCTATTGAAACATTTCCTGAAAACTCTATGTGTCCCTCTAAATTTTCATATACCTGACTTTTTGATATTCCACCCATAACATCATCATTAACAACTCTCCAGTTTTTAAATTCTGATGTATTATTATAGCCTCTTCCATTTTGAGCTAAACTAAATTGGAGATTTAAAAAAAGAAATAGAGTAAAGATTTTTAAATGTCTCATTTTTTAATGTGTTGGAATTTTTATTTGTTCAATTTTTACAGTGTCAATATTTCGAATAACTTCTTCTTGATATTTTTCATTTTTTTCCGATTGACATGAAAATAATAGTGGAGTAAAAAGTATAAGGATTAAAATTTTCACTATTTATTTCTTGAGAAAGTTATAATAACAGCTTCACGACTCCAAAAGAATAGCATTCTGTGTTTTTCAATTAATTGAAATGATATGTCCCAACCTTCTTCTCCATGTTTATTCATTACCTCTTCCATTTTCTTTAACGGTAATTTACTTGAACCTAAAAATATTGTTCCAAGTGCTCCTTCTTTTATTATCTCAATTTTGTATTCTTTTTTCATTTTTTTAATACTGAATCCATTACTGTTGTTAATTGATTTGCATTTAGAAAGCCTACTGTTTGATGGACTATATTTTTATCTTTATCAATAAATAGAATATTTGGTATTCCAATACCTCCATATTTTTTTGCATTTCTTTTGTATTCTTTTGCAATATCTTGGTTCTTATCTACATCAACTTTGACAAAAATAAATTCATTTGATTTATTAATAATCTTATCATTAGAAAATGTTTCTTTTTCCATTCTCTTGCACGGTGGACACCACTCTGCCATAAATTCTATCATTATAATTTTATTTGATAATGACGCTAAATTAAAAGCTGAATCTAAATTTTCTTCCCAAATAATTTCTTGACTTTGCCCAAATCCAATTAAGGGCAAGCAAAGTAATATAAGTAGTAGTTTTTTCATCTTAATTTATTATTTATCTTTTTTCCAAAATAAGCTTAAAGGAATAATAAAGAGAAGAAAAAAGAATTTTTTAGTTGTTACTCCAATGAATGTTATTGCTAATCCAAGGAAAACTAGTAGCCAATTTTTCATAATCTTAGTTTATTGTTAATCTTCTTCAAGCTTAAATAGATAGTTCAATTTATCAGGATATAATAAGACGCTTTTCTTCATAAAATTCGATTTTTTTCTGAAAAGAGTGAAATAATTATTATCACACTTACAGGAATAATTTTTTGTATTTGTTATATAGCCATAATTGTTTATTAAATCATTTGTAAAATCTTGTCCATTATAATTATCAATTAATTTAAATTGTGTCTCATTTGTGAATTTATTTTTAAAGTCAAGATCGTTCATTATATTTTTATTTAAA
>JABICI010000009.1 GCA_018652335.1 Flavobacteriales bacterium
AAAGCCCGAGGCTTGCTGGATTGAGTTATAAGGCGACTAGCTAGTTTAAGTAGAAATGATAAACTAAAACTTTAAATAAAATTACATATTATAAATCCTACTAATTTGTCACAAACACAATAAACATGTAGTAATGTAAACAAAGTTTAAGCTCAAAATGAGCTTAAACTTTGTTTACATTTGTAATCTATTTAAAATAAGTTTATTTTCCAAAAATAGATTATAGGAATAAGCAATGATTAATTTTTTTGCTAAGGACAAAATAATTAATACTTTTGAAATTGGTGATCGAGTTATATGCAAAAATACAAAGCGTTATTTTTATCTCACTAAAGTCACTAAATTTTTTGGGTTAGAACATGTTTATTTGTCAACAAAAATTAATAATGTCGAAGAAGACAAAATTATTTCTTTGTCATCCTTAAGGAATAATTATTCATTGGTAAAAAATGAGATTAAGCAATGAAAACAATGAACAAGATTTGTTGTGTTATAAGTACATTTTTATTTGTAACACTCTACTATGGAACAGTTTTCGCAGACACCGTCAGTATTGATTTACATTGTTCTAAAACTAACAAATATTTTAATAAAATAATGAATATTTTATCTGATTCATCTATAAATAAATCTATCAAATCATGTCAGCATTTAATGCTAAAGAGTTTTGATATTTCTTTGGTTTTAGATAGTTCTGTACAAATATGTTCATGTATAGATAAGTCACATTATATAGGTACAATAAATGATAATTTATTAGATGGATACTATTCTATTGATAAAAGTATTTGTAGTAATAAAGCTAAAATTGCAAAGAACACCGCACTTACTGCAATAAGTGAAATTAGAGAATGTATGTGATTAATTTCATTACGGAATATTTGATAAAAAAGTATGAAGTAATTTACCATTATGAAACAAATAGTCGATAATTATTCTAAAAATCATCATTCCTTTTTAGAATTCCAGATAAATAGGAATGTCAAATGTACTAAAATTGCTGGCGGTTTAATTGATTATATTATTCTTCAGGTTATAGCTTATCATCATTTTATAAGTGTTATTAATATTGAAGAAAATAGTAATTTTGATAATGCAGTTTATCATTGGAAAAAATCTGAAGTGCTTCCTAAACAAATCAATAAGAAGTTAACCCTTTCTTCTTTATCAGCAATTACCAAGATAGATAAAGAAACAGTAAGACGAACAGTAAAAAGACTAAGCAAAAATCAATGGGTAAATTTTACTAAAGAGTTCGGCGTACAATATTCCCCTAATAAAGAAAATCAAAATTCAATGATTGAGCTAGCTAAATGGGAATTAGACGAAACAATAAAGTGGACAAATAAATTACTTCGTTAACTGCGCCTATTTCTTATTTTTTTATAATGGGTTAATTATTATTTGGAATGCGGTGCTCAGAGTAAAAAACCGTCATTTTTGGAACAGTTACTTAGCTAAATCCTCCGAATTACTTATGCAAGAACCCTTATGTCTTATATAGAGTTCAAGAGCCTCAGAGAGCGACACACAAACAGAACCAACACCAGAAGAAACACTACTCTTAACCAGATGAAGGGCAGGTATATCCATCCTAGCCATTCGCAAGGATAACCAGTACTCCTCAAGTCTTTGTGAAATCCCTCTGGACGACCTAAGGATGAATATAAGGTTGCTGAGCTTGCCAGAGCATATACGAGCGAAGCCATAGACACGCTTGTTGACCTTATGAGGCATGGCAAGGATGAGCGTGTGCGTGGTACAGCCGCTCAGGCGCTGTTAGACAGAGGTTGGGGTAAGCCAAAGCAAGAATTGCTGACTGAGGAGTCAAGCGGACTCCTCGCCTCTCTAAAGGTCGTTTCTGACAGGATTAAAGCAAGGGAAGCCACGCTTACTTCCTAATATCACGCATATATCAGGCTACCCCCATTTTAGTTAATTGGGGGGAGGGCAAACGGTAGGACAAACTAATCCTTGCAACAAACAACTATAAGCCTAGAATCTAAAGTCAGGAGTAGGTAA
>JABICI010000008.1 GCA_018652335.1 Flavobacteriales bacterium
TAAAATGACTAAAGTTTCTGTTGAAGTTGATAAGATAGTTGAAAAATATTCTGTTGTCAGTAATCCATTTAAGAGAAGAGGTTATCAAGTACTAGGATATATATGTGTTGTTTTTGCAATAATTGGCATTTGGATTCCTGGCTGGCCAACAATTTCTTGGGCAGTACCTGCCGCTTTTTTATTTTCACTGTCTAATAAAAAATTATTTAAGTGGTCGTTATCTAACAAATTTTTTGGCAAAGAAATTCGAGATTATTATTTGTCTAATAAGACTTTAAGCAGGCACGTAAAGATATTAATCGTTGTTATGATAAGTGCTATGTCTTGCACATCTTCTTATCTTGTATGGTACATTTCATCCAAGGGTAACGGATCTTTACTTCATCCATCTTCTTGGAATGGAAAAGATGAATATGCATTTGGAGCGATAACAATCCTTATTGTTGGTTTTTTAGGTGTTTTATATATATTAACTAAAGTTAAGTCTAGACAATAACTTAGCTAATTATTTTTTTATTGAAAAAAAAGTATATTTGCTTAATAATATGAAAAGAATTCTTTCTAATATTGGCGTGATTATTTCATCTTTACTGGTACTGCTATTATCGATTGGTGTTAGTGTTTCTAAGATGAATTGCTCTATGGATAATAAGATATTTCTTGGAACTGAAGTTCCAAATTGTATGGAGAGTCAAGATAAATTAGCTGCTTTGCAAATAAAAAGTACTTCTTGTTGTAAAAAAACAGAATCAATTACTTCATGTTGCCCTCAAACTAATGACAATTCATGCTCTAGTGATACTCAATCTGTTCAATTTGATTTTGAAACACTCACATCTGTTTTTAGTTTAAAATTATTAAATCTAGAACTTCAGTATTTATTAGTTGTCTTTTATGATTCATATTCAGAAGAATTTATAGACAATTTAATATTTTACAATCATCTTAATAAAGGCTATTTAAGGCCATTTTTACCTAATTTACAATCGTTTCTTTTATAGAGGAGTTTAATTTAATTACGTATTAACTTTAAACTTTTAAAAATGAAAAAAATATTATTTTTTATAACCATTTTGGTTATAAACTTAAATCTAAATGCTCAAGATATAATTGGTAAAGTACTTGAATTAAATAGTGACGGTAGTATTAGTCCAATTTTTGGCGCTAATGTATATTGGGAAGAAACTACTGTAGGAACAACAACAGATGCTAATGGAAACTATACAATTAATGAAGCAACATCTTTTCCTGCTAGCCTAAGTGTAAGTTACGTTGGGTATACATATGATAGCAAGGAATTTATTAATAATGAATTTATTTTTTATTTAAAAAGATCTGTTGAATTAGATGAGGTGAATATTAGAAGTTCCGTAAATTCAACAAAGTATTCTGTTGTAAACTCATTAAATGTTCAGACCTTAACTGTTAATGAATTGCAAAAAGCTGCCTGTTGCAATTTATCTGAGAGTTTTAGTACAAATGCTAGCGTAGATGTTAGTTATTCAGATGCTATATCTGGAGCTAAGAAAATCAGAATGCTCGGATTAGATGGTAGATATGTTCAAATTACAAATGAAGGCATACCTTTAATAAGAGGGCTTTCGTCCTCTTATGGTCTTAATTATGTGCCTGGCACTTGGATTGAGTCAATTCAGATTATAAAAGGATCAGGTTCCGTAGTAAATGGATTTGAATCATTTACTGGACAAATAAATTTAGAATATTTTAAACCAAGTACAGCAGATAAAATGTATTGGAATGTATATGCAAATTCCGGTCAAAGGTTCGAGAATAATCTAGCTCTTAAAAAGATATATGAAAAATGGAGTAGTAATTTATTTACACATTTTTCTTATCATAATAAAGAAATAGATGAAAATAATGATGGTTTTATGGATATGCCTCATTTAAAGAATTTTAATGTTTTAAATCGTTTTCTATATGAGGGTTCTAATGTTTTTAGAGCTCAGTTATTTGTGAAAGCAATGTATGAGGATAGGGAGGGTGGTCAACTTTCTAATTTTCTTAATCCTTACAAAATCGATATTCATAATGATATAATTGAAATTGGGACAAAAACTGGAATTCTTCCAGATGAAGATCAAAGAAGCATTGGTTTACAAACTTCTTTCAGAAGACATAATCAAGAAGCTCAATTTGGAGATAAATTATATAATGGTTTGCAAGAAAGTGTTTTTCTTAATCTAATTAGAGATGTTAAAATTAATAATAATACTTTCAGATATGGACTTAACTATAATGCAGATAGATTTGAAGAAAGTTTTAATGATAGTCTTTTCAACAAGATTGATTTAATTACAGGTGTATTTTCAGAGTACAACCTTAAAATTGATGATTATTTTATTTTAGTTGCTGGATTTCGAGCAGATTATCACAATAATTCTCAATATCATTATACGCCTAGAGTTAATGTTAAATACAACCCTACTGATGATTTAGCATTACGTATTTCAGCTGGTAAGGCCTTTAGAATTTCTAATATTTTTGTTGAACATTCTAATTTTTTAGCATCAAATAGAATTGTAAAAGTAAGAGAGAATTTATTGCCTGAAGTAGCATGGAATATGGGTTTTAATTTGACATATTGTTTTCGTTTTTTTGGTAAGGAAGGGATTATTAATGCAGATGCATATAGAACAGAATTTGAAAATCAAACTGTTGTTGATATTGAGAATCCAGGTTTTCTTAAATTTTATAACTTAAATGGAAAATCATTTGCAAATACTTTACAAATCGATTTGGGTTATGAATTAGTTGAGCGATTAAATATCAAATTAGCATATAAAATAAATGAAGTAAAAATAGAATATGAGAATAGAGGATTATTACAACCACCATTAAATCCAAGAGATAGAGCTCTTGTTAATTTGTCATACGCTAATACTTCGAAAGACTGGGAGTTTGATTTTACAACTAATTTTGTTGGTAAAAGTAGATTGCCTGCTCATCAAGAGGTTAAAGATGTATTTTCGAATCCTTTCTTTGTACATAATTCTCAGATTACAAAGAGATATGATAACATTGAAGTGTATATCGGTGCAGAAAACATTCTTAATTTCACTCAAGATAATCCAATAAAAATAGCAGATAACCCTACAGATGAGAATTTTGATGCGTCTATAGTTTATGCTCCAATTAACGGAAGAATGATTTATCTTGGTCTAAGGTATAAGTTAAATTAAGACTATATTTGCGTAATTAAAAATATCTGAGAGTTGTCATATTTATCTTTTGATAAATGACATTTTTAATATTTTAATAATCAGTTTTATTTGTAATAAATTAGAGGTTAATGAAAACATTATTAAAGCTACTTATTTTTATACTATTTTCAAATTCATCCTTTACACAAGAGAGAGTGAAATATCAAAAGGAAACTTGCATTGTGTTAGGAAATTGCAATATGTGTAAGAAAAAAATTGAAAAAACAGCAAAATTAGTAGTTGGTGTCAAAAGTGCTAAATGGAATGTTATTACAGGAAAACTAAAGTTGAAATTTAATCCTGAAATGACTGATTTAGTGAGCATTGAAAAAGCTGTCGCAGGAGTTGGGTATGATACTGAAAGATATAAGGCTACTGAAGAAAGTTACAATAGTCTTCATTATTGTTGTAAATATGAACGAAAGAAATAAACCAATTAAAAATGAAAAAATTTATTCTTAAAAACTTAATAATATTATTGTCATTTAACACTGTTTTAGCACAAACAGCTACTGACTTTATCACTGACGATTGTAATGGGGTATCTCATTCTTTATTTGACTCCTTGAATGCTGGAAATGTCATTGTTCTTGCTTGGGTAATGCCTTGTGGACCATGTGCAACTTACACATTGCCAGCCTATTCAGCTGTTCAATCCTTTGCAACATCTCATCCTGATAGAGTTGATTTTTATTTAGTTGATGATTATGCTAATACAGCGTGCCCTACTTTGGTTAATTGGGGCATTTCAAATAGTATGTCAATAAATACTGCTTTTTCATCAAGTTCAATAAATATGAGTGATTATGGTTCTTCAGGAATGCCTAAAGTTGTCGTCCTTGGAAATGCTAATCATTCAGTATTTTATAATGAAAATGATGATAAAATTACTTTTAATGGTGTTCAAAATGCAATAAATAATGCATTACTTCCTGTTGGTGTTGATGATGAAATTAAATCACACATAAATATATCTGTTTTCCCTAATCCCGTAAAAAACATTTTGAATGTTAGTTGTACATCATTTCAATCAGATAATCTTACTTTTGATATTGTAAATATTTTAGGAAAATCTATTTATTCCTTTACTAAAAAATTATCGTCTTCTAGTAATGCTTTTACAAAGAAAATTGATGTAAGCCAATTTGATACTGGAATTTATTTCCTGAATGTTAATTCAGATTTTTCTTATCAATCCAAAAAAATTATACTAAAAGATTAGAGTGTTATGAGATTCTTTTTACTCATTTCATTTATTATTATATCTTATGTTGATGGATTCTCACAAGGATGCTGTTCAGGTGGAGTTGGAAGCCCAATTGCTGGTGGAGTAGCAACAGGTGTTATGCAAAAAAATCAACTCGAATTTTCATTCAACTATCAGATTAATAGTTCAGATAGATTTTATAATGAGAATACTGAAGTCGAAAAGTTATTTAATAAATTTAGTAGTGAGTATCTGTTTTTAAGATCTGATTTTGGAGTGAATAAAAGATTAACCTTATCATTAGCAGCTGGATATTTTTTAAATAAATCTAAATATGCTATAAATAATGCTAACATAATCTCAACAGGAGGTATTGGAGACTTATTTTTTTTCCCTAGGTATAGTATTTATAATAAAACATCTAATTTTCAAACTACTTCAGTAGTTGTAGGAATAGGTTTTAAAATTCCACTAAATTCATCTACTGATTCAACACTAACGTTTTCAGCAGGAAGTATAAATAATTATCAAATTAATCCTCCTATGTTGCAACTAACTGATGGTTCTAATGATTTAATGTTTTCTTCCTTCTTTTTCAAGCATTATCAAAAAGATAAAATTAGATTTTTTATTAGTACACTTTATGTTAAGAAGGGGTATAATTTACAAGGTATTAAATATGGTGATTATTCTAGCTTTAGTTTCTTTATTTCTAAAAATTTCTTTAGAAGATGGGATATAACTTCTCAATTTAAGTATGAAAATATTGGACATATTAACATTGATAATAATGTTGAAGAGTGGGATCTTTTAGAATATCAGATCTATCCAGAATCTACAGGAAGTAAAAAAGTATTTTTTATTCCTCAACTAAGTTTTTCAAATAATAATTTTACTTTTTTTACATCTTTTGATGTTCCAGTTTATCAGTTTTTAGACGGAACACAAATTGGTTCTAAGAATATATTTAATTTAGGCGTTAATTATCGTTTCATGACTAAGAAAAATATTCACCAGTAATTACGATATATCTATTCCATTAGGTTCTCCAGAATTTCTACAGCTGATTCAGCAATAATACTTCCAGGTCCAAAGATACTACTTACGCCAGAATCTTTTAAAAATTGATAGTCTTGTTGTGGAATTACTCCACCAATTATTACTAAAATATCTTTTCTATTATATTTTTTAAGTTCTGCGATTACTTGCGGTACAAGTGTTTTATGACCTGCTGCTAATGATGATATTCCTAAGATATGTACATCATTTTCAACTGCTTGTTTTGCAGCTTCTTTTGGAGTTTGGAATAATGGTCCAATATCAACATCAAAGCCTATATCTGCAAAGGAGGTTGCTATTACTCTTGCTCCTCTGTCATGTCCATCTTGACCCATTTTTGCAATCATTATTCTAGGTCTTCTTCCTTTAAGTATTGAAAAATCATCAGATAATTTAAGTGCTTTTGTAAAGATCTTATTGTTTTTTATTTCCATTTTGTAAACTCCAGTTACTGTTTTATTTTTTGCAATATATCTGCCAAACTCATTTTCTAGTGCGCTTGATATCTCTCCAAGAGTTGCTCTTTGTTTTGCTGCATTAACTGCTAGCTCTAAAAGATTCTTGTTCTTACTTTTACAAGCAAAAGATAGTTCTTTTAGTGAATTATTAACTAGAGTGTTATTTCTTGTCTTTTTGATTTTCTTAATACGTTCTATTTGTGTTTTCCTGACTTCAGTGTTATCAATTTCAAGTATTTCTAGATTAATATCATCATTTTCTAATTTATTAGTATTAACACCAATAATTAAATCTTCTCCGTTGTCAATTCTTGCTTGTTTCTTTGCTGCAGATTGCTCAATTCTCATCTTTGGTAATCCTGTCTCAATAGCTTTTGCCATTCCGCCTAATTCTTCTATCTCAATTATATGATTCCAAGCTTTAGTAGCTATTTCTTCAGTTAATTTTTCTACGTAGTAAGATCCTCCCCATGGGTCTACCACTTTACATATGCCTATTTCGTTTTGTAAATAGATTTGAGTTTCTCTAGCAATATTAGCTGAGAAATTTGTGGGTAATGCAATGGCTTCATCTAGTGCATTGGTGTGAAGACTTTGCGTTCCTCCCATTATTGCAGCCATTGCTTCTACACATGTTCTTGTTATATTATTAAAAGGGTCTTGTTCTGTTAGACTCCATCCGCTAGTTTGACAATGAGTTCTTAGCGCTAAAGATTTAGGGTTTTTTGGTTTAAATTTTTTAATCATTTTAGCCCAAAGCATTCTAGCTGCTCTCATTTTTGCAATTTCCATAAAATGGTTCATCCCAATTCCCCAGAAAAATGATATCCTTGGTGCAAATAAATCAATATCAATTCCTGCATTAATTCCAGTTTTAACATATTCAATTCCATCTAATAAGGTGTATGCCAGTTCAATGTCTGCTGTTGCGCCTGCTTCTTGCATGTGATAACCAGATACTGATATACTGTTAAATTTAGGCATGTTTTTTGATGTGTATTTAAAAATATCTGATATTATTCTCATCGATTGTTCAGGAGGATAGATGTAAGTATTTCGTACCATGAATTCTTTTAAAATATCATTTTGAATAGTACCTGATAGTTTATTTAAACTAACACCTTGTTCTTGAGCTGTCACAATATAAAATGCAAGTATTGGAATGACAGCGCCATTCATTGTCATAGATACTGACATTTTATCTAAAGGGATTTTGTCAAATAATATTTTCATGTCTTCAACCGAATCAATTGCTACTCCTGCCATACCGACATCTCCTATAACTCTATCATGATCAGAGTCGTAACCTCTATGTGTAGCTAGATCAAATGCTACTGAGAGTCCCTTCTGTCCCGCTTTTAAGTTTTTTTTATAAAATTTATTTGACTCTTCAGCTGTCGAAAAGCCAGCATATTGTCTAATTGTCCATGGGCGTATTGTATACATAGTGGAATATGGTCCTCGAAGATGAGGAGCAACTCCAGCAACAAAATTTATATGTTCAGTATTTTTTATGTCATTAAATTGATATCTATTTTTAATTTCAATATTTTCTGGGCTCAGCCAGCTTTTCGTTGCTGATACCTCTTTTGCAATTGATTTAATGTCATGCTCTTTTAATAATTCAGTAATTAGATAATCAACATAATATGATCCTTTTGTTGGATCTTCTACTTTGTCGAGGAAACTCTCTTTTTTAAGTATTGTTTGTTGATTTCTTGAAATTCTTTCTGAAAAACTTGTCGCATTTTCAAAGTTTGAATTATACGATTGTAGTAGTATTGCATTTGCTCCTCCAAATATAGCAGACATACACTGTGTTGTGTTTCGTATTATATTACTATAAGCATCATCTGTTTTGTATTTTGAAATGTCGTTTGTAGCGAAAATATATGCATCTTTTCCAGTTTTTGATTTCCATATAATTCTAAATGCTTTTAATTTTGCTATTTCAAGAAAATAATTCTCTGAAATTTTAAAGTGAAATTGCACAGGATTTTTCGAATTTAATCCATTTTTTAGTGCTATGGAAAGTTGTTGTTGTGCAGTTCCTTTAGTAAAAATTGTATCAAAGTAATTTGGTATAGAATAATTAGTTTCTCCATGAAATGCACCGCATACATTTTTCTCTTTTGTGTATTCCTTCCATTCTTTAGGAAAATCTTTATGATAGAGTGCAAAATCAATTCGAATATGCTCAGTATAAATATTCTTCAAAAGAATATCTAGTTTATTTGGATTCGTAAAGCAAAGTCCGTTAGCATCATTTTTAAGTGCATCTAATGCTCTTTTATTTGCTTGTTTCGCATTTGTTGCATCTATAAGTTGATAGGTCTCCCAGTATTTTGGAAATTTTGAATTATAAACCTTACTATTGTCATCAGCATGATATATAGGTTCTGTACTAATTCCATCTTCAAATAAAGTTAGATTTTCTCTTGAAGTATTCGCTTTCTTTGCATCTAAGTTTATTATTTCTTCCCATTCACACTTTGTTGACGGGCTAAATTCACTAAATAATTTAGTCATCTTTCTTTTCTCTTATTATGAAAACATCTTCGTTTTCTTTTCTCATTAAAAACTTTTCTCTTGCAAATTTCTCTTGTTCTTCTTCAATATTTTCAAGATTATATTTTTGAGTACTGTCTTTCTTTATTTCATTTATGTAATAAGATTTTTGCTCTTCTAGTTTTTTTACTTTTTGATGTAATTTGTATTGATTTACTATGTTGTAGTCGTCTATAAAAAGAATCCAAAATATAAATATTACTAAAGTTATTACATATTTGTTCCGGAATATCTTTGGTATTTTTTTAAGAAATACAATTATCTTGTCCATTTAGCAAATATATATAAAAAATATGCCTGATAATTATGATAAAATCAAATAAGAAATAATCTAGTAACTATAAATTTTCCTTTAAAATTTAACTTGTTTTCCTAAGATAAAAATAGTAGGTTTTTTTGGTATAATAACTTTGGTGTTTTTCCACTCAATCGCAGTCTTTGTCTTTATATTTTCATTAATAGTAGTTATGTCAGTTGCTATGCAAATTTTTGTGTATTTGCTACACGTATTTATTAAAGCTTCAAATAACTGATTGTTTCTGTAAGGTGTTTCGATAAATATTTGGGTTTGATCTTCTCTGCTAATTTTTTCCTCTAATCTTCTAATGCTTTTTTTCCTTTCTGATTTATCAATAGGAAGATATCCGTTAAAAGTAAATTTTTGTCCATTTAGTCCAGATGCCATAAGTGCTAATAATATAGAAGAGGGGCCAACTAATGGTATTACATTAATGTCAAAATCATGAGCATAAGCAACAATTTTAGATCCTGGATCGGCAACGCATGGGAGTCCTGATTCTGAAATAATGCCTACATCTTGGCCTCGTAAAATATGGGGTAGAAAGTCTTTCTCAAGATCTATATTGTTGTGTTTCCCAAAACAATAGAAGGTAATATTATCTATATCTTTTTCCTTATCTATTGTTCTTATGTATCTTCTTGTTGTTCTTATATTTTCAACAATGAATACATTGATTTTTTGAACTGCTTTAATAATAGGTGATGTTAGTGTATCCTTTTGAGTTCCATCTCCAATTACAGTTGGTATTAAATATAAATTTCCTTTATTCAATTTTTATTGCAATTTTTTCGCATGCCTCATTTAGCATGTTATAAACCTTTTTAAAGCCATTATCATCATAATATGGGTCAGGAACAGAGTCATGGTTTTTTGGATCTATCTCATTAAGAATTAATCTAATTTTATTTCTCTCTTGTGCATTGCTGGAGAGTGAAATTAAATGGCTAAAATTATTTATATCCATTACATAGATTGTATCAAAATTTTCAAAGTCAATTCTACTGAATTGTCTGGCTTTGAGTTTACTTATATTAATATCGTGTTTTTTTGCTATAGCTACTGCTCTAGGGTCAGGTGATTTTCCTATATGATATCCTGCGGTTCCTGCTGAGTCTATTGTTAAGTTTAAGTGTTTAGTTTTTTGCTTTAAGATTCCCTCTGCTAGAGGAGATCTACAGATGTTTCCTAAACAAACCATTAGAATCCGCATGAATTTAGGAGAGAGTTAGTTTCTTTTCAATATCTACTAAATATCCTTTAAATCGTTTATCTGTGTCAGCTAAATTATTCACAGTTTTACATGCATGTAGTACGGTTGCATGATCTTTGTTTCCACAATGCTTTCCAATCATAGCAAGAGAGCTTTTTGTCATTTGTTTAGAAAAGTACATTGCTAATTGTCTACATTGAACGATCTCTCTTTTTCTAGTTTTTGATTTCATTGTTTCAATAGGAATATCAAAATAATCACATATAACTTTTTGAATAAAATCTATAGATACTTCTCTTACTGTATTCTTAACGAATTTATCAAGCATGCTTTTTGCTAAATCTATAGTTATTTCTTTTTTATTTAAAGATGATTGAGCTAAAAGAGAAATTAGAGCGCCTTCAAGCTCTCTTACATTTGAGGTAATTGAGTATGCTATATATTCTATGACCTCAAAAGGAATTTCAATACCATCTTTCTTAATTTTCTTTTTAAGGATTGCAAGTCTAGTTTCTAGTTCAGGTGATTGAAGATCAGCCGAAAGCCCCCACTTAAATCTAGATAATAGTCGTTGTTCCATTCCAACTATATCAACAGGTGCTTTATCTGATGTCAGAATAACTTGTTTTTTGTTTTGGTGTAAATGATTAAATATGTGAAAAAATACATCTTGTGTCTTTTCTTTTCCACACAAAAACTGTACATCATCAATAATTAAGACGTCAATTGATTGATAGAAATGAACAAAATCATTTTTTCTATTGTCCATTATAGAATCAACAAATTGTGTTTGAAATTTATCAGCTGATACATAAAGAACTGTTTTTTCAGGATGATTATTTTTAACTTCTATTCCAATAGCATTAGCAAGGTGAGTCTTACCTAATCCACCATTTCCATAGATAAATAATGGATTAAATGATGTTCCTCCAGGGTTTTGAGCTACAGCAAATCCTGCAGAACGAGCTAGTCTATTGCAGTCGCCTTCAATAAATGCATCAAAACTGTAAGATTCATTTAATTGTGGGTTAATATTGATTTTTTGAAGACCTGGAATGATAAACGGATTCCTAATCGCAGATCCAGGTCTCATATCTATAGGCATGTTTATAGGGTCATTTTTCAATGCTGATTGCCCACTGCTTGGGATTTTTGTTATGTAAGGTTTTTTTGAACCGCTGTTATCAAGTAAGATATTGTATTCTAACTTAGCGTCTTTTCCTAACTCCCTTTTGAGAGTTTTTTTTATAAGTGTAATGTAATTGTTTTCAAGCCATTCATAAAAAAATTGGCTAGGAACCTGAATAGTTAAAACTTTCTCTTCTATAGCAACTGCATTGATAGGTTTAAACCATGTTTTGTAATTTTGAGGTGTAACATTATCTCTTATAATATTGAGACAATTATTCCATATTTCAGTGTAACTTTTTTCAGGCATTTTTTGGTTCTAATTTATCAGTTGAGTTCTTTGATTATTTTTTTGATGTTAGCAAATATGAAAAAGATATTGTTAATATAAAAGAAAATAATGACTTGACTTTAAACTTTTTTTTACATATAAAAATTACTAGAGAAGATATTTTCTTTTTTTTTAAAAAAAACTAGTAAATATAAGTTTTTAGGGCTATTATTTAATGAATATTGGCTTTCCAGAAACTTTTTTCAAACCATTATATTGATTAAAATTAAAATCTACTTTGCCAAGATTAATTCCTGCCCATCCAACTTGATTGATAAGTACTTCTTTTTTTTCAAGGTTTAAGATGCTAATGGGTTTTTTAAGAAAGGTATGAGTATGTCCACCTATTATTAAATCTATGTTGCGAGTTTTTTTTGCAAAAGTAATATCAGACAATTTATTTGATTTATATTTAAATCCAAGATGTGAAAGACATATAATCAAATCACAATCTTCTTTATTTCTTAAAATATCAGAGTAGTAATTTGCTTGCTTAACTGGATCTAGGTATTTAGTATTTTTATATAATTTTTTTGGAACAAGACCTTCAAGTTCTATGCCAATTCCAAATACACCAATCTTAATACCACCTTTATTAAATATTTTATATGGATTAAATTTATCTTTTAATATTGTTTTAGAGAAATCATAATTTGCAATTAAAAAGGGGAATTTTGCAAAAGGTAACTGCTTTTTAAGCCCAATTAGACCATTGTCAAAGTCATGATTACCTAAAGTTGCGGCATCATATTTCATCTCGCTCATAAGTTTAAATTCTAATTCACCACCATAAAAGTTAAAATATGGTGTTCCTTGAAATATGTCTCCAGCATCTAATAGTAATACATGATCTTCAGTTCTTCTAATTGAATTAATTAGTCCTGCTCTTTGGGCCATCCCACCTAGTCCTTTATTTCTTCCGCTTGTAAAAGGATGTATATGACTGTGTGTATCATTAGTATGTAATATAGTGATTTTTGTATTTATTTCATTTGATAATGTAAGTTTTGGTACTATAGATAATCCAATAAAACCAAGTGTTGTATTTTTAATAAATTTTCTTCTATTGCTCATTTTTGATTTTAGTTATTAATTATTTCAATCCTATTATCAAGTCTAATATCTATTGTGTCATTTTTTTCACAATAGTCAATTATTGCATCTCTAAGCTTTAAACCAATTTTATGTTGTTTTTTACCTTTAAAAAAACTCATTTTATCACCTCCATTAGCAAGATAATCAGAAGTTAAAACTCTTACGGTTTCATTATTATTGAAGTTAACAGGCCAGCTATGTTCAATAATATTATTATTCTTATCTATTTTGATGTTTAGCCCCGAAAATGGCTCTCCACCTCTAAGGCTAATGTAATTCAGTAGTTCTATGAAATCAGTTTTATTTAACTCCAGTATAACCAACTCATTTTCAAATGGCATGAGTTCAAAAATTTTACCTCTTGTTATATTTCCTTTATCTATTGTTGTTCTTAAGCCCCCATTGTTAAATACACATATATTAGCGTCACAGTAATTTAAACATAAATCAGCAACAAAATTCCCTATTGTGCTTTGTGGACGTCCTTTTGTTAAATCATTTTTTGTGTAAACAAGAGTTTCATTCATCTGTTCCTCAATTTCACTTTGATATGGTTGTATTATATAATATATTGTACTGTCAATAACTGATTTGACATTTAAAACGTTAGAATCAAATGAATTTAGATGATATGTTGTTTCACAAGAGTAAAAAAGAAATGTAATTAGTATTATGTAAATTTTCTTCATGTTACAATATTACAAATTTTACAGGATTTATGTATAATTGCAATATGTATAATTTTGATAAAAAGATTAGAGTTAGGTATGCTGAAACAGATCAGATGAGTTATGTTTATTATGGCGTATATGCTCAGTATTATGAAGTAGGAAGAGTAGAATTGTTAAGATCACTCGGTATTTCATACAAAACAATTGAATCCATGGGATATGCCTTACCAGTTGTCAACTTAAGCATTAATTATAAAAAACCAGCATTTTATGATGATAAGCTGACATTAAAAACATCAATTTTGAAGATACCGACTTCAAAAATAACTTTTTATCATAAAATTTATAATGAAGCAAATCATTTAATAAATACAGGTGAGGTGACATTAGCCTTTGTAAATAAGATAACTGGAAGAGTTTGTTCCGCTCCTGATTTTATTTTAGATAAACTCCAAACTAAATTATAGTAAATTAGATATTTCTATATTAGGTAGTACAAATTTTTTCTAGTACTATTTCAATAAGCTCTGCAATAGGTTTTCTATGATCTTTACTATAGCTTTTATTAAAACGATTTCCAATGATTGCACAAATTGTTAGTGTATTGTGTCCAAGAGATCTTCCTAAAAAATAAAGAGCAGATGTTTCCATCTCAAAATTTGTAACTTTAAATTCATTAAAACTAAAACTACTTAAAGTATTGTTTAAGTCTGAAATTGATGGGCTAATCCTTATTTTTCTGCCTTGTGGTCCATAAAATCCAGGTGCTGTTGCCGTAATACCAGTATTAAACTCTGAAAATAGTTTAAGTAAATCTTCAGAGGCTTTAACTACATAAGGCGTAGACAACTCTTTTGGCCATTTTGCATGTTTAGAAAATAATTTACTTATTTTTAAATCAATAATATTTTGATCTTTATAGAAATGAGCTAAATTGTCAAGTCCTAATCCATAAGTAGAAGTGATAAATGAATCAATATCTATATTGGCTTGTAGCGCACCTGAAGTTCCTAGTCTAATTAAATTTAAAGATTTTCTGTTCTTTCGATGTGTTCTGGTCTCAAAATCAATATTTACTAATGCATCTAATTCGTTTACAACTATATCAATATTATCTGTGCCAATTCCAGTAGATATTGCACTAATCCTTTTGTTGTTTAAGACTCCTGTATGTGTAATAAATTCTCTATTTTGAATTTTGTGCTCTATAAAATCAAATTTACTTGAAATGAGTTTAACTCTATCTTGATCTCCAACCAGAATTATATTCTCAGCTATTTCATTTTCAGATAGGTTTAAATGATATATTTTTTTATCTTTTGTTATAATTAATTCTGTCTCCGCTATGGCATTCATTTTATTATGTAATTTTGCATTAAAAATATAATAAATTTTATAATTATGTCTGCAAATAAAATATTAGTTCCTATAGGATTTTCGGAGCAATCTATATTAGCACTTGGTCAAGCATTTAATTTGGCAAAGATTAAAAATTCTGATGTTGTCCTCCTTTCTGTGGTCAAGGAGCAAAGTATGATGCAATCTTTATTCGTTGATGATTTAACAGATCAACTAAAGCTTAAGGTTAAGCAAAAGTTAAATGAATTAGCGAAACAATATGGTGATAAATTTGGTGTATCAGTTGACACTATGGTATCTAAGGGGAAAATTTATGAACAAATAAATGAAGTTGCAGAGTTAATTTCAGCTGATTTAATAATTATGGGTACTAATGGTTCTCAAGGAAATAAAAGTAAATTAATTGGATCTAATGCTGAAAAAGTTGTGAGATTATCAAAGTGTCCAGTAATTACAATTAAGGGGAAAGATAATAGAATTGGTTGTGAAAACATTATTTTGCCATTGGATTTAGAAAGACAGACAAAAGAAAAAGTTACATATGCACTTGAGTATGCTAGATATTGGAATGCTACAATTCGAGTAGTCTCAGTAGTTTTAAGAGATAATCAGGAAGTTAGAGAAAAATTAAAAAAGAATATCAATCAAGTGCATGATTTTATTGTAAAAGCTGGTGTAAAATGTTCTGCTGAATTAATTGAAGGAGGTAAGAAAATAACACTTGGAAATTTTGTATTTCAGTATGAAAAAAAATTCGATGCAGATTTAATAATGATAATGACAAAGCAGGAAGAGTTATCACTTTCTAATAATATTAGTGATACCGCTAGATATATTATTAATAACTCGGAAATACCTGTGATGAGTATACGTCCCAAAGAATCAAAACATATTACTGGACCAACAATAGCATTTTAAAGTGATTTTTAAGGATTTATATGATTATTGTATAGAAAATCAAATTTCACTTTCTTGTGCTGAGAGTTGTACTGCAGGTTTAATTTCCTCAAAAATCACATCTATTTCAGGTTCATCTAAGATTTTTAAAGGTGGGATTATTGCATATCAAAATTCAATTAAGATTAATCAATTGGATGTCTCACAAAAAATTATTAATGAAAAAACTGAGGTTTCATATGAAGTTGTCGAGCAAATGGCGTATTCAGTTAGAAGAAATTTTAATTCTGATTTCTCATTAGCTATTAGTGGATATGCAGGTCCTACAGGAGGAACTGAAAATAATCCAATTGGTACTATATATATAGCAATATCATCCACGAGCAGTACTCATTCAAAAAGATTTCAGTTAATTGGCAATAGAGATTCAATTGTAAATCAATCAGTTATTAAAGCTGTTACCTATCTGTTAAGTGAATTAAAAAAGAGGTGATAAATTTTAATATATTTATTTAAGATTGTATATTTGCAGCCCTAAAAGAAAAACTACATGTCACGTATTTGTCAAATCACAGGTAAAAAAGTAATGGTAGGAAACAATGTTTCTCATGCTATGAATAAAAATAAAAGGAAGTTTTACCCAAATCTTCAGACAAAAAAGTTTTTTGTTCCAGAAACTGGTGAAACAGTAATTTTAAAGGTTTCAGCGAATGCTATTAGAACAATTAATAAAAATGGGATTGCTTCTGTTTTGTCAAAGGCTATAAATAACGGTAATATTTTACTTTAGTTATAAAATCATACTTTATTTTAAAAAGTTGCTATCTTTGATTGCAACTTTTTTATTTTTAACTAATATTATTTAAAATGAAATATAATTTATTCTCTTTCTTAATTCTTTTGTTTTCAACATCTATTTTGTTTTATTCATGTGAAAAAGAACTACTTGGATGTACTGATCCAACTGCATCAAATTATAATGATCTTGCTAATACGGATGATGGAAGTTGTATTGAGCCAGTTTTAGGTTGTACTGATTTAAATGCAATGAATTATGAATCTTTAGCATCTTCTGATGATGGTACTTGTATTTATGCATACGATTTGGCTCTTGGAGATTGGGATATAAATACAGAATGTGACGATTTAACTATCTCAATACTTGGTCTTGGAGATATTCCAGTTCCGTTAAACGATGTTTTTCCAGAATCTATCGAGATATTTGCTGAAGGAGAAGGTGTTATATCTATGGATATCAACGGAGAACCTATCTTAGCTGATGTTTCAGCTGATGGAACAGTTACAATTCAAGATGGTCAACAAATTACTACAGATACTGGAATACCAACATTAGGAGAAGTTGATGTTGATGTAACGGGATCAGGTCTTATACAATCATCTACAAGTGGATTGCTTACTTTATTCCTTTCATTTGAAATACCTTTAGCAGGTACTCAATCATCTTCTTGTAACATTATTTGTTCTAGATAATCTACTTTGTTAGTTTAATTTTTACATTTAGCTTGTGAAATATCTTGTATTTTCTGTCTTATTATTTACTTTTTCTTTAAATGCTCAAAATTTCGATCGGAAAGATAGTTTAAGGGGGAATTTAACTCATTTAAGATTATGCTACGATGTTACATTCTATGATTTGAATATTGCAATTGATGAAGTTGAAAAATCCATTGAAAAATCTACAAATATTATTCATTTTAATATTATTAAGCAATGTAGTATAATACAGGTTGATTTAGCTTCAAATTTGGAGATAATGTCTATTGTTTTTGAAGGAAATGAACTGAGATTTGAGCGTGAACTTGATGCAGTATATGTATATTTTAATCGTATCTTAAAGAAAGGAGAGAGTCACAAGATTAGTGTGCTTTACGGAGGCTATCCTAAAGAAGCAAAAAACCCTCCTTGGGATGGTGGTTTTTCATGGGAGAAAGATTTTAATGGAAACCCCTGGGTTGGAGTTTCTTGCCAAGGTTTAGGAGCTAGCACTTGGTGGCCATGTAAAGATCATCAATCAGATGAACCTGATAGTATGAGAATTAAGGTTGCTGCACGATATCCTTTAAAGATTATTTCAAATGGAAATCTAAGGAAAGACACTACAATCTGGAATCAATATTTTAATTCGTGGATGAATGTTAGCGAATGGTTTGTAACTTACCCTATTAACAATTACAATGTAACTATTAATATTGGAGATTATAATCATATTTCTGATCAATATATTTCAAATAATGATACTCTAGAGCTTGATTATTATATTTTAAGTGGTAATGAAATAAAAGCTAAAGAGCATTTCAAGCAAGTTAAACCCATGTTAGAATGTTTTGAAAATTTTTTTGGATCGTATCCATTTTTAGATGATGGATATGCCTTAGTAGAAACTTCTTATTTAGGAATGGAACATCAATCTGCTATTGCTTATGGTAATAATTTCTTGAAAGGATATTATGGCAATATTGCTTTTATTGATAATCTTGATTTTGATTATATTATAGTACATGAAAGTGGACATGAATGGTGGGGAAATTCAATAACTACTTCAGATATTGCAGATATGTGGATTCATGAGGGTTTTTGTACTTATTCTGAAGTCTTATTCGTTGAATGTTTATATGGCTATGATAAGATGTTAAGCTATGTAAATAATCAAAAAAATAATGTTTTAAATAACAAGCCTATTTTAGGAACATATCATGTTAATAATAAAGGGTCTTCTGATATGTATTGTAAAGGATCTTTAATGCTACATACTCTTAGAAATTTAATTGATAATGATGAATTATGGTTTAGTATTATCAAAGGGATTTCAAATAATTTCAAACATCAAATAGTTGATGGTCAAGATATAATTGACTACATTAATTTAGTTTCTGATAAAGATTTTTCAATATTTTTTAAGCAATACTTAGAGTTTAAAGATATTCCAGAATTTCAATATAGCATTGTTAAAGAAGGAATTAATAAAACTTTAGTTTACAGATGGGAAGCTATAGATAAATTTGATATGCCATTACTTATAAATATTGGACAAGAAGATTTTTGGATTTACCCAAGTAATTCATTTAGTGAGATAGATTTAGGAGCGTTTGATATAAATGATTTTAATATTAGAAATGACTTATTCTATATCAATACTAAAAAGCTATAAATTTTACAGCTGTTTAATTTTTTTGATTAAATTTGCAACCCAATAAATTATTAGAAGATGGCAAAAAAAGGAAATAGAATTCAAGTTATTTTAGAATGTACTGAGCACAAAGCAAGTGGATTGCCAGGTACTTCTCGTTACATTACTACTAAGAATAAAAAGAATACACCTGATAGGATGGAGCTTAAAAAATTCAATCCAATAATGAAAAAAATGACTGTACACAAACAAATAAAATAAAATGGCAAAAAAGACAGTAGCATCATTACAGAAAAAAGGAGCTAAAGCATTTACAAAAGCTATTAAATTAGTCAAAAATAAAGGTGGTTCATATTCTTTTAATTCAGAAATTGTACCTAAAGATAAAGTAGGAGAGTTTTTTGCTAAAAAGTAATAGTTAGATAAAAATTATAAAGTAAAAGCTTCTTTCTTTTAGAAAGAAGCTTTTTTATTTTAAAAATTATTAAGTTATGGGCATATTTGGTAAAGTTAAAGGACTTTTTAATGATAAAGATAAACCTAAAGAATTTGCTATTGATAAAGTTGATAATAGCGATTCAAAAAGTAAAAATCTTTTATCTGATAAGCAAAAATTAGGTGAAGGTCTTAAAAAAACTAAAAAAAGTTTTTTTGATAAGTTAGCTAAAACTGTAGCTGGAAAATCTGTCATTGATGATTCTATTTTAGATGATATTGAGGAAGCTCTAATTGCTTCTGACATTGGAGTTGAAACAACACTTAAAATTATCGAAAAGCTTGAATCAAGAGTTAAAAAAGAAAATTATCTTAACTCAAATGAATTAAATAGTTTTTTAAAGGAAGAGATAGGCACATTAATAAAAGACTCATGTCAGTCAATACCTAATATTTCTGATCCTTATGTTATTATGGTAGTTGGTGTAAACGGAGTAGGCAAAACAACAACAATTGGAAAGTTAGCTAATAAGTTTAAATCACAAGGCAAGAAAGTTGTTTTAGGCGCAGCAGACACATTTAGAGCTGCTGCTGTTGATCAATTAGTGATTTGGGCAGAAAGAGTAGGAGTCGAAATTGTAAAACAAGATATGGGGTCAGATCCTGCCTCTGTTGCTTTTGATACTGTTCAATCTGCAAAGGCAAATGGTGCTGATGTGGTTATAATTGACACAGCAGGAAGACTACATAATAACGTTAATTTAATGCGAGAACTAGGAAAGATCAGAAATGTAATGGGGAAAGTAATTGATGAATCACCACATGATGTTATGTTGGTCTTAGATGCATCTACAGGTCAGAATGCAATTGAACAAGCAAAACAATTTACTGCAGCTACAGATGTTAGTTCTATTGCGCTTACAAAGTTAGATGGAACAGCTAAGGGTGGTGTAGTAATAGGAATTTCAGATCAGTTTAAAATACCTGTTAGATACATTGGTGTTGGAGAAGGGATAAATGATTTACAGGAATTTAGTAAACAAGATTTTATTGATTCAATATTTAGCTAATGCGTACAAAGTCTTTAAAGAAAAATAAAATTAATGTAATTACTCTAGGTTGCTCAAAAAATTTATATGATTCTGAAGTATTAATGGGGCAGTTAGTTGCTAATAATATTCCTGTTTCACATGAATCTGAAGAAGATGAAAATATAGTTGTTGTAAATACGTGTGGTTTTATTGATAACGCAAAGGAAGAATCAATAAACACAATTCTAGAACAGGCTCAAAGAAAAGAATTGGGACAAATTGATAAATTGTATGTTACGGGTTGCCTTTCTGAAAGATATAAAGCTGATCTTGAGAAAGATATTCCGGATGTCAATCAATATTTTGGTACAACTGACCTGCCTAAGTTGCTTAAAGTTTTAGGCGCTGACTATAAACATGAATTGTTAGGGGATAGATTAACAACAACTCCTAAACATTATTCATATCTAAAAATTTCAGAAGGTTGTGATCGTCCATGTTCTTTCTGTGCAATTCCTTTGATGAGAGGCAAGCATAAATCAACACCAATAGAAAAATTGGTTACTGAAGCTAAAAATTTAGCGAAGAATGGAGTGAAAGAACTAATTTTGATTGCTCAGGATTTAACTTTTTATGGACTAGATATTTATAATAAAAGAAGATTAGCAGATCTTTTAACTTCTTTGTCAGAAGTTGATGGAATAGAATGGATTCGTTTACATTATGCTTACCCTACTGGTTTTCCAAAAGATGTTTTAGAAGTGATTAAAAATAATAACAAAGTATGCAATTACATTGATATTCCTCTACAGCATATTAATGATAATATTTTGAAATCAATGAAAAGAGGTACTTCTTTTGAGAGAACTAATTCATTAATAAAAAGTTTTAGAGAAAAGGTGCCTGAGATGGCAATTAGAACTACTTTAATTGTAGGATATCCAGGTGAAACTGATGAAATTTTTAATCAACTTAAAAAGTGGGTTTCTGACACTAAATTTGACCGTCTTGGTGTTTTCACATACTCACATGAAGAAAACACTTCAGCTCATGATCTTGTTGATGATGTTCCAGATAGTATTAAGAAAAAGAGAGCTGAAGAGATTATGGATCTTCAAACAAATATATCTTGGGATTTAAATCAAAAAAAAATAGGAAAAACTTTAAAAGTTTTGTTTGATAGAAAAGAAGGTGATTACTTTATTGGTCGTTCAGAGTTTGATTCTCCTGATGTTGATAACGAGATTTTAGTTAAAGCTGATAATACATATATTAGAATCGGTGACTTTGCAAGAGTAAAAGTAGAAAAAACTGATCATTTTGATTTGTATGGTGTTGTTGATGTTTAATTAGAGAAATCATTACTTTTGTAATAAAAAACTTAATAAATGTTTGAAAATTTATCACTTAAATTAGAAAAAGCTTTTAAATTACTAAAAGGGCAGGGAAGTATATCAGAAATAAATGTTGCTCAAACAATGAAAGAAATAAGAAAAGCCCTTATTTCTGCTGATGTTGATTTTAAGACAGCTAAAAATTTCACTCAAAATGTTAAGGAAAAGGCAATTGGTGAGAAAGTACTTACAGCAATTGATCCTGGACAGCTACTTACTAAAATTATGAAAGATGAGTTAGCTTCTTTGATGGGAAGTGAATTTTCTGAGATTAGTTTAGAAGGAAACCCATCTATCATTTTAATTGCAGGTTTACAAGGAAGTGGTAAAACAACTTTTTCTGGAAAATTAGCTTTACATCTAAAAAGTAAAAAGAACAAAAAACCTCTTTTAGTAGCATGTGATGTATACAGACCAGCAGCTATAGATCAAATTGGTGTTCTTGCTCATCAAGTAGGTGTTGATGTTTACGAAGATAGAGAGATTAAGGATCCAATTGAAATAGCAAAAAATGCGATAAAGCACGCCAAAGTTAATGGGCATAATGTTGTTGTAATTGATACTGCTGGACGACTTGCTGTAGATAATGAAATGATGACAGAAATTGCTAATATCAAAAGTGGAGTTAAGCCTGATGAGATTTTGTTTGTTGTTGATTCTATGACAGGTCAGGATGCTGTGAATACTGCAAAATCATTTAACGATATATTAAATTTTGATGGGGTTGTATTAACTAAACTTGATGGAGATACAAGAGGTGGAGCAGCATTAACTATTCGATCAGTAGTAGATAAGCCAATTAAATTTATTGGAACTTCAGAAAAAATGGATGGTTTAGATGTCTTTCATCCTGATAGAATGGCTAGCAGAATTTTGGGTATGGGTGATGTGATTTCCTTAGTTGAGCGTGCTCAACAACAATTTGATGAAGAAGAAGCAAGAATGGTTCAAAAGAAAATCGCTAAGAATCAATTTGGTTTTGATGATTTCTTAAAACAAATTCAACAAATTAAGAAAATGGGTAATGTTAAAGATTTAATGGGTATGATCCCTGGTATGAATAAAGCAATTAAAGATGTTGATGTTAATGATGAATCATTTAATGGCATCGAAGCAATCATTCATTCAATGACAAAAAAAGAAAGAGCTAATCCAAATATTTTAAATGGAAGTAGAAAAAAAAGAATAGCTTTAGGAAGCGGAACTACAGTTGTTGAAGTTAATCAGCTTATTAAGCAATTTTCGCAAATGAGTAAAATGATGAAGATGATGCAGGGAGGTGGCGCAAAACAGATGATGCAAATGATGAAAGGACGAGGTAATATGCCCGGATTATAAATTTTGATATGATTTTATTAGACGGAAAAAAAACATCTATTGATATTAAAGCTGAGATAAGGAAAGAGGTAGATGAATTAGTTTCAAGAGGTGTGAAGAAACCTCATTTAGCAGCTATTCTTGTTGGTTCAAATGGTGCTAGTGAAACATATGTTGGAGCCAAGGTAAAAGCATGTGAACAAGTTGGTTTTGACTCAACTTTAGTCAGATTTAATGAAGATGTTTCTGAGTTAGATTTGTTAAATGAAATTAATAAAATTAATAATAATCAAAATATTGATGGATTAATTGTTCAACTCCCTTTGCCAAATCATATCGATGAACTAAAGGTAACACAAGCAATTAATGTAGAAAAAGATGTTGATGGTTTTCATCCTACTAATATTGGAAGAATGGCTTTGAATTTACCAACATACTTGCCTGCAACTCCAGCTGGAATAATGGAATTGCTTTCTAGATATAATATAAAAACATCAGGTAAGCATTGTGTTGTTGTTGGTAGAAGTCATATAGTTGGATCTCCTATGAGTATTTTAATGGCAAGAAATAATACCCCAGGAAATTCTACAGTTACTTTAACACATAGTAGAACAAAAAATTTAAAAGAAATAACGAGAACTGCTGATATTTTAATTGTAGCTCTTGGAAAAGCTCAATTTATTAACAGTGAGATGATTAAGGATGGAGCATGTATTATTGATGTTGGAATTAATCGTGTCAAGTCTGAAAAAACTAAAAGTGGATGGAAGCTTTTGGGTGATGTTGATTTTGATTCAGTAGCAAATATGTGTAGTTTCATTACACCAGTTCCTGGAGGTGTTGGCCCAATGACAATTGCAATGCTACTTAAAAATACGCTGAAATCTGCAAAAAATAAGTGTTATTAATTTTTTGTTATATTTGCAGCAGTTTTTGTGGGGTTGTTCCCACTAGTATTAATAAATTTTAAAAAAACAATTATGGAAGGAACAGTAAAATGGTTTAACGGAAGTAAAGGATATGGTTTCATTGAAGGATCTGATGGAACAGATTACTTTGCTCATTTTCAAGAAATTCAAGTTGAAGGTTACAAAACTCTTAAAGAAGGAGCAGCTGTAACATTCGAACCAGGAGACGGTGAAAAAGGACCAGTAGCTAAAAATATTGTAAACGCTTAATTAGCATTATTATAATATAGAAAAAAAGCGAGCAAAATGCTCGCTTTTTTTATGAGTTATTTTTTAATAAAATTTCCAGTTCTCGCATTTTATCTCTTAGTCTTGCAGCTTCAATAAAGTTAAGGTTCTTTGCCATCTTTTGCATTTCTAGTTTGGTTTTTTTTATCATTTTATTTATTTCTTCTGTTGTACCGCTATTTATTTTAATTTCAGCTTTAGGTGTTGTTATTTTATATGGATTTAAACTATCAGCAAGTTTATTTTGTTCCTTCTTTATCAAGGGCATTGGTTTTAGACCATTTCTTTTATTATAATTAATTTGTTTTTCTCTTCTTCTTTCTGTTTCATCAATAGTTCTTCTCATAGAATCTGTTATTTTATCAGCATACATAATAACAAGTCCATTAATATTTCTAGCTGCCCTACCTGCAGTTTGAGTTAAAGCTCTTGAAGATCGTAAAAAACCCTCTTTATCTGCATCCATTATTGCTACTAAGCTTACTTGAGGTAAATCTAATCCTTCTCGAAGTAGATTAACTCCAATTAAAACATCAATTATTCCTTCCTTCAATTCATTTAATATTTCTACCCTCTCTAAAGTGTCAACATCAGAGTGAATATATCTACATTTAATATTAAATTTGTTTAAGTATTTGCTGAATTCTTCAGCCATTCTTTTTGTTAACGTTACAACTAAAACACGTTCTTTCTTTTTTATTCTTACTCTAATTTCTTCTAAAAGATCATCAATTTGGTTATGGGTTGGTCTAATATGTATTTTTGGGTCAAGTAGGCCTGTTGGTCTAATAATTTGTTCAGCGATTATTCCTTCAGACTTTTCTAATTCATAGTCAGCTGGTGTCGCACTTACGTATATTGTTTGATTATTAATTAGTTCAAATTCTTCAAATTTTAATGGTCTATTATCCATAGCTGCTGGCAATCTGAAGCCATGATCTACAAGGTTTCTTTTTCTAGATTTATCACCTCCATACATTGCTCTTACTTGAGGTAATGTTACATGACTTTCATCAATAACAGTAATAAAGTTATCTGGAAAATAGTCAAGTAAACAAAATGGCCTGCTATTTGCTTCTCTACCATCAAAATACCTTGAGTAATTCTCAATTCCGGAGCAATATCCAAGCTCTTTAATCATTTCTAAATCAAAATGTGTTCTTTCGTCTATTCTTTTTGCTTCAGTTTTCAAACCAATTTCCTTAAAAAAATCAATTTGTAATTTTAAATCATCTTGAATATTAGATATTGCATTATGTATTTTATCTTTTGAAGCTACAAATATACTTGCTGGAAAAATTCTGATTTCATCAAGGGATTCAATTATTTTACTGTTTTCAGGATTAAATGCCTCAATATCTTCAATTTCATTTCCAAAAAAAATGATTCTGTAGGCTATATCATTATGAGCAAGAAATACATCTACAGTATCTCCTTTTACTCTAAAATTCCCTCTATTAAATTCAGCAGTTGTTCTACTATATAATGCTGAAACTAATTTTTGAAGAAATTGATCTCTACTAATAATATCTTCTTTCTTCAGATCAATTATTCCATTGTGAAAATCTTCTGGATTTCCAATCCCATAGATACAGCTTACTGAGGATACTACAATTATATCTTTTCTACCAGAGAGTAATGAAGATGTTGTTTTTAATCTATATTTCTCAATTTCTTCATTAATTGACAAATCTTTTTCAATATATGTTCCAGAACTTGGAATGTATGCTTCTGGCTGATAATAATCATAATATGAAACAAAATATTCTACAGCATTTTCTGGAAAAAATTGTTTGAATTCGCTAAAAAGTTGAGCAGCTAGAGTTTTATTATGACTTAAAACTAATGTAGGTCTATTTACTTCTTGAATCACATTTGCAATAGTAAAAGTCTTTCCAGAACCAGTCACCCCAAGTAGAGTCTGAGATTGTTCAGAATCGTTTAAACCTTCTACTAATTGCTTTATTGCTGTTGGTTGGTCTCCTGTGGGCTTGAAATCTGATTGAAGTTTAAATTTCATCTATGCTTTATTTAGCATCTGAATTTTTTTATATAAACTAGCTATTTCAGTTTTTGAATTACTTATTTTATTTTGAGCCTGTAATAATAGTTTCTCTGTTGCATTTCCATGTCCAAAGAAGGAAATGTTATTCTCGTATTGAAATATCTCTTTTTTTAATGAATCTATCTTCATTTTTATTAAATTCTTTTCCTTTAGAATTGCATTTTTATTGTCTCCTATTAAATCTATTTTATTTTGTAATTTAATATTATCTAATTCAATTTTACTCAGACCTATCTTCTCGTACTTTAATTCTAGTGTTTTATAGAACTCATCATTAATCGATTTATCTCTTTTTGTAACTTTTCCTGTATTCTTCCATTCTAACTTGATAACTTCTAATTCTTTAAGTGTATTCTTGGGGCTTTCTGAAAGATTTAATTTTTTTAATTTATTAACAACTTTCTTCTTTTTATTTGATGCTTCTTCTTCAAGTTTAATTACATTTTTAAAATTCTCTTTTCTTGCATTAAAGAAGGTATTACATGCTAATCTAAATCTATTCCATATTTCATTTGATAAAGAAGAGTGAGGAAATTTTTTCCATTCTTCTTGCAATTTAATCAGTTCTTTAGCAGTTTTATGCCAATCAGTACTATTCTTTAACTTTTCAGCTTGTTTACAGATTGCTAATTTATTTTCTATAATTTTTTTAGAAATAATTTTTTTGTTTTTATAATGTTCTCTTTTAGCATTATAAAAATTGTCTAAAGATGTTCTTAGATTTTTCCATGAAACTTTGAGATTATCACGATTTAAGTTACCTAATTTTCTCCACTCCTCTTCAAATCCCTTACATTTTGTAGTTGCTTTCTCCCAATCTTTATGAGATAAATCTTTAAAGGAATACAGATCATCTATTTTTTTGCAGAGCAGATTTTTGCTTTCTAATTTTTGTTTGTTTTGCTGTTTAAGAGTTAAGAAATAATCATTCCTTTTTGTGTTAATTTCTTTAGAAATAGATTGGAATTTCCTCCAAATAATATCTCTTTGTTCTCTTTCAACTGGACCAATATTTTTCCAGTGTTCATGAAGTTCTTGTAGTACTTTATGTGCAATATTGATAGATGACTCTTTAAGTAATTTCTTTGCTTTTTCAAGAATTTGTGTTTTTTCTTCAAAATTTCTTTTGAAATCTAAATCTCTTAAATCTTTATTTAGTTTTATATAGTCATAAAATAACTCTACATGATGTTGATATGATTGCCAAATATTATTGTTTTCTGTTATGGGTACATATCCAGTAGAGTTCCATTTTTTTTGAAGTAGTCTAAATTTTTCAAATGTTATTTTTAAAGACTCCTCATCTTTTGATAATATATCAATTTCTTTAATTATTTGTTTTTTTATTTCTAAATTTTTTTGTTCTTCATTTGTTTTTTTATTTCTAAATTCTTTTTTTAATTTTTTAAATAAATTATAAGAAATTTTAAAAGAAATTTCAAGTGGATGGTATTTGTTTTTAGATTCTTTATTATCTTCTATGTCTTTACTTAGTTTTTCTTTTGTATTATTAATGATAGTATTTTCTGTTTCTTTCTTATAAGCATTTATTCTATTGTAAAAAACAGACTTTATTTCCTCAATTTCTTTTGAAACTGAGTAGGGATTATTGCTCTCACATAATAGATTTATTTTATCAATTAAATCTTGTAGTATTAGTTGATTGTTGTCTAGTTTTACTTCTTTTATATCTGAAGTCTCAATTATTTTTTCAGTCATAGTCAATTTTATTTTACAAATTTACTAATATTTAATTTTTTTTATTCCAAATTTTCCAACTCTCCTCTGCTTGTATTTCTAGCATATTTAATCCATTCTGAATTTTAGTGTTATTTATCTTCCCGTTTTTTAAGAATTTTGTTTCAAGAGGATTATAGGTTAGATCAAAAAGTAAATGTTTGTTTGATAAAAACTCATAAGGAATTTCAGGTGCGCAATTAATATCTGGATATACTCCTAAAGGTGTTGTATTTATAATAATATCATATTCCATGCACATACTCGCATTAAAATCTGAATAATTGAATTTTGAATTTCTAGAAATAGTTTTATGTATTATTCCCAATTTATTTAGGGAGTACCGAATAGCTTTAGCTGCACCACCATTTCCTAAAATGATGGCTTTTTTTCTTTCATCTAATTTTGAATAAATACTTTTAGTGAATCCTATGTGATCCGTATTATGTCCAACTAATTTCCCATTTTTTATCTGGATTGTATTTACTGCTCCAATTTTTCCTGCTTCAAAACTTAGTTCATCTAAAAATTTGATAATTGATTCTTTATATGGTATTGTGACATTTAATCCAGATATCTTCTTATTTTTTAATAATTCTTTAAAATCTGAAATACTTTGAATTTCGAAATCTAGATATTGCGAGTTTGTAATATGTTCTTTTTTAAATTTATTTTTAAAATAAATTTTTGAGAATGTATTAGTTAGATTTTTGCCAATTAAGCCATAAGTTCTCATGATATTCTTTTTGAGAAATCTTCTAAAAAATATACAATGATAAATCCTACAAGTGCAAAAACTATAGCTGATATAGTATCTGAGTCCAGCGTGCTTGGCAAAATTATGTTATATGATATTACTTTTTCATTTCCATCTATTATTAAGCTTTCAGTAATTTTCTTCCATGGCCAAATAATTTTTAGTGAGCCTAAAATAAATCCAGTTAGTAGTGCAAGTGTAGCATTTTTATATTCTTTTAGTATCCACGATAGTAAATGTGAGAAACACATTAAACCAAAAATAGAGCCAAGAAAAAAAGTTGTTAATAATGGAATGTTTAACTCTGTTATTGCGGTAACCATCAACAACTTATAATTTCCTAACAATATTAATATGTATGACCCAGAGAGTCCAGGAAGCATCATTCCACTTATTCCAATAATTCCGCAGATAAATACAAATAATAGGTTAGAGTTTTCTGTTGCCGGAGTAGCTAAGCTCAATGAGAAAGCTACAATTGTACCAAATATTAATGCAAGTATTGATTGCATATTCCAATTTTCTACTCTTTTACCAACAAAAATTATAGATGCAAGAATAAGTCCAAAAAAGAAAGCCCATATAAGTATAGGATATTCAGAAAATAGGTACTCAAATAAGCTAGCTATAGTAAAAACACTTACAATACTACCCAAAAAAACTGATGCTAAGAAATAAAAATTTGTGTATTTAAAGAACTCTTTAATCTTTAAAGAGAAAAAGAGTTTAAATGCATTTCTGTCAAATGATTTTAAAGAAGTAATAAGATCTTCATATATCTCCGTAATTAATGCAATAGTTCCTCCAGATACACCAGGAATTACATTTGCTACACCCATTCCCATCCCTTTAAGAAAAAGTATAATATAATATTTCATTTTTTTAAATTAAAAAATTTTCAAATGTATCTCCTCTTAATCCTAATCTCAAGCATTCTAATGGAATAACTTCGTTAGGAGCTATATTCCCCAAGTTGACATTTGCACCAAACTTTTTAATAAACCATATTTGTTGAGTTTTTTTTGGTGCTTCCCATAGAATTTTTTCAGGTGGTATTATGCGTGTTATTTTATCAATAAGTTCAGATTTTATTGCGCCATCACCATTAAAAACACCAATATTTCCACTTTCTCGTGCTTCGGCAATTACTTTCCAGCTACCAGATGCCAATTCTTCTTTCATCATCTTAATCCAACTATCACCACTTATCTCAACTGAGGCGTCTTTGCTTCCTACTTCGCTAATAACTTTAAAATCTTTTGAAAAATCAGCTATTGTCTCACATTTGAAATGATGATTCATTTCCATTGATCCATCAGAAATCTCAACCATTTCAAGACCAATGTTATTAAGATATTTCCGATAATCATCAAGTTGGTTCCTTACAGCAAATACCTCAAACAAGGTGCCTCCAGCATAAACATGCATTCCGTGGTTTTTGTAAAGTTTTATTTTGTCTGCAACATTTGGAGTAAGTATGCTTGTTCCAAATCCAAGCTTAATGATATCAGTATGCACATGATTTGATTCTAAAAAGTTTTCAGCTTCTCTTAAGCTGAGCCCTTTATCCATCATCATTGTCAAGCCACTTTCTCTTGGTTTTGAAGGTCTCTTTGGAAGTTGAGTTAAAATTTCTTTCATTTTAATAATAAACTAAACAAAGATACTAATACTGAGCACAACAATAATTTAATTATGTAATTTTGTTATAAATTACTTATAATGACATTAATAAAATCTATCTCTGGTATAAGAGGTACTATTGGTGGTTTAGTTGGAGAATCACTTTCTCCATTGGATATTGTGCGTTTCACATCTTCTTATGCACATTTTATAAAAAAGAAGAATACTTTTTCAAATACAATAATTATCGGTCGTGATGCCCGTATTTCTGGAGAAATGGTTAGTCGTATAGTTTCAGGTACTTTAATAGGTTGCGGTTTTGATGTTATAGATGTTGGTCTTTCAACAACACCTACTATAGAAGTAGCTGTAGATTTAAAAAAAGCTGCAGGAGGTATAATAATAACCGCTAGTCATAATCCTAAAGAATGGAATGCTTTAAAACTATTAAATGCACGGGGTGAGTTTTTGTCAGAAAGTGATGGTATTCAAATACTTGAACTTGCTAAAAATGATCAATTTAATTTTACTGAAGTTGAAAAATTAGGAAAGTATAGTTATGATGATTCTTATAATGATAAGCATATTGAATTAGTGCTTAATTTAGATTTAGTTAATGTTGATCTAGTTAAAAAAGCTAAATTTAAAGTTGTTGTTGATGCAGTAAATTCAACAGGTGGTTTTATGATTCCAAAATTACTTGAACATATGGGTGTTGAGTGTGTGAAACTTTTTTGTATTCCAAATGGTGATTTTCCTCACAACCCTGAACCACTTCCAGAAAACTTAAAAGAAATTTCTTCTTTAGTTATAAAAGAGAATGCTGATTTTGGTATTGTTGTTGATCCCGACGTTGATCGATTAGCATTTGTTTGTGAAGATGGTACAATGTTTGGAGAAGAATATACTCTTGTTGCAATTTCTGACTATGTTTTAAGTAAAAATCCAGGAAATACAGTTTCTAACTTATCATCTACAAGAGCATTAAGAGATATAACTGTACAGCATAACGGAAAATATGAAGCATCTGCAGTTGGGGAAGTTAATGTTGTTGAGAAGATGAAAGAAATAAATGCAATTATTGGAGGAGAAGGAAATGGTGGAGTGATTTATCCGGATTTACATTATGGAAGAGATGCTTTAATTGGAATTGCACTTTTTTTAACTCAGATCGCAGAGAAAGATATTTCAGTTAAGAATCTAAGGAAATCATATCCAAATTATTTCATTTCAAAAAATAAAATTAAGTTAACAAAAGATATTAATGTAAACTTGATTCTATCAACCTTAGAGCGCAAATTTAAAAATGAAGATATTACTACAATTGATGGTTTAAAAATTGACTTTAATGATGGATGGGTTCATCTTAGAAAATCAAATACAGAACCAATTATAAGAATATATGCTGAAAGTAATAGTCAGGAAGCTGCCAGTAAACTTGCAGATGATATGATCTTAGAAATCAAAAAAATTATATGAAGGTTTATTTAGATAATGCAGCAACAACTCCATTAGCCCCTGAAGTTATAGAGATGACAAATGAAATGATGAAATCTCATTTTGGTAACCCTTCATCTATCCACTCGTATGGAAGAGAATCAAAGATAATTGTTGAGAATTCACGAAAAACTATAGCTAAATTACTTAATACATCTCCAAGTTCTATTTTTTTTACTTCTGGAGGAACTGAAGCTGATAATATGGCAATAATGTGTGGTATCCATGACCACAACATCACACATGCAATTACATCAAAACTATCACATCATGCAGTTTTATATCCTCTACAAGATTTAGAAAAGCAGAAAGTGATTAAATTATCTTATGTTGATGTGGATGAAAACGGTGTTGTTTGTCTTAATCATCTTAAAGAATTATTAAAAAATAACACAAGAACTTTCGTATCTATTATGCACGCTAATAATGAGATAGGTACAATTCAAGATATTAAGCAAATTGGTGATATTTGTAAAGAACATAATGCTATTTTTCATTCTGATACTGTCCAGACTATTGCACACTATGACTTTAATATGCAGGAAATAAATATTGATTTTATGGCTGCTTCTGCTCATAAATTTCATGGTCCTAAAGGGATAGGATTTGTTTATATTTCTGAAAACATAAAAATAAAACCACTTCTTAGAGGAGGTTCACAAGAAAGAAATATGAGAGCGGGAACTGAAAATATCTATGGAATTGCTGGTCTTGCATTGGCTATGGAGTTAGCATATAAAAATTTAAAATTAGAAAGAAGTTACATAGAGGATATTAAACTATATATGATTGAGAAATTGACATCACAAATAGTAGATGTACAATTCTATGCAAAATCTGCTGACATTAAAAATAGTTTATATACTGTGCTTTCTTGTCATTTTCCAGAAACTGATATTGCTGAAATGCTACTTTTTAATCTTGACATTTTGGGTATTGCATGCAGTGGAGGTAGTGCTTGTGCATCAGGAAGTAATTCTGGTTCTCATGTTTTATCAGAAATTGTATCAGAAACTAAAAGACCCGGTATTAGATTCTCATTTAGTAAATTTACAACTAAAGATGATATTGATTATACTGTTAAACAGTTAAAAACTCTATTTCCTTAATTTCTTAATCTTTATGCCAAAATACCCATATGCTATTGTCATTAATGGTGATATAAGGTTAAAGAAGCAAAATGGGAGGTAAGCTAGTGTTGCAACACCTAATACTGCTGATTGTGTTGCTCCACAAGAATTCCATGGAATTAAAACGGATGTAACCGTTCCGCTATCTTCCAATGTTCTGCTCAGATTCTCAGGAGCTAATTTCTTTTCTTCATAGGTTTTAGAATACATTCTACCAGGAACAACTATGCTCATATATTGATCTGATGTTGTTAAATTGAAAAAGATACATGTTGTAGCTGTTGATGCAATTAGACTTCCTGTACTTTTTGCATATTCAACAATAGGATAAGCAACTCTATTAAGCAAACCTGTTGCCTCAATTGATCCACTAAAAATCATCGCAGAAAATATAAGTAGTAAAGTATTGAGCATTCCATACATTCCACCAGATTTAAGTAAATCAGATCTGTCAGCAATTGCAATATTAAATATATCATTTATTGTAGTATTTACAGAATTGAAATTTACATCGCCAATCATTGAATTTACTATTCCAATATAATATGAACTTATATTAGATGAAGACATTCCAGAAATTTCAATTACAATAGAAGGTTGAAAAATGATTGCAAATATTGCACCTAAAATTGTTCCAAATAATAAAGCAGGTATAGCTGAAACTTTCTTTATTATCATTACTATAACAAAGATAGGTACTAAAAATAGCCATATTGATATGTTGAATTTATTAGCAATAACTTCAGTTGCCTGACTAATTTGTCGAGAAGAGATATTAGTATCAAAGTAAAATCCTATTATAAGAAATATAATTATTGTAATTAAAAATGAAGGTATAGTTGTAAGCATCATATATTTTATATGATCAAATAAATCAACACCACCTATAGCAGCGGCCATATTTGTAGTTTCAGATAATGGAGACATTTTGTCACCAAAATATGCGCCAGATATGATAGATCCTCCAATTAATCCAATTGGAAGGCCTATGGCAGTTCCAATTGCTAATAGGGCTATTCCGACTGTTGCAATAGTGCTCCAAGAACTTCCAGTTGAAAGCGATACTATTGCTGTAATAATTGCTGTAGCAAACAAGAATATTTTTGGATTAAGTATCTGTAAACCGTAATAAATCATTGTAGGAATAACGCCTGAGATTAACCATGTCCCTGATAATGCCCCAATAAGTAGTAGCATAATTATTGCTGGCACAACAGATTTTATACTATTGCTTATTCCTTCAATTATTTTTTGCCATTTACATCCGTATATTATCCCTACTATA